>NZ_JBEXNO010000045.1:0-58829 GCF_040611175.1 Streptomyces sp. NPDC003036 | reverse complement strand
GCGGACCGCGCGGGCCGCGAGCGCCGCCGCGCCGGCCGCGCCTCCGGCGCACACGGCGGCGTGCAGCGCACCCCAGGCGCGGTCGTCGCGCCACAGCGCGCGCTCCACGCGGGCGGCCGTGCGCCCGAAGGCGGCCACGGGGTGCCCGCGGCGGGGGTCGGCGAGAAGCAGGTCGGCGGCGAGCCCGACGGCCGCGCCGTACGCGAAGACGCGGTCACCGCGCATGGGTGCTCGATGAGCTGGGAGCTTCCGGGGCTTTCGGAGCTTCCGGGGCAGCGCGAAGGCAGCCGGGCATGGCGAATGTCCTCACTCAGGGTCCGCGCCCTGGCTCGACGTGACCGGCGACGAGAGTTCCTGACTCATCCGGCCCTCGGGGCTGCCCGGGGCCGGACTCACAGTGGCGGGACCGCGCCGGATTCGCACCGGCTTCCTCTCCTGCCGCCGTAAATGGCCCCGGCAGTCCACCACGCTCCGCGAACGCCCGTCAACTCGCCGCTGACCTGCGGTCGGAGAGTGTGCTGCGCCCCACAGAACGCGGCAGGGCCGGCCGCACCCGTGAAGGTGCGACCGGCCCGGAGCCGGACGTTCACACGTCAGGTCACGATCAGGTAGATCCCGAAGGTGATCGCCGCCGCGCAGACCGCGAAGGCCGCGTACGCGCCGGTGCGGGCGAGGACGGCCGAGTCACCGCTCGCCGCCGCCTGCTCCTGCTTGGAGAGGCCGAGGATGCCGAGGGTGAACAGGCCCACCAGTGCGACGGTGGCCAAGAGGCTCACGCCGAACACGGAGCCGAGAGCTGCCCAGTCGATCTTCATGCTGTTCTTTCCTTACACCGTGGCGGCGGGTGCGGGCGCGGCCGCGGCCGCCGGGGTGGTCTCCGGCGCCGTCGCCGGGATGGTGGCCTGGAGGTCGGCGGTGAGGTCACCGGCGGTCATGGCGACGGTGCCGGCCGGGGGAGGGGTGACGGCCGCGATGGCGGTGGTCACGACGCCCGCGGGCTCGCTGTCGCCGTCGGCCGTGGCGGTGTCGACGTCGTTGACGTTGGTGTGGTCGACGACCTGGCGGCGCGAGATGAACCAGATCGCGGCGCAGGAGGCGACGAGGAAGACCACGACGGCGGCGACGCCCCAGTCACCCTGGCGGGTGACGAGCTCCGAGCCCGCGGCGACCAGACCGGCGGCCGGCAGGGTCAGCCCCCAGGCGACGAACATCCGGGTGGCGGTGGACCAGCGGACGACGCCGCCCTTGCGGCCGAGGCCCGCGCCCATCACGGCGCCGGAGCAGGAGTGCGTCGTCGAGAGCGAGAAGCCCAGGTTCGAGGAGGCGAGGATGACGGTGGCCGCGCTGGTCTGGGCGGCGAAGCCCTGCTGCGGCTGGAGGTCGGTGAGGCCCTTGCCCATGGTGCGGATGATGCGCCAGCCGCCGAGGTAGGTGCCGAGCGCGATGGCCAGACCGGCGGAGACGATCACCCAGAGGGGCGGGTTGGAGCCGGGGGCGAGGACGCCGCCGGCGACGAGCGCCAGGGTGATGATGCCCATCGTCTTCTGGGCGTCGTTGGTGCCGTGGGCGAGCGAGACGAGGCCCGCGGAGGCGATCTGACCGGCGCGGTAGCCCTTGCGGCCGGTCTTCTCGTCGATGTTCGCGCCGGCCTTGTACGTCAGCCGGGTGGCGAGCATCGCGGCGAGGCCGGCGACGAGCGGCGCGGCGACGGCCGGGATGAGGACCTTGGTGACGACGACGCCGCCGTTGACGCCGCTCAGGCCGACCGAGGCGATGGTGGCGCCGACGAGGCCGCCCATGAGGGCGTGCGAGGAGCTGGAGGGCAGGCCCACCAGCCAGGTCAGGAGGTTCCAGAGGATGGCGCCGACGAGCGCCGCGAAGATCACCTCTGGGCTGATTCCTTCTTCGTTGACCAGGCCGCTGGAGATCGTCTTGGCGACCTCGACGGACAGGAACGCGCCGACCAGGTTGAGCACGGCGGACATGGCCACCGCCGTCTTGGGCTTCAGGGCGCCGGTCGAGATGGTCGTGGCCATCGCGTTGGCGGTGTCATGGAAACCGTTCGTGAAATCGAACACGAGAGCTGTCACGACCACAATGGCGAGCAGCAGCGTGATGTGTTCCATTTACCCAGGCAATCGTTCGACGTCAGTGGCTCGGCGAACGTAAGCAACCTGAGTGAACGGAAGGTGAACTGGGTCCGGCATCATGGTGTCCGAAGATCCGGAACCACCGCCACCGTTTCGCCTCGGATGCCCGGCCGGGCGGCCGGATGCCCGTATCCATGGGCTTTCCCGCCGTTCACCCCGGTTCGGAGGGCGGCCGGAGGCGGGCCGGATGAGGAGATTTTTGTCATCTGATCGACTAGGCGGGATCGGGCTCATGGCAGAGGGCGACGCGAGGGAACGGACGGTCGAGCAGGCGGTCGAGCGGGCCTGGGACGCGCTGGTGGCCACCGCCCGCAGGACGGTCACCGACGGCCTGGTCGTCGGCACCTCCGGCAACGTCTCCGCCCGGGTCGGCGACCTCGTCCTCGTCACCCCCAGCGGCGTGCCGTACGACCGGCTCACCCCGGCCGACCTCACCGCCGTCGACCTCGACGGCACACAGGTGCGCGGAACCCTCACGCCCACCAGCGAGCTGCCCATGCACCTGGCGGTCTACCGCGACACCCCGGCCCGCGCGGTCGTCCACACCCACGCGGTCCACGCCGCGGCGGTCTCCACCCTCGTCCCCGAGCTGCCCCCGATCCACTACATGGCGGCGGCCCTCGGCGGCCCCGTCCGCGTCGCCCCGTACGCCCTCTACGGCACGGAGGAACTGGCCCGGAACATGCTGCGCGCCCTGGAGGGCCGCACGGGCTGCCTGCTGGGCAACCACGGAACTGTCACCTACGGCGACACCCTCGACCAGGCGTACGACCGCACCGCGCAGCTGGAGTGGATGTGCCGCCTCTGGCTCACCGCCACCTCCGTGCCCGGCCGCACCCCGGCGCTGCTGTCCGCCGCGGAGCTCGACGCGGCGGCCGGCAAGCTCCGCGGGTACGGCCAGCCGCGCCGAGCATCGCGGTGAGCGCGGGGCGCCGCGGCCGTGCCCCCGGCGGCCCACGCCCACTGGCACCGCACCGCGCCCTTGCCCACACTGGAGCGGTGCGCCCGGCTACAGCGACGGCGGCGGCCGTCACCACCCTGATCGGCGCCGGCGCGGCCACGATCGCGGCCGGCCGGTACGCCAGCGACGCCGCGCTCAGGCCCCGGCCTGACCGGCCCCTGCCCGGGGACCCCCGGCTCACGGTGCACGCCACCGCCGCCGGGCAGGTCACCCTGACCCGCCACCTGGCCTCGCTGCGGCCCGGCACCTACGGCCTCACGGGCCCCGAGGTCCACGCGGTCGTCGGCCCCGTCCTGGACGACGTGCCGCACTCCGCCGACACCGTCGTACGCCGGCTGGAAAGCGTCCGGCGCGGCACCCTCGACGTGGGCAGCCGCGTCCGGCTCACCCCGCAGCTCCACACCGGCACTCCCGCCACCGCGCTCGGCCTCGACCACGAGGACATGGACATCCCCGGCGAACTGGGCAATCTGCCCGCGTGGTTCGTCCCCTCGACCCGCTCCACCTGGGTGATCGCCGTCCACGGCCTGGGCACCACCCGCGAACACCCCCTGAACGTGACGCGGTTCCTCCACTCCCTCCAGCTCCCCGTCCTCCACCTCGCCTACCGCGGCGACGACGGCGCCCCGCGCCCCTCCGACGGCCTCGGACACCTCGGCGACTCCGAGTGGCGGGACCTGGACGCCGCGATGCGCCACGCCCTTCGCCGCGGCGCCGACCGCGTCATCCTGTACGGCTGGTCCGTCGGCGCCTCCATGGCCCTGCACGCCGCCGCCAACTCCGGCGTCCGCGACCGCATCCGCGGCCTGGTGCTCGACTCCCCGGTCCTCGACTGGGAAACCACCCTGCGCGCCCTGGCCGCCGCCCGCCGCACCCCCGCGCCGCTGCTGCCGCTCGCGGTCCGCGCCGCCCAGGGCAGGACCGGCGTGCACGGCGACCGCATCGCCGAGGCCGCCGACCCCGACGGGCTGCGCGTGCCGACCCTCCTCTTCCACGGACCGGACGACCACCTCGCCCCCTGGCAGGGCTCCCGCGAACTCGCCGCCCGCCGCCCCGGCCTGGTCACCCTGCACACCGTTCCAAACGCGCCGCACGCGGCCATGTGGAACGCCGGTCCGGACCGCTACGAAGAGGCCCTCCGCCGCTTCCTCACCCCCCTTCTGTAGCCCCCGCCGTCCGGCGAAACCGATTCCGTTTGGGCTTTCGGGCCGTCAGCGGGAAGACTGCCCCCGTGACGTCTCGAAAGCCTGATGAGCAATTGGCGCGCAACTCCAGACTCCGACTCGTCCGTCCGCGGCCCCTGACCACGGCCCGACGGGCTGTGACGACCCGGCGTACGCGGCCGGCGTCGCGGCCGCCCGAGGGCACGCCGCCCCCGGCCGAGCTGGCCCGTCAGGCGAGAGCAGTCCTCCACGACGCCGTACGCATCGCCCGCTGGGCCGCCGTCGACCGCCAGCCCGACGCCACCCCCGCCCAGGAACGGGCCGCGGCCGCCCTCGGCCTGACACCGGACCAGGTGCGCGCCGGCTGGGACCGCGCCCGCCTCGCCGGACTCGTCGAGCTGCACGGCGGCACCGCCCGCCCCGGCTGGCGCCTGCGCGCCTGGGACCGCGACGACTCGGCCGTCCTGCGCGGCTGGGTCGCGCTCTTCGACGCCTGGTCGCTCGTCCACCCCGCCCCGGGCGACGTCGAGCCCGCCGCCGTGGCCGAGGTCGTGGAAGCCGTCCCCCAGGTCCTCTCCCTGCTCCAGCTCTCCGCGGGCCCCGTGCCCGTACCGTCGCTCCTCGACCTGCTCCAGCAGCGCGTCGCCGAGCTCCGCGAGGAGCGCTGCGAGGTGCCGGCACCGCCGCGGGACGAGCCCGGCGCGGCGCCCGGCGCCGTACCCCGCCAGCACGTCCCGGCCCCGCCGCCCGGGTCCGACTCGCTCGCGCGCCTGCTCGACTGGGCCCTGGAGGGCCTGGCCGCCGTCGGCGCCCTCACCCTCGGCGAGGGCCAGGCGACCCTGACCCCGCTCGGCAACTGGGCCGTGTGGGTCAAGCTGGAGCAGATCTGCGTCGCCGCGCAGAGCCCCGCCGGCCACATCGAGCAGTCCGCCGAGGACATGCTGCGCGCCTGCGCCCGCCTCACCCCCGGGCCGGCCCGCGTCGAGTACCGCGCCTGGCTCGCCGCCCGCCCCGTGGGCAGCGCCGTCACCGAGCTCCTCGACGTCGCGCGCGGCCAGGACGCCCTGCTGCGCGGCCTCGCCTTCGAGGCGCTGCGGGTCGTCGGCTCCGCCGCCGAGGCCGGGGTGCGGGCCGCCGCCGAGGAGGCCCCGCTGCGCCCCTACGCCCTGCTCTGGCTCGCCGAGCACGACGGCGCCGACCCCGACGAGGCCACCGAGGTCCTCACCCGCGAGGAGGCGACCTGGCTCTGGGTGGACACCGCCGCGGCCGTCGCCGACCACGGCGACGCCACGCTCCTCGTACGCCACCTGGAGTCCGCGGTCCAGGGCACGGTCCCCGCCCTGCTGGACGAGGTCCGCGCCGTCGGTCACCCCCGTACGGTCCAGGTCCTGGTCGCCCTGGCCGCGGCCCACCCCGACCCGGCCTTCGCCAAAGCCGTCCGCCGGGCCGCCTTCCAGGTCCACACGGGCGGCGCCTGACCACCCCGGGACGCGGCGCGTCCTTTCGCGGCGGGGGGCTACCCCGCCGCGCCCGGCGCGTACGTGCCGAAGCTCCAGACGTTGCCCTCGGCGTCCCGCGCCATGTAGTCGCGGGAGCCGTAGTCCTGGTCCGTCGGGGGCATCAGGATCTCCACGCCGTGCTCCACGGCGCGGGCGTGGTGCGCGTCCACGTCGTCCACCACCACGTACACCCCGACCGGGCCCGCGCCCGCCATCGCCTTGGCGAAGACTCCCTCGCGTCTCTTCGTGCCCAGCATCACCATGCCGTTCCCATAGGCCAGCTCGGAGTGGACGATCTGGCCGTCCTCGCCCTCGTACACACTCACCTCGGTGAACCCGAAGGCCTCCTTCAGCGTCCTGATGGCCGCCTTCGCGTCCTCGTACAGGAGCGTGGGGTAGATGCTCGGTACGTCGGCCATGCTGGTCACCCTCCGATTCGGTGCTCGATACGGCCTTCCGACTGCGATGTGATCCGGATCTCAGCTGATCCCCAGTCTGGCACCCGCCACCGACAACGCACCCCGGCGTTCCACCGGCTCACCGGAAGGTGCGATTCCGCTCGGCTTCCGGGCACGCGGCCGCCCGCCGCGGCCGGAAAACCAGTTGCACCCGCCCGTTAGACTGGCCTGCATGGCCATTCTCCCTGTGCATTAGCCGGCGTCGAAGCCACCGCATCCGTCGTCCTTCCCGCCGTCCCATCCGCCCTGGAGTCTGTCCGTGATCACCGCTTCCGGCATCGAGCTGCGCGCCGGCGCCCGTGTCCTCATCGAATCCGCGTCCTTCCGCGTCGCCAAGGGCGACCGCATCGGCCTCGTCGGCCGCAACGGCGCCGGCAAGACCACCCTCACCAAGTGCCTCGCCGGCGAGGGCATCCCCGCCGCCGGCACCATCACCCGCTCCGGTGAGGTCGGCTACCTCCCGCAGGACCCGCGCACCGGCGACCTCGACGTCCTGGCCCGCGACCGCATCCTCTCCGCCCGCGGCCTCGACGTCCTGATCCGCAAGATGCGGCAGAACGAGCAGAAGATCGCCTCCGGCCAGGGCGCCACCCGCGAGAAGGCGCTGCGGCAGTACGAGCGCCAGGAGACCGAGTTCCTCACCAAGGGCGGGTACGCCGCCGAGGCCGAGGCCGCCACCATCGCGCACGCCCTCGGGCTCCCGGACCGCGTCCTCGGGCAGCCGCTCCACACGCTCTCCGGCGGTCAGCGCCGCCGCGTCGAGCTCGCCCGCATCCTCTTCTCGGACGCCGACACGCTGCTCCTCGACGAGCCCACCAACCACCTCGACGCCGACTCGATCGTCTGGCTGCGCGACTACCTCAAGACGTACCGCGGCGGCTTCATCGTGATCTCCCACGACGTCGACCTCGTCGAGACCGTCGTCAACAAGGTGTTCTACCTGGACGCCAACCGGTCGCAGATCGACGTCTACAACATGGGCTGGAAGCTCTACCAGCAGCAGCGCGAGGCCGACGAGAAGCGCCGCAAGCGCGAGCGCGCCAACGCCGAGAAGAAGGCCGCCGCGCTCAACGCGCAGGCCGACAAGATGCGCGCCAAGGCCACCAAGACCGTCGCCGCCCAGAACATGGCCCGCCGCGCCGAGCGCCTGCTCGCCGGCCTCGAGGAGGTCCGCGCCTCCGACAAGGTCGCCAAGCTCCGCTTCCCCGAGCCGGCGCCCTGCGGCAAGACCCCGCTGACCGCGGAGGGGCTCTCCAAGTCGTACGGCTCGCTGGAGATCTTCACCGACGTGGACCTCGCCATCGACAAGGGCTCCCGCGTCGTCATCCTCGGCCTCAACGGCGCCGGCAAGACCACGCTGCTGCGCCTGCTGGCGGGCGTGGAGAAGCCCGACACCGGCCAGGTCACCCCGGGTCACGGCCTCAAGCTCGGCTACTACGCCCAGGAGCACGAGACCCTCGACCCGGACCGCACGGTCCTGGAGAACATGCGCTCGGCCGCCCCCGACCTGGACCTCGTCGAGGTCCGCAAGGTGCTCGGCTCGTTCCTCTTCTCCGGCGACGACGTCGACAAGCCGGCCGGCGTGCTCTCCGGCGGCGAGAAGACCCGGCTGGCGCTGGCCACCCTGGTCGTCTCCTCGGCGAACGTGCTGCTCCTGGACGAGCCGACCAACAACCTCGACCCGGCCAGCCGCGAGGAGATCCTCGGCGCGCTGCGCACGTACAAGGGCGCCGTCGTCCTCGTCACGCACGACGAGGGAGCCGTCGAGGCCCTCCAGCCGGAGCGCATCATCCTCCTGCCGGACGGCGTCGAGGACCTGTGGGGCCAGGACTACGCGGACCTGGTCGCCCTCGCCTGACCCCCGCCTGATCATCCCCGCATGGATCATTCGGCTTACGCGTGATCCTTCATCTGAGTGAGTGCGTCTCATACCGCGGCGTGGCGACCGGTGGATTCCCATCCTCCGCTCCCACGCCGCGCTGTCGTTCCCTCCACCTCCCTGACCTGGCACTTCGTCGCCGAGTCCGCGCCGCGCGCGGTTTCCGGGACGGGAAGGTGACCGTCCGGTGACCGTGGGTTGGCGAAACCTTGCGGCACGGACCTTGTCGAATGGCTGGCCATGTGGCCGCGGAGGGGTGATCATGAGAGTCCAGAGGCGCACTTCCCATGAGGAGGCACGGGTGGCCGAGACTCTGAAGAAGGGCAGCCGGGTGACCGGCGCCGCGCGCGAAAAGCTCGCGGCAGACCTGAAGAAGAAGTACGACTCCGGTGCGAGCATCCGGGCACTGGCCGAAGAGACCGGCCGGTCCTATGGGTTCGTCCACCGGATGCTCAGCGAGTCCGGAGTGTCGCTGCGGGGACGCGGCGGAGCCACGCGAGGCAAGAAGGCCCCTTCGGCCTGACGGTCCCCCGCGTTTGGCGCTCGCCGTCCGAGCGGGCTCATCCGGCCCAAGGGATCCGGCAGGGCCACCCGGTCGACCGGCGTGTCGGCCGGGTGGTTACTGTGCAGTCACTTAATCGGCTGTCATCGGCTGCTGCACAGCCGCCGCACCGGATCCGGAGGCGCCCCATGACCTCGCTCGACCCAGTCCTCGAAGTGTTCGACAAGGACGGTGTACGGCTCACCGTCGAGGACGCCGTCGCCACGGTGACCCTCACCAACGCGGCCAAGCGCAACGCGCAGTCGCCCGCTCTGTGGCGGGCGCTCGTGGAAGCCGGGCGGTCGCTGCCGGGCAGCGTGCGGGTCGTCGTCCTGCGCGGCGAGGGCAAGTCCTTCTCCGCGGGGCTCGACCGGCAGGCGTTCACGCCCGAGGGCTTCGAGGGCGAGCCGTCCTTCCTGGACCTGGCACGCGGCTCGGACGAGGAGCTCGACGCCGTCATCGCCGAGTACCAGGAGGCGTTCACCTGGTGGCGCCGCAACGACATCGTGTCGATCGCGGCCGTCCAGGGGCACGCCATCGGTGCCGGGTTCCAGCTCGCGCTCGCCTGCGACCTGCGGGTCGTCGCGCAGGACGTGCAATTCGCCATGCGCGAGACGAGCCTCGGCCTGGTCCCCGACCTGACCGGTACGCACCCGCTCGTCGCGGCGGTCGGCTACGCCCGTGCGCTGGAGATCTGCGCCACGGGCCGCTTCGTCCAGGCCGCGGAGGCCGAGCGCATCGGCCTCGCCAACCTGGTCGTGCCCGTCGAGGAGCTCGACGGTGCCGTACGCGACCTGGCGGCGGCGCTGCTGGCGGCCCCGCGGGACGCCGTCGTCGAGACCAAGGCGCTGCTGCGGGGCGCGCAGGAGCGTACCTACGCGGACCAGCGCGTAGCGGAGCGCGCGGCCCAGGCGCGGCGCCTGCGGGACCTCGCGGGCCTCGCCGACTGACGACAACGCGGCAGGTGGGCGTGCCGGACGCCGCCGGGCAGACGGGACTTTGACGGCACGACCTAAGGCTCTGCCACGGCGACGTCCGTGACCAGCACGGTCACCGGCGTCGCCGCGCCGACGGCTGCCCGGACCGCTCGCGCCACGTCCAGCGCGCGGTGGTCCGGCGCGGTCGCCACTTCGATACGGAGGTGATCGGCCGCCCGATGCACGGACGGGCCCAGCACCGTCGTCAGCCGCCGCACCCCCGGTACGGCCGCGGCCGCCACGGCCACCGGGTCGGAGAGGTCGACCGCGCCCGCCGGTTCCTCGGGGGGCGCGGCCGGTTCGGGTGCGGGCGCCGGACCGTCCAGGAGCGCCGTCACCCGGAGGTCCACCTCCGTCACCACCAGCCCCAGCCGCTCCTCGCACGCCGCGAACAGGGCCGTACGCAGCCCCGAGGCGAGCTCCGGAAGCGGTACGCCGGCGCCGCCGGTCGCGGCGAACTCCGCCGTGATGCGCAGCGGTCCCGGCGTCAGGGCGCCCGGCGGCCGCGGGAACACCGCTTCCGCCACCGCTTCCGCGTTTGGCCCCGGTTCCGCTTCCGCGTCCGGTTCCGCGAGGCCGACGCGCAGCCGACCGGGTGACACGCCCGGCACCCGCCGGGCCGCCCGGCGCAGCACCGCGTCCGCCGCCCGTTCCGCCAGCCAGGCCCCGTCCGCCGGGCCGCCCAGGGGCAGCAGCCGCCCCAGGCCGAGCCGACTGCGTACCGTCGTGGCCCATCCCTCAGCCGTCGTCATTCCTCCAGACTGCCGCATCCCCGGCGCGGAACCGGGCAACCACCCTTAGTGTGGTCAACGGAGCGCAAATCCGCCCGGAAGGGACGAACGGTGATGAGCGACACCTCACAGACTTCGCAAGCGGCTCAGGCGAAGTCCGCGCAGATCAAGGAACCGGCGGCCGAGGCCGCACGGAAGAGCTCGGTGACGCGGCGCGGCGCGGGCGGCGACCCGGCCTCGCGCGGCCGCACCACCATCGCCGACGGCGTGGTCATGAAGATCGCCGGCCTCGCGGCCCGCGACGTCGACGGCGTCCACGACATGGGCAGCGCGGCCTCCCGCACCTTCGGCTCGGTGCGCGACCGGGTCCCCGGCGGCCGCGCCGGTGTGACGCGCGGCGTCAAGGCCGAGGTCGGCGAGGTGCAGACCGCGCTGGACCTGGAGATCGTCGTCGAGTACGGCGTCTCGATCATCGACGTGGCCGGCGACGTCCGCGAGAACGTCATCTCCGCGGTGGAGCGGATGACCGGCCTCGAAGTCGTCGAGGTCAACATCGCCGTCAGCGATGTGAAGCTGCCCGACGAGGAGGAAGAGGAGCCGGAGACCCGGATCCAGTAGCCGCCGGGCACACCGCGCCGGCGCTGCACACACAACGCCCCATGACGCGAAGGAGCGCACGATGAGCATGGCGGTGGTCGGCCTGCTGGCCGGAATGGCGCTCGGGTTCGCCGGTTACTTCGGCGGCTTCGGCGCGTTTTTGCTGGTGGCCGCGTTGGGCGCGGTCGGCTTCGTGGTGGGCCGGTTCCTCGACGGAGACCTGGAGCCGGGAGACCTCTTCCGGGGCCGCGACCGCGACGACCGGCGGCGGTGACGCCGTGGCGGGGGACACCACGGCCGCGCCGGCCCCGGCGGACACGGCCGTCCGGGCGGCCGAGCGCGGCGCGACGGTCATCGCCGACCGCGTCGTGGCGAAGATCGCCGCGCGGGCGGCCCGCGAAGCCCTGGACGACGCCCCCGAGGGCGGCGTACCGGAAGGCGGCAGGCCGCCGCACGCGTCGGTCGTCGTGCACCGGGACAGCGCGCGGATCCGCATCAGCCTGGAGCTCGGCTACCCCTCCGACCTCGGCGCCCAGTGCGGGGCCGTGCGCCGTCACGTCACCCGGCGGGTCGAGGCCCTCGCCGGCATGAGCGTGCCGGAGGTGGCGGTCCAGGTCGAGCGGCTCCACTCACCCCAGCACACCCGCGGGAGGCTCGCGTGAACGGGCGCTTCTGGTCCGTACGGCGCGTCCCCGCCGCCCTCGTCGCGGTCCTGGTCCTCGGTGGCGCGGGGATCCTGCTGTATGACGTCGCGTCGGTACGGGCGGGGCGGCCCGGCATGCGCTGGCGGCGCGTGCTCCTCGACGAACTGGAGCGCCGTCCCCTGGACGACGTGTGGGTGCTCGTGGGCGCCGGGGCCGCGATGGCGCTGGGGCTGTGGCTGCTCGTGCTGGCGCTCACCCCCGGGCTGCGCCGGCTGCTGCCGATGCGGCGCGACGCCGTGCCCGTACGGGCCGGGCTCGACCGGGACGCGGTGGCGCTCGTGCTGCGGGACCGGGCGCGGGCCGTGCCGGGCGTGCGCTCCGTACGCGTACGGGCGCGCCGGAGGGCGGTCGCGGTGCGCGCCGTGTCGCACTTCCGCGACCTCGACGACGTACGGGACGACATGCGCACGGCGCTCGACGACGGGATCGCCGAGCTCGGCCTCAAGCGGCCGCCGGCGCTGTCCGTGCGCGTCAGGCGCCCCGCGAAGAGGAGGTGACAGAGGAGGTGGCCGGAGTGCTCCGTACCGTCAACCGCGTACTCGTCGGCCTCGCCGGGCTGCTGCTGCTCTGCGTGGGCGGCGCGGTCCTCGCGGCCGGGCTGGACCTGGGCGTGCCGTCCTGGTGGCCCTGGCACGGCCCGGACGCGGTGCTGCTCAGCGAGGCCCGGCGCGGGCGGGGCGAGTGGCGGTGGGCCGTCGTCGTCGCGGTGCTCGCCGCCCTGGTGCTGCTGGCGCTGGTGTGGCTGCTGGCACAGCTGAGGCAGCGCCGGCTGAGCGAGGTGCTCGTCGACACGGGCGACGGGGAGGGCGCGGTGCTGCGCGGCCGGGCGCTGGAGGGCGCGGTCGAGTCCGAGGCGGAGACGCTGGACGGCGTGGCCCGGGCCCGGGTGCGCCTCACCGGGCGCCGCACGGCCCCGACGGCCCGCGTCTTCCTCCTCCTCGAGCCCCACGCCTCCCCGGCCCACACGCTCCGGGAGCTGACCTCCGGGACCCTCGACCGCGCCCGCACCTCGGCGCGCCTGGCGGACCTCCCGGCGGAAGCCCGCCTGCGCGCCGTCAAGCAGGCCCCGCGCCGGGTGAACTGACCCGCCCCCGCTTCCCGGGAGCCGCAGGGAGCGTCAGAATCCGTGCCGCGCGCCCCCGTCGACCGGCAGCATGACGCCCGTCAGGTACGAGGCGGCCGGCGAGAGCAGGAACGCGGCCGTGTTGCCGAACTCCTCCGGGGTGCCGTACCGGCGCAGCGGGATGTTCGCCTCGTTGGCCGCGCGCGACGCCGCCGGGTCGCCCGACAGCGCGTCCAGTTCGCGGACGCGGTCGGTGTCGATGCGGGAGGGGAGCAGACCGACGACGCGGACGCCGCGCGGTCCCACCTCGTTGGCGAGCGACTTGGCGAAGCCGGCCAGACCCGGGCGCAGGCCGTTGGAGATGGTCAGGCCGGTGATCGGCTCGTGCACCGAGCCGGAGAGCACGAACCCGATGACGCCGCCCTCGCCCAGCGCCGCCGCCGCGGTGCGGGCCATCCGCACCGCGCCCAGGAACACCGCGTCGAACGCCGCCCGCCACTGCTCGTCGGTGTTGTCCGCCGCCGAGCCGGGCGGCGGGCCGCCCACGCTGATCAGGATGCCGTCGAAGCGGCCGAAACGCGTCCGGGCGGTGTCGATCAGGCGCTCCGCGGCCGCCGGATCGGCATTGTCCGCCGCGACGCCCACGGCACCGGGCCCCAGCTCGGCCGCCGCCTCCGCGACCGCCTTCTCGTCGCGCGACGAGAGCACGACCCTCGCCCCGTCCGCCACCAGCGCCCGCGCCGACGCGTTGCCCAGGCCCCGTGACGCGCCCGTCACGACGTACACACGGTCCTTCAGTCCAAGATCCATGCGCCCTATCCTGCTCCGCCCGCCTCCTCCCGCGCCAGCGCCAGAGCGGTCCCGACCAGTCCGACATGGCTGAACGCCTGCGGGAAGTTGCCCAGCTGCCGCCGCGACGACGGGTCGTACTCCTCCGCCAGCAGACCCACGTCGTTGCGCAGGGCCAGCAGCCGTTCGAACAGCTCCCGCGCCTCCTTGGGCCGGCCCGTCATGCGCAGCGCGTCCGCCAGCCAGAAGGAGCACGCGAGGAACGTTCCCTCGTCGCCCGGCAGACCGTCGACCGCCACCCCCTCGGTGCTGTACCGGCGGATGAAACCGTCATGGCTGAGCTCCCGCCGCACCGCGTCCACCGTCCCCACCACCCGCGGATCGTCCGGCGGCAGGAAGCCGACGCGCGGGATCAGCAGCGTCGCCGCGTCCAGCTCGCGCGAACCGTACGACTGCGTGAAGGTGTTCCGGTCGGCGTCGTACCCCTTCTCGCACACCTCCCGGTGGATCTCGTCCCGCATCGCCCGCCACCGCGTCGAGTCACCGCGCAGCTTCGGGTGCTCCTCCAGCGTCCGTACGGCCCGGTCGGCGGCGACCCACGCCATCACCTTCGAGTGCACGAAGTGGCGCCGCGGCCCGCGCACCTCCCACAGCCCCTCGTCCGGCCGCCGCCACGCCGACTCCAGGAAGTTCAGCAGACTGAGCTGGAGGTTCCAGGCGTACGGCTCCGCCGAGAGGCCCGCCTCGCGCGCCAGGTAGAGGGAGTCCATGACCTCGCCGTACACATCGAGCTGGAGCTGGTGCACCGCGGCGTTGCCGATCCGCACCGGGCGCGAACCGGCGTAGCCGCGCAGCCACGGCAGCTCCGTCTCCGGCAGCCGCCGCTCGCCCGCCAGCCCGTACATGATCTGGAGGTCGGCCGGGTCGCCCGCCACCGCCCGCAGCAGCCAGTCCCGCCACGCCGACGCCTCCTCCAGGTACCCGGCGGACAGCAGCGCGCCGAGCGTGAGCGTCGAGTCGCGCAGCCAGCAGTAGCGGTAGTCCCAGTTGCGTACGCCCCCGATCTCCTCGGGCAGCGAGGTCGTCGGCGCGGCCACGATCCCGCCCGTCGGGGCGTACGTCAGCGCCTTCAGCGTGATGAGCGAGCGGAGCACCGCCTCCCGGTACGGCCCCTCGTACACGCACTGCGCCGCCCAGGACTTCCAGTCCTCCAGCGTGTGCTCCAGCCCCTCGTACGGGTCGACCAGCGGCGGGCGCGGCCGGTGCGAGGGGTGCCAGGTCAGCACGAACGCCACCTTCTCGCCCGGTCGGACCGTGAAGGACGAGCAGGTGCTGTACTGCTGGCCCCACGTCTTGACCTCGGGTTCGCTGCGCAGCCATACGGAGTCGGGGCCGGCGACCGCCACCCGGTGCCCGTCCGAGCGGCGCACCCACGGCACGATCGACCCGTGGTCGAAGCGCAGCCGGAGCACGCCCGCCATCTCGACCACGCCGCTGACGCCTTCGACGATCCGTACGACGTCGGGCGCCTCGTCGCGCTGCGGCATGAAGTCGAGGACCCGGACCGTGCCGGTGCGGGTCTGCCACACCGTCTCCAGGATCAGCGAGTCGGTCAGGTAGCTCCGGCGGGTGCACACCGTCGCGCCTTTGGGGGCGATCCGCCAGTGGCCGTTGTTCTCGTCGCCGAGCAGGGCCGCGAAGCAGGCCGACGAGTCGAAGCGGGGCAGGCACAGCCAGTCGATGGAGCCGTCCTTGCCCACCAGCGCCGCGGTCTGGAGATCGCCGATGAGGGCGTAGTCCTCGATGCGTTGCGTCACCCCTGGCGTGTTCCCGCACCGGCGTTCGGTTAAGCAGGGCGCAGCGCCGGGCGGGGAAACGGCGGGTAACGGCGGGTCTCAGGGGGCGGAGGGCTCCGGCACAGCGGGCGCCCCGGCGGCCTCGGCGGGCTCTTCGGCGGCCGCCGCCGCGAGGTCGCGCTTCTCGCGGCGCACCAGCACCACCCAGCCGACCGGGACGCCCGCCGCGAAGAGCCACCACTGCACGGCGTACGCCATGTGGGCCCCGATGGAGTCGTGGTCCGGCTCGGGGATCAGCTCGGGAACGTCACCGGAGGGCCGCGGCTCCGTCTGCTCCAGGTAGCCGCCGAGGACCTCGCGCCCGAGGCGCTCGGCCTGCTGCTCGCTGTTGATCAGCATCACCTGGCGGGGCGGCAGACCGCTGAGGTCCTTGATGCCGCTGGCCCCGGTCGACTCGTCGGCCTTGAGGCGGCCGGTGACCGTCACCTGTCCCTTGGGCGCGGGCGGCACCTCCGGGAAGGCGGCCTGGTCGTCGGCGGCGGGGACCCAGCCCCGGTTCACCAGGACGACGCGGCCGTCGGTGAGGAGGAAGGGCGTCAGGACGAAGAAGCCGACCTTGTCGTCGGCGTTGGTCCGGCGGCGTACGACGACCTCGTGCGCGGTGTCGAAGGTGCCGGTGGCGGTGGCCTGCCGCCAGTAGTCGGCGCGCGGGACGGTGTGCCCGGGGGAGGTGAGCTCCGCCACGGGGACCGGCTTCGCCCGGAGGTTGTCCGCGATCAGGGCGTTCTGGGCGACCCGGTGCTGGTGCCGGTGGAACTGCCAGAAGCCCAGCTCGATCATCACGGGGATGAGGACGAGGGCGAGGAGGGTGAGGATCACCCACTGCCGGGACAACAGGAAGCGGTACACGGCTTCGACCGTACCTGCTTCTGCCCGGGGCCCTGATGGCGGGTCCCACCGGACCCCGGGACCCCCGCTTTCGCGGGGGAGACACATGGCCGCTTGTACCGTCGCGGCGTCTACCGCGGATCACCCCCGCGATGGCGGGGAACAGCGCACGCAGCGCGGCTTGCGTCCCTTGCGTTCAACGACGGCAGTCCCCCTCCGTCACACTTTGTCGACGATGCCCACCTGGCCCTTCTCCGCGCGGGCGCAGTGCCCGCCGCAGAACCACTGGCCGTCGACCTCGACGCCCTGACCGATGATCTGGACCCGGCAGTGCTCGCAGATGGGCGCCATGCGGTGGATGGCGCAGGCGAAGCAGTCGAAGACGTGCACCGCGCCCTGCGCGTGCACCTCGAAGGACATGCCGTAGTCGTTTCCGCAGACCTCACAACGTGCCATGCGCCACAGGGTGCGGTGTGCGTCCGGGGAAGGGGCGGCGCAACGCCCGGACCGTCACTCGTCTGCTGAGTCCTGCGAGCCCTCGGCCGGGGCCACGTCGCGGAGCAGATGGGTGAACGCCGCCTCGTCGATGATCGGCGTGCCGAAGGACTTCGCCTTGACGGTCTTGGAGGTCGCCGCGTCCGGGTCGTTGGTGACGAGCAGGCTGGTCAGCCGCGACACGCTGGTGGCCACGTGGAGGCCCGCCTCGACGGCACGGTCCTCCAGCAGCTCCCGCTCGACGGACGTGTCGCCCGAAAAGGCCACACGCATGCCCTGCTTGAGCGGTTTGTCCGATTCGTAGCGCCCCGGGTTCGGGTACGGGCACGCCGGCCGCTTCCGTGACGGCCGCCAGCTGTTCGAGCGGTACGAGGACGTCGCCTGCTGCCCGATGCGGGGTGTCGTCGCGGACGGCGAGGGCGTCCACTCCGTCAGCGGGCGGCACTCCAGCAGCGGCAGCCGTACGCCCCGCTCGGCCGCCGCGTGCAGGCTCGGGCGGAACGCCTCCGCCAGCACGCGCGCGTCGTCCAGCGCGTTGTGCGCGCGCTGCTGGACGACGCCGAAGTGCGCGGCGAGGGACTCCAGCTTGAGGTTCGGCAGCGGGAGCGCCAGCTCCTTGGCGAGCGCGATGGTGCACAGCCGCCGGCGTACGGGCGCGGTGTGCTCGGCGCGGGCGTACTCCCGGGCGATCATCGACCAGTCGAACATGGCGTTGTGCGCGACGAGCACCCGGCCGTCGAGCCGCCGCGAGAACTCGCCGACGATGTCGGCGAAGAGCGGCGCGCCCTCCAGCACGCTGGTCGTCAGGCCGTGGATCCACACCGGCCCCGGGTCCCGCTCCGGGTTGACCAGCGTGTACCAGTGGTCCTCGACATTGCCCTGCGCGTCGAGCCGGTAGACGGCAGCCGACACTATCCGGTCGTCGCGGGCGAGGCCGGTGGTCTCCACGTCGACGACCGCGTACCCCTCCTGGGGGTAGGCGGTCGGCCACGCTGCTGCGGTCGTGCGGTCGTCGAGCATGGTCACTGAGAATAGAGGCCGCCACTGACAACGCCGCCCCCGGCATCCCCCGCGCACACCCCTGCCGCGCCGTCGTGTTGACGCTCCGGGCCGCTGTTCCCTTGCGGGGCCCGGCAGTTGGAGGGCGGTTCGGGCGGCGGTCAGCCGAGCGCCGCGACCAGGTCTCCGGCCGCCGCCTGCTCCAGGCCGCAGCCGTCGACCGCGCCCGGCAGCAGCCGGTAGACCGTGCCCGACGCCCCGTCGGGTGCCACCGCGCCGTCCACCAGAGCCAGCAGGACACGCCTCCCGGCCGCCGCCCGGGCGGCCATCGCCACCGGGTCCTCCCCGGCCCGCCGCGCGTCCGGTGCCCGGTTCGTGCGGATACGTCGGGCGTAGGAACCCAGGGTCTCCCCGACGTGCCGCGTGAAGTACAGCAGTTCCCCGCCGCGCAGGACGGCGGTCTCCTCGGCCCGCGCCGCCGCGTGCCACACGGCCAGGTCCCACAGGGTCGTCCGCCCGCCCGAGAAGTACTGGAACAGGTCCTTCCCGATCCGGCCCAACTCGCGGCTGTGCCGCGCGACGCTGTGGTAGCCCTCGGACGGCGGCAGGTGCAGATCCGTCCACAGGAACGAGCCCCGCTCCAGGTCGACCAGCATCGGCACATGGATCCTGGAGTCGCCCACCAGGTCGTAGCGCTGGCGCACCGCCTTCGGGTCGTACCGCGAGCTCCTGGCCTCCTTCGACCGCAGCGCCATGAACCCGGCGAAGGCGTCCACGAGTTGGTCGAAGGGGACGTTGTTGTAGCTGAAGACGAGGGGCAGGGCGAACCGCACACCCGCCGCCCGGAGCTCGGCCAGGTCCAGGTCGACGTACTCCGTCGCCCCGTCCGGCGCCGGCGCGGACGTCAGATCGCCGGAGTGGACGGCGGCCCTGCGCCCGTACACCAGGCGCGTGTAGTCGCACAGGCCGAGGTGCGTCCACTCCGCGTCGTACAGCGCGACCGACAGGTCCAGGTCGACCCGCGTCGCCGGCGGCTGCGTCCAGTGCAGGAACAGCCGCAGCACCTCGCCTTCCGGCAGCGGCTGCGTGCTGCCGCGCGGAACCGACACCAGGGCCTTCGCGGCGGCACCCTCGGCGGAGGGGACGGCAAGCCCGGACAGGCCCGCGTCGAGCACCGCCAGCCGGAAGCGGGAGGCGGTGGACAGCCGGCGCAGCACCTCCGCCTCCAGCAGCCCGCACACCCGCTCGGTGACGGCGACGGGCAGCGGCGCACGCGTGTCGTCGACCGTGTACGAGTGGGTCACCCGGCCCCGCGGGAAGAACACCCGCCGCCCGGCGGGCAGATGACGCCCCCGCAGCCGCCCGAGCGCGGACAGCAGCGGGCCGGGACCCGCGCCGGGCAGGGCCTCGGTCAGTGCCCGGGCCTCGGCGTCCGACAGGCCCGCGCCGGCGTCGCCGTCCAGGCGCAGGAGGTGGTCCAGGCGGCGCAGCAGCTCTCCGGGCCGCTGCAGGAGCAGGGCGAGGGCCGTGGAGCGGTCCCGGGCGCGCAGGGCCTCCTCGACCCGGGCGGACCACGTGTGCGCCCTGACGCGCGTGCCGTCGACGCGCACCGCACGCGGGTGCTCGGCGGCGGTGTGCCGCAGCGCCTCGCCGAGGGAGGGGGAGACGGCCGAGGTGTCGGTGGCGCGCAGCACCGCGAAGGCGAGGGCCGCCCTCGGGTGGTCGCCGTGCCGCTCGTACGGGTGGAGGACCTCGGCGGCCCGCTTCCAGGGCCCCGGGTACCGCAGCACGTCCTCGACCAGCGACGCGACCGCCAGCCGGTCCAGGACGGCGAGCAGCTGCCGGCGCAGACCGCGCGGCAGGGACCGGAAGCGGTGCCGCTCCAGCAGGTCCGGCTCGCCGCCCGACCAGACGGCGAGCAGCCGCAGCACGTCGGTCGCGGTGGTCAGCCGCTCGTCCAGCAGGGGGCGTACGGCCTCCCGCGTGCGCGGGTCCAGCAGCAGCGAACCCAGGACGAGCGCCTTGGTCTCCCGTACGGGAACGTCCCCGGGCAGCCAGTCCAGCACGGGCGGCGCGTACGCCAGGAGCACCTTCAGGTCGTCACGGTCCTGCGGCGGCAGGGGCGTGCGGCGGGCCAGCAGGGCGCCCAGCGCCTTGGCGGCGTCGGCGGACGGGTCGGTGCCCAGGTCGAGGGGGCGCAGCGGCCCGCCGGGTGCTTCGTGGGTGTGGCGGCGCGGTGCGGCAGGCTTCAGGAACGGGTCCGCCGGGTCGATCCGGCGGTGGCAGAGGGGGCAGCCGGCGTAGTCGGCGCCGTCCCAGCAGACCCGGCACACCAGATGCGCGCAGGGCGAGACGGGCTCGACGCCGCCGACCGTGCCGCACAGCACGCACGGCTGGGCGGGCGACTGGAGCAGCAGGGCGAAGACCCGGTCCACATAGAGCCGGTCGGTGTCGTCGGGCACGGAGACCGGGAAGTCGCGGAACAGCGGCATATGGGTGCGGTCCGCGCCCAGCTCGGCGTCCAGCCGGCCCAGCAGCTCCTTGCCCGCCTCCGCGAGCCCGGCCGGTCCCAGCCACGCGAGCGCCGCGCGCAGCCGCGCCGTCGGGGCGAATCCTCGGTCCAGGAGCTCGGCTTCGAGGGCGACGAGCCCTGCCGCCGTCGGCCCGTCACCGGGGCGGGGCCCCGCCCCGTCGACGTACACCGTGCGCAGACGGCGGAGCAGTACGGACGACAGCACGGACAAACAGACCCCCTGGACGTGTGAAGCGGGGACGGAGAGTGGGCGCGCTACGGATTCTGTGAGAGTCAGATGAGAAGGAAGCACGCGTACGGAGCCGTCCCCGCGTGCACGGACTCTAGGGAACGCCTGTACGGGGTCGCCACCGAATTTACGGCGGTCGCCAACTTGCGGCGGTCGCCAACGGGCGTACGGCCCACGCGGGTGAGACCCTCACCGGGTGACCGATGCACCACCCCACGACGAGGCGCACGCCGGCGCGCTCGGCACCCGCCTCAACTGGTTGCGCGCGGCCGTCCTCGGCGCCAACGACGGCGTCGTCTCCACCGCCGGACTCGTCGTCGGCGTCGCCGGCGCCACCGACGACCGCGCCACGCTCCTCACGGCGGGCCTCGCGGGCCTGCTGGCCGGCTCCATGTCCATGGCGGCGGGCGAGTACGTCTCCGTCTCCACGCAGCGCGACTCCGAGAAGGCCGCCCTGGCCCAGGAGAAGCGCGAACTGCGCGAGCAGCCGGACGCCGAACTCGACGAGCTCACCGACCTCCTGGAGGTCCGCGGCCTGAGCCGCGACGTCGCCCGCGAGGCCGCGGAACAACTCACGGAACGCGACGCCCTGCGCGCCCACGCGCGCGTGGAACTGGGCATCGACCCCGACGAGCTCACCAACCCCTGGCACGCCGCCGCCGCGAGCTTCCTCGCCTTCACGGTCGGCGCGCTCCTCCCGCTCCTCGCCATCGTCCTGCCCCCCGCGCCCCTGCGCCTGACCGTCACGGTGCTCTCCGTCCTGGCGGCCCTCACCCTCACCGGCTGGTCCAGCGCCCGCCTCGGCGCGGCCCCGGCCGGCCCGGCGATCCTGCGGGTGGTGGGCGGGGGCGCGCTGGCGATGGCGGTGACGTACGGGGCGGGGTCGCTGCTGGGGGCGGCGGGGGTTTAGCGGCGGCGGATGATGCGGCCGGGGGCGAAGTGCTCCTCGCCGATGAGGGGCATGTCGCCGGTCAGGGTGATGGTCAGCTGGTCCAGGCCGAGGAGGGGGCGGAGGTCGATGGGGTTGTCGTGACCTTGGCTGTGCAAGAGGGTGAAGGCGGTGAGGGCGGGGAGGTCGCGGAGCGGCTCCAGGCCTCCGGCCAGCGCGCATCGCCACAGCCTGAGCTCGATGAGCCCGCGCAGCGGAATGAGTGTCCTGAGGTCGAGTTCGATCTGCCAATGCAGGGCGAGGAAGGTGAGCGCCGGGAGAGGTCGGCGTGCCAGCAGTTCGTCGCGCTGATGGTCCGCCGCGAGCAACAACCATCGTAGCCCTGGCCATCGGTCGAGACCGTCGAGGTGAAGATGCGCGGTGTGTGAGTACGCTCCTTCGCGCGGGCCTCCACCTCGCCCCGTACCTCCGGGTCCAGCTCCGGCGCGTGCTCCAGGCAGGCCGCAGCCAGGAGGACCAGCCGGTGTCGGAGCCGGGGGGCGCGGTCGGCGCGGCGGAGGAGGCCGCGCAGCAGGCGGGCGCGTTCCTCCACGCGGGCGTGGCCCACCGCCGCGCGGGCGGGGAACGACGGGTGCGCCGTCAGCTGCTCCACCAGGTGCGCGCAGCACAGCGCGAGCAGCTCCTCGTACAGGCCGAGCGCGCGTGGGCTCAGGCCGGCCGCCGGTGCGTGCAGTTCACCGGCCAACCGCGCCGGATCGAGGTCGAGCCGGAAGAGGCGTTCCGCGCCGATCTCGCCGGCGGCCGCGAAGGTGTCCCGTACGGAGTCGACCGCCGCCAGCCGTTCGTGGTCGGGAAGGGAGCCGTACGACGCGGTGAGCCGCTCGGAGAGGACCCGTGCCAGCCGGTCCGGTTTCGCCGGGCGGGGGAGCGGTCGCAACGGGCGGTCCACCAGCCCCGCGCCCGCCCTGGGGGCGACCAGCGACCGCGCGACCGCGCCCAGCACCGTACCGGCGAGACGAACGACGGCAAGTTCCATACCCTGCACGGTGATTGGCCCCCCTCACACTGCCCCTGCCACCGGATCGTACGACGCCGCCCTTGGTGGAAGTCGCCAAAGCCCGCTGACAAGTCGTCTCGCATACTTGTCGGTAACCACCTCTAGCCGCACCGCGATCCCCGGCTCTACGGTGCTCGCATGCCGCCGAACCTGCCCGATGTCGTGCTGTGGTCCATACCCGCGTTCGTCCTGCTCACCGTCCTGGAGATGGTCAGCTACCGGCTGCATCCCGATGAGGACGCCGCCGGGTACGAGGTGAAGGACGCCGCCACGAGCATCGGCATGGGCCTCGGCAGCATCGTCTTCGACCTGCTGTGGAAGATCCCGGCCCTCGCGCTCTTCACCGCCGTCTACGAGCTCACGCCGCTCCGTGTCCCCGTCCTGTGGTGGACCGTTCCGCTGATGCTGCTCGCGCAGGACTTCCTCTACTACTGGTCCCACCGCGGCCACCACGTCATCCGGATCCTGTGGGCCTGCCACGTCGTCCACCACTCCAGCCGGAAGTTCAACCTCACCACCGCGCTGCGCCAGCCGTGGACCTCGCTCACCGTGTGGCCCTTCTTCCTGCCGATGGTGGCCCTCGGGGTGCACCCGGCGGCGGTCTTCTTCTGCTACTCCGCCAACCTCGTCTACCAGTTCTGGGTGCACACCGAACGGATCGGGAAGCTGCCCCGCCCCATCGAGTACGTCTTCAACACCCCCTCCCACCACCGCGTCCACCACGCCTCCCAGGGCGGCTACCTGGACCGGAACTTCGGCGGGATCCTCATCCTGTGGGACCGGATGTTCGGGTCCTTCGTGGCGGAGACCGAGCGGCCCGTCTACGGACTCACCAAGAACATCCACACGTACAACCCGCTGCGCGTCGCCACCCACGAGTACGCGGCCATCGCCCGTGACCTGCGCGCCGCCCGGGGCTGGCGCGAACGGGCGGGGCGGGTCTTCCGCGGGCCCGGCTGGCAGCCGGTGGTACGGGACGCCGAGGTCCCGCCGCAGGTGCCGGAGCGCACGGCGTGACCCTGATCTCCAAGGGCCCGGCCCGCTGGCTGCTCCTCGCCTTCGTGGCGGCCGTCGCCGTGGACCTGGCCGCCCTCCTCGCCGGGTCCGAGACCGGGCACCGGATCGCCAAGCCCCTGCTCATGCCGCTGCTCGCGGCGTACGCGGCGGCGAGCGGCGCGCCCCGGCCGCTGCCCCGGCTGCTGCTCGCCGCCCTGCTCTTCGGCTGGGGCGGTGACGTGGTCCTGTTGTCCGACGCGGAGTGGGCCTTTCTCGTCGGGATGGGTTCCTTCGCCGCCGGACACGTGTGTTACCTGTTCCTGTTCCGCCGTGCCCGTACGTCGCCGGCCCTGGCAGCCGTCTATGGCGCCGCTCTCGTCGTCACGGTCGTGCTCCTGTGGCCCGGTCTTCCGGCCGACCTGAGGATCCCCGTCGCCGGGTACGCGGCGCTGCTCACGGCCATGGCGTATCGCGCCAGCGGGCTCGGCCTCGCCGCCGGGGCGGGCGGCGCGCTGTTCCTGGTCTCGGACACGCTCATCGCCGCCGGGGTCGCCGACTGGCCGCAGCCGCCGGTCCCGGACTTCTGGATCATGCTCACCTACACGGCCGCCCAGTACCTGCTGGTGCACGGGGTGCTGCGGCAGCCGGTCAGGAACTGAGCCACTCCGCGCGATCCGCGCCGAGCGGGCCGGGCGCGCGTGTCCAGTCCACCGGGCCCCCTTCGTACGACACGGGCGACAGCGCGTACCGCAACCGCCCCATGGGGCTGTCCCGCTCCGCGAGCCACGGCTCGGGGTCGTACACGCCGCCGGTTTCCGGGCCCTTGGCGAGGCCGTGCGTCAGCCAGTGCGCGGTCTGCGTCAGCGCGAGCCGCGCGAGGCGCGTCCCGCCGGCCCGGTGCTGCTCGGTCAGCGCGCGCAGGACGGCGGCGGCCAGCAGGTAGCCCGTGCCGTGGTCCAGGGCCTGGACGGGCAGGGCGCCCGGGCCCTCGGGGGAGCCCTCCAGCAGGGCGATGCCCGTCGCCGCCTGCACCAGGCTGTCGAAGCCGCGCCGCCCGCCCCACGGCCCGTACCGGCCCCACGCGGACAGCTGCGCGACCACCAGGCCCGGGCGGCGCTCGTCCAGCGCCTCGGGGGAGAGCCCGAACCGGTCCAGCGCACCCGGCCGGTAGCCGGTGACCACCACATCGGCCGCCGCCAGCAGTTCCTCGAACGCCCGCCGGTCCGCGCCCCGCCCGAGGTCCAGGGCCGTCGACCGCTTGCCCATCCCCGTGTCGTTGTGGGCCTCCTGCGCCTCCGGCAGCTGCGGCGCGTCCACCCGCAGCACGTCCGCGCCCAGCAACGCCAGCGTTCGCGTGGCGACCGGGCCCGCGAGGACCCGCGTCAGATCCAGCACCCGCAACCCGGAGCACGGCGGCGCCTCGCCGGGCAGGAGCGTCGGGCACACGCGCCCCGGCGCGTCACCGAGGCGCTCCAGCGTCAGCAGCGGCTGCCGCGCCACCAGGGCGCCCTGCTCGTGGGCCGCCCACTCGGCGGGGCCGCGTACCGCCACGGCCAGCCCGCCCACCGCGCACACGGCGTCCTCCACCGCCGCGGCCGGGCGCTCGGCGAGCACCGCCGCGACGGCGTCCGGCCCGGCACCGTCCGGCAGGCCGAGCGCGGCGAGCAGCCGGGCCCGGTGGTGCGGATAGTTGGCGTGCGTCCGCACCCATCCGTCCGCCGCCCGCCAGAACCGCGACAGCGGCGCGAACCCGTCCCAGGGGCGCCCGTCCAGCCGTGCGAGCCGGTCGCTGCGGAAGGCCGTCGCGACCGCCCCGTCGTCCACCCGTACGCGCGCTACGGGCCGGTCGGTGCGGACCGCGCCGAGCTCGGCCGCCGCCAGCGCGCAGACCGCCACCGTCGCACGGGCCAGCTCCATCACCGGCAGCCGCGACGGCAGCCCGCCGGACGGGCCACCGAACGCGACGCGGTCCAGGAGGGCGGCATCGGCACCCAGTGCCGCCCACGCGGACTCTGTACCGGTCGACAGGGTCGGATCCATGCCCCCACTATGGCACTGAGTGCCATAGCGGGGAAGGTCCTACGACCGGCCTCCCGACCGGCTCAGCGGCGCACCGCGTCCAGGGCGTCGACCATGCCGACGCCGTAGAACCCGTTCCGCTGCGTGACCCCCTCGCACACCGCGTCCACCGTGCCGTTCTTGTCGATGTCGTACGGATCGGTGCACGGCATGGCGTCGGCCCGCGCGTACAGCAGCGCCTTCACCTGCGCCGGCGTGGCGTGCGGACGCACCGACTTGATGAGCGCCGCGACGCCCGCCACATGCGGCGACGCCATGGACGTCCCGGACTTGTAGGCGTACGTGTGGCCGCCGCGGAACGTGGTGGACAGGATCCCGCCCTTCGTGGCCGGCGCCTGGGGCGGCTGGTACGCCGTCGAGTCACCGCCCGGCGCCGCGATGTCCACGACCCCGAGCCCGTAGTTGGAGTACGACGCCTTCAGCCCCTGCGCGCCCGTCCCCGACACGGTCACCACACCCGGCAGCTGCGACGGGATGTCGAAGCAGTCGCGCGTGTTGATCGTCCGTTCCACCGGGGTGGTGTCGTTCGGGCTGGTCTTGTCGGTCAGGGTCTCCGACGCCAGGTCCGTACGCGCGTTGCCGGCCGCGGCCACGTTCACCACGCCCTTGCGCTCCGCGTACCGGGAAGCGCGGGTGACGGCCTCGACGAGCGCCTTCTGGTCCGCGTCCGTCGTGCAGTTGAACAGCCAGGGGTCCGTGTAATAGCTGTTGTTGGTCACGTCGACGCCGTGTTCCGCCGCCCACACGAAGCCGCAGACCACCGCCTCCGTGTAGTACAGGCCGGTGGCGGGCTCCGCCACCTTGAGGCTGGAGACCCTCACCCCCGGGGCGACGCCGGTGACGCCGACCCCGTTCTTGGCGGCGGCGATGGTGCCCGCCACGTGCATGCCGTGGTCGCTCTCCTCGGCGGCCGGCCGCCAGGCGTTGTCCTTCTGTACCGGTACGCCGCCGAGGCAGCTCGCCGACGCCGCGCGATCGAAGTTCGGGGCGATGTCCGGGTGCGTGTCGTCGACCCCCGAGTCGAGCACGGCGACCGTCACGCTCCGGCTGCCCAGCGTCCTCTGGTGCGCCTTGTCCGCCTTGATGGCGGGCAGGTCCCACTGCAGCGGCTGCAGCGGGTCGTCGTCGGCGGTGGAGGTGGCCGCCCGTGCCGTCGCCGCCCGCGCCTCCGCGGCGGTCAGCGGCTGGTCGGCCGCGATGGCGTCGCTGGTCTGGGCCGCCAGCGGAGCGGTCCGCGTCGCCCCGGCCGACTCCACGCCCGGCACCGTGCGGATCCGCGCCGCGAAGCGCGGGTCGCTCGCGTGGACGACGATGACGCCGATCTGGTCGTACGCGATGACCACCGTGCCGCCGGCCGCGGCTATCGCGCGCTTCACCGACGCTGCGGTGGCCTGGCCGCCCGTCACATTGACGACGTACGACATCGCGGGGCCGTCGGCCGTTCCGGCCACCGTCCCGGACGCCGCGGCGGCCTGTACCGGGGCGAGCGGTGCCGGTGCGGCCGATGCCGCGCCCGCCGGAAGCAGCAGGCCGAGCGACGCCGTGAGCGCCAGACCGGCGGGCAGGGCGGGGTGGCGGCGCCCGCGCCGGGATGCCAGATGAGCCATGGGTTCTCCACATCATCCGTGACGGCCGCCCAGACCCGGTGAGGGATGGGCGGGTACATGACCAGCGAAGCTATCGCCGATCATCCCGGCGCATCAACGAGTTGGCCGATCCGGAGACGGCACGAGGAAAAAACGGCTGGAGGTGAACCGCTTCGCCCGGCTCCCCGTGCCGTTGACAGGGGAGAACCGCGAGGTTCTTCCGTCCCTGCCCAGCCCATCCGCGTCGCGAGGAGTATTTCGTGGCTACCGATGCACCGCCGCCCCCTCGGGGCGGTACGGACACCAGCCCTGTCCAGCCCACGACCGAGTCGTTCGTCGAGGTGCAGGGGAGTGCTGAATTCGGCGAACTGCGCCGCACGTACCGCTCCTTCGCCTTCCCCCTGACCATCGCCTTCATCGCCTGGTACCTGCTGTACGTCCTGCTGTCCAACTACGCGGGCGGCTTCATGGGCACCCGGCTCTTCGGCAACATCAACGTGGCGCTCGTCCTGGGCCTCGCCCAGTTCGTCACCACCTTCCTCATCGCCTGGTTCTACTCCCGGCACGCGGCCGAAAAGCTCGACCCCAAGGCGGAGGCCATCAAGACCCGTATGGAGGCCGACGTATGAGCGCCGCTCACACCACCGTCCTGCTCGCGGCCGGAGCCGGCGACGCCTCGGAACACCGGCCGCTGATCATCACGCTCTTCGCGTGCTTCGTCGTCGCCACCCTCTTCATCACCGTCTGGGCCGGCCGCCAGACCAAGAGCGCCGCCGACTTCTACGCGGGCGGGCGGCAGTTCACCGGCTTCCAGAACGGCCTGGCCATCTCCGGCGACTACATGTCCGCCGCGTCCTTCCTCGGCATCGCCGGAGCCATCGCCCTCTTCGGCTACGACGGCTTCCTCTACTCCATCGGCTTCCTGGTCGCCTGGCTCGTCGCCCTGCTCCTGGTGGCCGAGCCGCTGCGCAACTCCGGCCGCTTCACCATGGGCGACGTGCTGGCGTACCGGATGCGCCAGCGCCCCGTCCGCACCGCCGCCGGCACGTCGACGATCGTCGTCTCGATCTTCTACCTGCTGGCCCAGATGGCCGGCGCGGGCGTGCTCGTCTCGCTGCTGCTCGGCATCACCTCGGACGGCGGCAAGGTCGCGATCGTCGCCCTCGTCGGCCTCCTGATGATCGTTTACGTCACCATCGGCGGCATGAAGGGCACCACCTGGGTGCAGATGGTCAAGGCCGTCCTGCTCATCGCGGGCACCCTGCTCATCACGCTGCTGGTGCTGTGGAAGTTCGACTTCAACGTCTCCGACCTGCTCGGCAAGGCCGCCGAGAACAGCGGCAAGGGCGCCGCCTTCCTGGAGCCCGGCCTCAAGTACGGCGCCACGGGGACGTCCAAGCTGGACTTCATCTCGCTCGGCATCGCGCTCGTCCTCGGCACCGCCGGACTGCCGCACATCCTCATCCGGTTCTACACCGTGCCCACCGCCAAGGCCGCCCGCAAGTCCGTCAACTGGGCCATCGGCATCATCGGCGCCTTCTACCTGATGACCATCGCCCTCGGCTTCGGCGCCGCCGCCATCGTCGGCCCCGCCGAGATCACCGCCTCCAACAAGGCGGGGAACACCGCGGCACCGCTGCTCGCCCTGCACATCGGCGGCGTCGACTCGGCGGGCGGCGCGATCCTGCTCGCGGTGATCTCCGCGGTCGCCTTCGCCACCATCCTCGCCGTCGTCGCCGGGCTGACCCTCGCCTCGTCCTCGTCCTTCGCGCACGACATCTACGCCAATGTGATCCGCAAGGGCCAGGCCACCGAGAAGGAGGAGGTCCGCGCGGCCCGCTGGGCGACCGTCTTCATCGGCATCGTCTCCATCGCGCTCGGCGCCCTCGCCCGCGACCTGAACGTCGCCGGCCTCGTCGCGCTCGCCTTCGCCGTCGCGGCCTCCGCCAACCTGCCGACGATCCTCTACAGCCTCTTCTGGAAGCGGTTCACCACCCAGGGCGCCCTGTGGTCGATCTACGGCGGCCTGGTCGCCTCCGTCGCGCTGGTGCTCTTCTCGCCGGTCGTGTCGGGCAAGCCCAGCTCGATGTTCCCGGACGCGGACTTCGCCTGGTTCCCGCTGGAGAACCCCGGCCTGATCTCCATCCCGCTGGGCTTCCTCCTCGGCTGGCTGGGTTCCCTGCTCTCCAAGGAGGAGCCGGACAAGGGCAAGTTCGCGGAACTCGAGGTCAAGTCCCTCACCGGTGTCGGAGCGCACTGACTCGGACACCGTACGAAACGGGCAGGCGGGCCGCGTCGTAGATCCCTACGAGGCGGCCCCGCCGCTCCTGTGGACAATGGCCCGTGTCGTTGTCAGTGGTGTCGCGTAGTCTCGCTGGTATACGGATCCCGGTAACGCGGGGGAGGGGGCCCAGTGCTCATCGACACCTATGGCCGTGTGGCCACTGACCTGCGGGTCTCGCTCACGGACCGCTGCAATCTGCGGTGTACGTACTGCATGCCCGAAGAGGGGCTGCAGTGGCTCGCCAAGCCCGACTTGCTCACCGACGACGAGATCGTCCGGCTGATCACCATCGCGGTCACCGACCTGGGCATCACCGAGGTCCGTTTCACCGGGGGCGAGCCGCTCCTTCGCCCGGGACTCGTGGGCATCGTCGAGCGCTGCGCCGCCCTGGCGCCCCGCCCCAAGATGTCCCTGACCACCAACGGCATCGGGCTCAAGCGCACCGCCACCGCCCTCAAGGCCGCCGGCCTGGACCGGGTCAACGTCTCGCTGGACACCCTGCGGCCCGACGTCTTCAAGACCCTCACCCGCCGCGACCGCCACCACGACGTGCTGGACGGGCTCACCGCCGCCCGCGACGCCGGCCTCACCCCGGTGAAGGTCAACGCCGTCCTCATGCCGGGGCTCAACGAGGACGAGGCCCCCGACTTGCTGGCCTGGGCCGTGGAGAACGACTACGAGCTGCGCTTCATCGAGCAGATGCCGCTCGACGCCCAGCACGGCTGGAAGCGCGACGGCATGATCACCGCCGGCGACATCCTGGAGTCCCTGCGTACGCGCTTCACGCTGACGCCCGAGCCCGACGAGGCGCGCGGGTCGGCGCCCGCCGAGCGCTGGATCGTCGACGGCGGCCCGCACCGCGTGGGCGTCATAGCCTCCGTGACGCGGCCCTTCTGCCGGGCCTGCGACCGCACCCGCCTGACCGCGGACGGCCAGGTCCGCACCTGCCTGTTCGCCCGGGAGGAGACCGACCTCAGGGCCGCCCTGCGCTCGGACGCGCCGGACGAGGAGATCGCCCGGATATGGAAGCTCGCCATGTGGGGCAAGAAGGCCGGCTCCGGCCTGGACGACCCGAGCTTCCTGCAGCCGGACCGCCCGATGTCCGCGATCGGGGGCTAAGCGCCGCGCGCCTCCCACTCGGCGAGCGCCACCACGTCCTTGAGGAAGCCGCGCACGCCGAGGAACTGGGACAGGTGCTCGCGGTGCTCGTCACAGGCCAGCCAGGTCTTGCGGCGCTCGGGCGTGTGCAGCTTCGGGTTGTTCCAGGCCAGCACCCATACGGCGGCCGTCCGGCAGCCCTTGGCGGAACAGATGGGCCGGGTCTCCCGCTCAGCGTCCTGCTGAGTCTCCGGCTGGGTTTCGTCGCTCACCACACGTCCAAACAAACGGCCCGAACAAAGGCGACGCCGAGCAGCCACGGGGGGAGCTGCCCGGCGTCGGTCCGTCGCTCCGACGGGGGATGCGGAGCGCCTACGCAGTATGTCACGCGCACCCCGCCGTGGTGCACCGGAACGTCATGATTGATCTGAGCTTTTCTTGAGCTTGTATGCCCGCCGACCGGGGCCTCCCGGGTGTCGACGGGTCAGCCCTGCCCGTACTGCCGTTCCCGTCCGCGTTCCGCCTGACGTTCCGCTTGTTCCCGTACGGGCGGCTGCGCCGGCTCACGGTCGCCGTCCCCCGCGCGCTCCGACGCCTCCAGCATCGGGTGCGTGGGCGTCGGCGTGACCACGAAGCTCGACGGCGCCGGGGGCGCGGTCTCCCGGCCCGCGTTCGCGATCACCACGGCGATGTACGGCAGCACCGCACCGAGCACCAGCGCCACGATCGCCACATGCCGTTGCACATTCCACAGGGACGCCGCCGCGATCACCGCCACCGTCCGCACCGACATCGAGATCACATAGCGGCGCTGCCGGCCCCGTACGTCGTCCGCCAAGCCCTGGCGGGCGCCGGTGATCCGGAAGACCTCGTCATGACCGCGCTTCCGCATCGCGTTCCACCACCCGACGTCTGTGCCGGACACTCCCCGGACCGGACCTGCTTCCACGGTACGCCCGCCCTGCGCCCCGTTCGAGAGCGGGGCACCCCTTCACCAGGGCATACACCCCCTGCGTACCGCGTATGGCTCGCTCCGACATGCGCCGTACGGCGCAACACCTCAAACTGTCGATGACTGCTCATGTCGATCTGTACCGATCCGTACCGAGGAGGCAGCCATGGGCTGGTTGTGGGCGATTATCGTGGGGTTCGTGCTGGGCTTGCTGGCCAAGGCGATCCTGCCGGGCAAGCAGCACAGCCCCCTGTGGCTGGCCACCATCTTCGGCATCATCGGCGGAATCGTCGGCAATGCCCTCGCCCGGGCGTTCGGCATCGAGGCCACACCCGGCATCGACTGGGGCCGGCACGCCCTGCAAGTCGTGGCGGCGGTCGTCATCGTCGGAGTCGGCGACATGCTCTACATGTCGATGCGCGGCAAGAGACAGCGGGCCTGACCGCCCGGGGCAAGCCCCGGGAAAGGCGAGGCGGCCCGGACGCGCTCTCCGCGCCCTGGCCGCCTCACCCTCTTCATCTTCGCCTGAAGGGCGTCAGCCGGCCGTGACCTCGATCGCCGCCAGGTTCTTCTTGCCCCGGCGCAGCACCAGCCAGCGCCCGTGCAGCAGCTCGTCGGCCGAGACCACGGCGTCCTCGGCGGTCACCTTGGCGTTGTTCACGTAGGCGCCGCCCTCCTTCACCGTGCGGCGGGCCCCCGACTTGCTCGGCGCCAGGCCGACCTCGACGAACAGGTCCACCACCGGGCCGAGCTCGGCGACCCGGGCGTGCGGCAGCTCGGCCAGCGCCGCCGCCAGCGTCGCCTCGTCCAGCTCCGCCAGCTCACCCTGCCCGAAGAGCGCCTTCGACGCGGCGATGACCGCGGCGCACTGCTCCGCGCCGTGCACCAGCGTCGTCAGCTCCTCCGCCAGCGCGCGCTGGGCCGTGCGGGCCTGCGGCCGCTCCTCGGTGAGCTTCTCCAGCTCCTCGATCTCCTCGCGGGACTTGAAGCTGAAGATCCGCAGGAACTTGGAGACGTCCCGGTCGTCCGCGTTCAGCCAGAACTGGTAGAACGCGTACGGCGTGGTCCGCTCCGGGTCCAGCCAGACGGTGCCGGACTCGGTCTTGCCGAACTTGGTGCCGTCGGCCTTGGTGATCAGCGGCGTCGCCAGGGCGTGCACGGCGGCGTGGGGCTCGACCCGGTGGATCAGGTCGGTGCCCGCGGTGAGGTTGCCCCACTGGTCGCTGCCGCCGGTCTGCAGGGTGCAGCCGTGGCGCCGGTACAGCTCCAGGAAGTCCATGCCCTGGAGGATCTGGTAGCTGAACTCGGTGTAGCTGATGCCGGCGTCGGAGTTCAGCCGCCGCGCGACCGCCTCCTTGGTGATCATCTTGTTGACCCGGAAGTACTTGCCGACGTCCCGCAGGAAGTCGATCGCCGACAGCCCCGCCGTCCAGTCCAGGTTGTTCACCATGGTCGCGGCGTACGGGCCCTCGAAATCGAGGAACCGCTCGATCTGGGCCCGCAGGCGCTCCACCCAGCCGGCGACGACCTCGGGGGAGTTCAGCGTGCGCTCCGCGTTCGGCTTCGGGTCGCCGATCAGACCGGTCGCCCCGCCGACCAGACCCAGCGGACGGTTCCCCGCCTGCTGGATCCGGCGCATGGTGAGGATCTGCACCAGATTGCCCAGGTGCAGGCTCGGTGCCGTCGGATCGAAGCCGCAATAGAACGTGACGGGACCGTCCGCGAACGCCTTGCGCAGTGCGTCCTCGTCAGTGGAAAGGGCGATGAGCCCCCGCCACTGCAGTTCGTCGACGATGTCCGTCACGGTGACGTCTCTCCTTGAGCGAAGTGGGATCGAACAGGTGCGGTGTTCCCTGCCAGTCTATGGGGGTCACACGCCCAGACTGACCGAACTCATGTTGAAGTCCGGCACCCGCAGCGGCGGCATCGCGGCCCTGGTGAACCAGTCGCTCCACTCACGCGGCAGCGTCTTCTCGGTCCGGCCGGCCTCGGTGGCCCGCGACAGCAGGTCGACCGGGGACTCGTTGAACCGGAAGTTGTTCACCTCGCCGACGACCTCACCGTCCTCGACCAGGTACACCCCGTCCCGGGTCAGGCCGGTCAGCAGCAGCGTCGCCGGATCGACCTCCCGGATGTACCACAGGCAGGTCAGCAGCAGCCCGCGCCGCGTGGAGGCCACCATCTCCTCCAGCGACCGCTCGCCCCCGCCGTCCAGCACCAGGTTGCCGATCGCCGGAGCCACCGGCAGGCCGGTGAGGCCGGCGCTGTGCCGCGTGGTCACCAGCCGCTCCAGGCGCCCCTCCCGTACCCACGCGGTGGGTTCCAGCGGCAGCCCGTTGTCGAACACCGACGAGTCGTCGCCCGACGAGTGCGCGATCACGAACGGCGCGGACTCCAGGCCCGGCTCGTGCGGGTCGCCGCGCAGCGTCAGCGGCAGCGGGGAGAGCGTCTCGCCGAGCCGCGTGCCGCCGCCCGGCTTGGAGAAGACGGTGCGGCCCTCCGCCGCGTCCCGCGCCGCCGCCGACCACATCTGGTAGATCAGCAGGTCCGCCACCGCGGTCGGCGGCAGCAGCGTCTCGTACCGCCCGGCGGGCAGCTCGATCCGCCGCTCCGCCCAGCCGAGCCGCCGCGCCAGCTCCGCGTCCAGCGCCAGCGGATCCACGTCCTTGAAGTCCCGCGTCGCACGCCCCGCCCACGCCGAGCGCGTCCGGTCCGGCGACTTGGCGTTGAGCTCCAGCGTCCCCGAGGGCTGGTCGTGCCGCAGCCGCAGCCCCGTCGACGTACCCAGGTACGTGGACGTCAGCTCGTGGTACGCGAAGCCGTACAGCTCGCGGCCGCCCGCGCGGGCTTGGCCGAACGCCTCGCCCAGCGCGGGCGCGAAGTCCCCGAAGACCGCCGAGGACGTCTCGGCGGGCGCGTCCGTGAAGTCCGGCGACGCCTCGACCCCGGAGACCAGCGGCTGCGCGTCCTCGGCGGGCCCGGCCGCCCGCGCCGCCTCCTCGGCGGCCCGCACCAGCGGCTCCAGCTCCTCGGCCGTGACCGCGGACCGGGACACGACACCGGAGGCGGTGCCCTGCGCCCCGTCGACGGTGGCGATCACGGTGAGCGTCCGCCCCCGGGTGACGCCGTTCGTCGTCAGGGCGTTGCCCGCCCAGCGCAGGTTCGCGGACGACTGCTCGTCCGCGATGACGACGCACCCGTCCGCGCGGGACAGCTCCAGGGCCCGCTCGACGATCTCGTACGGCTTGCTGACGGGGCTCATCGACCGGCCTCCTGCGTGGTGTTCAAGATGTTGACGCCCCGGAACAGGGCCGACGGGCAGCCGTGCGAGACCGCCGCGATCTGGCCCGGCTGGGCCTTGCCGCAGTTGAAGGCGCCGCCCAGGACGTACGTCTGCGGGCCGCCGACCTTCTCCATCGAGCCCCAGAAGTCCGTCGTCGTCGCCTGGTACGCGACGTCGCGCAGCTGACCGGCCAGCCGCCCGTTCTCGATGCGGAAGAACCGCTGCCCGGTGAACTGGAAGTTGTAGCGCTGCATGTCGATCGACCACGAGCGGTCGCCGACCACGTAGATGCCGCGCTCCACGCCCCCGATCAGGTCCTCCGTCGACAGGCCGCCCGGCTCCGGCTGGAGCGAGACGTTCGCCATCCGCTGCACCGGCACGTGCGACGGCGAGTCCGCGAAGGCGCAGCCGTTCGACCGGCCCAGCCCCGTCAGCTTCGCGATCCGCCGGTCCAGCTGGTAGCCGACGAGGACACCGTCCTTGACCAGGTCCCAGCTCTGCGCCTCGACGCCCTCGTCGTCGTACCCGATCGTCGCCAGGCCGTGCTCGGCGGTCCGGTCACCCGTCACGTTCATGATCGGCGAGCCGTACACCAGCTTGCCGAGCTGGTCGAAGGTGGCGAAGGAGGTGCCCGCGTACGCCGCCTCGTAGCCGAGCGCCCGGTCCAGCTCGGTGGCGTGCCCGATCGACTCGTGAATGGTCAGCCACAGGTTCGACGGGTCGACGACCAGGTCGTACCTGCCCGCCTCCACGCTCGGCGCCCGCATCTTCTCCGCGAGCAGCTCCGGGATCTGCTCCAGCTCCGCGTCCCAGTCCCAGCCGGTGCCGGTCACGTACTCCCAGCCGCGCCCGGCCGGCGGCGCGAGCGTCCGCATCGAGTCGAACTCACCGGTCGTCGCGTCCACCGCCACCGCCGTCAGCTGCGGGTGCAGCCGTACGCGCTGCTGCGTGGTGACGGTCCCGGCCGTGTCCGCGTAGAACTTGTTCTCGTGGACGGTCATCAGCGAGGCGTCCACGTGCGCCACCCCGTCCGCGCGCAGCAGCCGCGCGCTCCACTCCGCCAGCAGCGCGCTCTTCTCCGCGTCCGGCACGGTGAAGGGGTCGATCTCGTACGCCGAGACCCACGTGCGCTCGGCGTGCACCGGCTCGTCGGCGAGCTCGACCCTCTCGTCGGAGCCCGCCGCCGCGATGACCTTCGCCGACAGCTTCGCCATGGCCACGGCCTGCGAGGCGACCTTCGCGGCCGCGTCCATGGTCGGGTCCACGCCCGACGCGAACCCCCACGCCCCGCCGTGCACCACCCGCACCGCGTACCCGAGGTCCGTGGTGTCCGACGACCCGGCGGGCTTGGCGTCCCGCAGCCGCCACGAGGCACTGCGTACGCGCTCGAAACGGAAGTCGGCATGCTCGGCGCCGAGCGCCCGGGCCCGCGCGAGCGCCGCGTCGGCGAGGGCCCGCAGCGGCAGCGCCGTGAAGGCTTCGTCGATGGAATGAGGCACGAATGTCTCCTGTCGTATGAGACCGGTCGCCCCCGATCATGTCGCGCCGCACGGTTCCCTGCCCAGCGCTTTCCGTGATCGCGAGAGGGGCTTTCTGTAGGGACCCGACAGTGCGGCCCGTACGCCACTGTCGGAGGGCGATTCCGCGTACGCCCCGGCGGACCGATAGGTTTTCGGGGTACCGCACCATGCAAGGGAAAGGGTGATCTGTTGAGCCGCTCGGTTCTTGTCACCGGAGGAAACCGGGGCATCGGCCTCGCCATCGCCCGCGCGTTCGCCGACGCCGGCGACAAGGTCGCCATCACGTACCGGTCCGGCGATCCGGCAGAGCTCGCCGACGCAGGGTTCCTTGCGGTCAGGTGTGACATCACCGACGCCGAGCAGGTGGAGCAGGCCTACAAGGAGATCGAGGAGAAGCACGGTCCGGTGGAGGTGCTGGTGGCCAACGCCGGTGTCACCAAGGACCAGTTGCTGATGCGCATGTCGGAGGAGGACTTCACCTCCGTCATCGACACCAACCTCACCGGCACCTTCCGCGTGGTCAAGCGCGCCAACCGCGGCATGCTGCGCGCCAAGAAGGGCCGCGTCGTCCTCATCTCCTCCGTGGTCGGCCTGCTCGGCTCGGCCGGCCAGGCGAACTACGCCGCCTCCAAGGCCGCGCTCGTCGGCTTCGCGCGCTCGCTCGCCCGTGAGCTGGGATCGCGCAACATCACGTTCAACGTCGTCGCACCCGGCTTTGTCGACACCGACATGACCAAGGTGCTGACCGAGGAGCAGCGCGCGGGCATCGTCGCCCAGGTGCCGCTCGGCCGCTACGCGCAGCCCGAGGAGATCGCCGCCACCGTCCGGTTCCTCGCGTCCGACGACGCCTCGTACATCACTGGAGCCGTCATCCCGGTTGACGGCGGATTGGGCATGGGTCACTGATCACATGAGCGGAATTCTCGAGGGCAAGCGGATCCTGATCACCGGTGTGCTGATGGAGTCGTCCATCGCCTTCCACACCGCCAAGGTGGCCCAGGAGCAGGGCGCCGAGGTCATCCTGACGGCCTTCCCGCGGCCCACGCTGACCGAGCGCATCGCCAAGAAGCTGCCCAAGCCCGCCAAGGTCATCGAGCTCGACGTCACCAACGACGAGCACCTGAACCGCCTCGCGGACGTGGTCGGCGAGGAGCTCGGCGGCCTCGACGGCGTCGTCCACTCCATCGGCTTCGCCCCGCAGGACGCGCTCGGCGGCAACTTCCTCAACACGCCGTTCGAGTCGGTGGCGACCGCGATGCACGTCTCCGCCTTCTCGCTGAAGTCGCTGACCATGGCCTGCCTGCCGCTGATGCAGAACGGCGGCTCCGTCGTCGGCCTGACCTTCGACGCGCAGTACGCCTGGCCGCAGTACGACTGGATGGGCCCGGCCAAGGCCGCGCTGGAGGCCACCAGCCGCTACCTCGCCCGCGACCTGGGCAAGCAGAACATCCGCTGCAACCTCATCTCGGCCGGACCGATCGGCTCGATGGCCGCCAAGTCCATCCCGGGCTTCGGCGACCTCGCGAAGGTCTGGGACGAGCGCTCCCCGCTGCAGTGGGACATGTCCGACCCGGAGCCGGCCGGCCGCGGTGTCGTCGCGCTGCTGTCGGACTTCTTCCCGAAGACGACCGGCGAGATCGTCCACGTCGACGGCGGCGTGCACATCATGGGCGCCTGAGCCCACCGCGTCACGCGCAACAGGGTGACCCGAAGGGCCGCGCCCCCCGCCACGGACGGGGGCGCGGCCCTTCGGGCGTGGCCCTTCGCGCGCGCCCGGCCGGCGCTCGAGTCGAAGAGTCGCCGTGATCACGGCACACTGGTGCAGAACGGATACTCGTGTCCGTTGATCGGGGAGGAGGTGTGGCTGTGCGTACGAAGCACCTGGCCCTGGCGGCCGTGGCGGCACTCCTGTGGGGGCCCGCCCTCAGCGCCCAGGCATATGCCGAAAACGACGAACGGTACGTCGCCTCATGCCGTACCTCGGTCGAGGGCTCCCGCGTCACCGCGCACTGTCACAACCCCTACCCCCGCACGGATCGGGTCCGGCTGCACGTCGAGTGCGACCGTTGGTGGGACATCGACTCCGACAGCGCCGCCGTCGAGGTGGGCCCCACCGCCTACGCCGAGCTGACCGAGCGGTGCTGGAAAGAGGTACGCGCCGCCTGGATCACTCACGAGCCGGTACGCGGCTGAGCCCGGCGCTCGGGTGCTTCGGCCGCCGCGCCGGACTGGCGCAGGCACATGAAGGGGTAGCCGGCCGCCTCCGAGGCCGCCCGCTCCGCGTCGCCCGCGCGGATGGCCTCCACCAGCCGCGCGTGGTCCATGTGGTACTCCGGGCGCAGCTCCTGCCCCACGTCGTCGCGCAGCCAGTCGCGGACGAGATGGCCGAGGTCGGCGTAGAGCTCCGTCATGACGTCGTTGTGCGAGGCCGCCACCACGGCCAGGTGGAACGTCGAGTCCACCGCCACGAACCGCTCCGCGTCGCCCGCCTCCCAGGCCTCCTCGCGCCGCGCGAGCAGGGCGTCCAACTGCTTGATGTCCCGGTCGGTGCGGCGCTCGGCGGCCAGGCGCGCGGCCGCCGACTCCAGCGTGGAGCGGAGCTCGGCGATGTGCCGCGGGTCGGCGCCGGAGAAGCGGCGGTGCATCACCCCGGCCAGTTCGCTGGTCGCGATGACGTACGTGCCCGAGCCCTGGCGGATGTCCAGCAGGCCGTTGTGCGCCAGCGCGCGGACCGCCTCACGGATCGTGTTGCGGGCCACGCCCAACTGCTGGACCAGCTCCGGCTCGGTGGGGATGCGCGAACCGATCGGCCACTCGCCCGAGGTGATCTGGTTGCGGAGCTCGGCGATCACCTGATCGGTGAGCCCGGACCGGCGGGGAGTGCTGAGCGCCATGGGGGCTCCTCGGCGTGGTGAGAAGGGAGGCGGGCTGACGACGATTGGACAGCCAATCATCCCATGATTCTATGATGGTTCCATGTCCGACGAGCCGCTGACCCAGACCACGACGAAGAAGCCGACCCGCACCACGACCGCCGCCCCCTCGCCGGTACCCCGCCAGGCCGGCGCCATGGGCTCGGCCTCCGCCCCCGAGGGCGGACGAGAGGCGACCGTGCCCGGGCGGAAGGTCGCCGTCTGGCTGCCCCGGCTCCTCATCCTCGGACTCGTCCTCGCCGCGCTGAACCTCCGCCCCGCCATCACCAGCCTCGGCGCCCTCCTCGAAGAGGTCCGCGACGGGCTGCACATGAGCGGCAGCGTGGCCGGCGTGCTCACCTCCGTACCGCCGCTGTGCTTCGCCGTCTTCGGCATCACCGCGCCCCGGCTCGCCCGCCGCTTCGGGCCTGCGGCGGTCGTGTTCGCCGGCATGACCGCCATCGCGCTCGGCCTGGCCATCCGGCCCTTCACCGGCGGTACGGCGGCCTTCCTCGCCGCCAGCGCCCTCGCGCTGATGGGCATCGCCCTCAGCAACGTCCTGATGCCGGTGATCGTCAAGCGGTACTTCCCCGACCGGGTCGGCAGCATGACCGGCCTGTACTCGATGGCCCTGGCGCTCGGCACCTCCCTCGCGGCCGCCGCGACCGTGCCCATGACGGACGCGCTGGGCGGCAGCTGGCGCACGGGCCTGGGCGTGTGGGCGGCCCTCGCCGCCCTCGCGGCCCTGGCGTGGCTGCCGCTCGTATGCGACCGGGGGCGGACCGCCGCGACGGCGGAGGGCGCGGTGGGGCGCCAGACGGAAGGCCCGGCGGGTGGCACGGGGGAGCGTGGTGCCGCGGCGGACCGTTCCGCCGGCGCGCCCACCGTGCGGATCACCCGGAGCCGGACCGCCTGGGCGCTCGGCGTCTTCTTCGGGCTCCAGGCCACCGGCGCGTACATCACCATGGGCTGGATGCCGCAGATCTTCCGCGACGCCGGTGTCTCCGCCGGTACCGCGGGCGTCCTGCTCGCCGTGACGATGGTGATGGGCGTGCCGCTCGCCTTCGTCATCCCCCGGCTGGCCGGACGGATGAAGAACCAGGGCCCCATCGTGGTCGCCCTCTGCCTGTGCGGACTGAGCGGATACGCGGGCCTCTTCTTCGCCCCGGCCGGCGGGGCGTGGCTCTGGGCGGTGCTGCTGGGCGTCTCGAACTGCTCCTTCCCGCTCGCCCTCACCATGATCGGCATGCGCTCGCGCACCGGTGGCGGTGTCGTGCGGCTCTCCGCCTTCGCCCAGAGCGTCGGCTACCTCATCTCCATCCCGGGCCCGATGCTGGTCGGCGCGCTCTACCAGCACAGCGGCGGCTGGGACGTGCCGCTGGCCCTCATGGCCGGGCTGATGGTGCCGCAGATGGCCGTCGGCGTCCTGGCCGGACGGGACCGCACGATCGAGGACGAAATCTGAGATGCGAGACTGGGCGGCATGGAACCTGTGCTTGACCCGAACCCCCAGAACGGTCAGAAGAAGCTGCTCGGTGTGCTCGGCGCGATGTTGCTGATCGGCTTGATCATCGGCATCGTCGCATCGATCGCCTCTCCGTGACATTGGGGGTAGCCCCCGGTCCCCTAGGGGGCCTGGCTCAGGGTGAAGTGGGTGGATCACCGGATGGGCCGGGGCCTGCGTGATCCGTAACGTCTGAGGTACGTCGAGACGCCGGGCCCCGCGGCCTGCGCGCTCGCGGACCACGACCACGGATCACGGACCGCGGATCCCGGACCACGCACCCACGGAGGCGGCCATGTCGGCTCGTACGCACCCCCGGCCCCACGCCACCGGCGGCGTCACCGGAAGCGTCGACACCCGGCTGACCTGGTGGGCCCTCACCCTTCCGGTGCTGGCCTTCGCCGCCCTGCTGGCGCTGATCACCGGGGGTCGTGAGGCGCATGCGGCGGGTGGGGACCCAGCGGTGGGACGCATACTCGAACACATCCAACAGACGCTCTCCCTCTGAGGGGAGAGCCGGTCAACACCCTGCGCCCCGTGGCGGCTTTCATGCGAAGCTGGGGCCATGAGCGTCGATACACCCCGCAGGATCGTGCTACTCCGGCATGCGAAGGCCGACTGGCCCCAGGTGTCCGACCACGAGCGGCCGCTGGCCGACCGAGGCCGCAAGGACGCACCCGTGGCCGGCCGTCGGCTCGCCGAGACGGGCATCACCTTCGATCTGGCCCTGTGCTCGACCGCGGTCAGGACCCGCGAGACGTGGAAGCTCGTGGTGTCGGAGCTGCCCCAGCGACCCAAGACCGTGTACGAGGAGCGGCTCTACGAAGCCTCGCTCGGCGATCTCATCGCGCTGCTCAACGAGACCTCCGACGAAGTGGACAACGTCCTCGTCATCGGCCACAACCCGGGCATGCACGCCCTCGCCGATGCCCTGGCCGGGACCGCGGAGGGGGACACGCTGGCCCGGATGAACCGGGGCGGCTTCCCGACCGCCGCGTTCGCGGTCGTGGAGTTCGCCGGCTCCTGGAAGTCGGTGGAACACGGCGTCGGCACGCTCACCGGCTACTGGGCGCCGCACGAGTAACCCGGCCCTTCGCCATCTGGGCCTTCGCACCCCGGCCCTTCCACCCGTACGAACGACAAAGGGCCCGGACACCGACTCGGTGTCCGGGCCCCCTCGGTCCCGCGATCGCGCTAGGACACGCCACCGTCCGCGGCCTCGACCTCTTCCCGCGTGATCCCCAGCAGGTAGAGGACCGTGTCGAGGAAGGGCACGTTGACGGCGGTGTGCGCGGCGCGGCGTACCACCGGCTTGGCGTTGAAGGCCACACCCAGCCCCGCCGCGTTGAGCATGTCCAGGTCGTTGGCGCCGTCGCCGATCGCGACGGTCTGGGCCAGCGGCACGCCCGCCTCGGCGGCGAACCGGCGCAGCAGCCGCGCCTTGCCCGCCCGGTCGACGATCTCGCCGGTCACGCGGCCGGTCAGCTTGCCATCGACTATCTCCAGCGTGTTGGCGGAGGCGAAGTCGAGCCCGAGCCGGGCCTGCAGGTCGTCCGTGACCTGGGTGAAGCCGCCCGACACCACACCCACCTGGTAGCCGAGCCGCTTGAGGGTACGGATCAGGGTGCGCGCGCCCGGCGTCAGCCGGACCTCCGCCCGCACCTTGTCCACGACCGACTCGTCCAGCCCGGCGAGCAGCGCCACGCGCGCGTGCAGCGACTGCTCGAAGTCCAGCTCACCGCGCATGGCCGCGGCGGTGACCTCGGCGACCTCGTCCTCGCAGCCGGCGTGCGCCGCGAAGAGCTCGATCACCTCGTCCTGGATGAGCGTGGAGTCGACGTCCATGACGACCAGCCGCTGGGCGCGGCGGTGCAGCCCCGCCGACACGACGGCCACGTCCACGCCGATCTCGGCGGCCTCGGTGGCGAGGGCGGTGCGCAGCGGCGCCGTCTCCGTACCGGACACGGCGAACTCCACCGCCGTCACCGGATATTTCGCCAGCCGGAAGATGCGGTCGATGTTCCCGCCGGTCCCGGTGATCGTCGCCGCTATGGCCGCCGTGTTCTCGGCGGTCAGCGGGTGTCCCAGCACGGTGACGTGCGAGCGGCCGACGCCGCGCGGCCGGTTGTCACCGGTACCCGAGATGATCTCCGCCTGGAGCTTCAGCGACTCCGCCCAGCTGTGGACGGTGGCCCGCAGCTCACCCTCCGTGCTCACCGTGGGCTCGGTGACGAGCGCGCACAGGACGATGCGGCCCCGGGTCACGACCTGCTCGATGTCGACCACGTCGACGGAGAAGGCGGCGAGGGTGTCGAACAGCCCGGCGGTGATCCCGGGCCGGTCCTTCCCGAAGATCTTGACGAGAAGGGTGGGTACGTCGGAGGTCTGCGATGCGCTCATGGTCCCTCCACCGTATCCGGCCCACGCGGCCCGGGCTTCCCCTGTCCCGCGTACCGGACACCCGTGCGAGCCCCCGGGCCGGCCCCCGCCTTCCGGCCACCCGCGCGTAGTGCCGATCCTGCGGATTCCGTAGCCTGCCCGGTACGCACGGCGTCCCGGCGCCACCGATTCCGTACCCGGGCGAACGACTCCCACGGAGATCCGAGTTGCCCTGTTCGATCCTGATCCGTACACAGTCGTGGGTGCCATCGCGCAGGCCTGCGCGGCCTCTTCACACCGCCCGACTTTCGAATACGGGACCGGGCCTGAAATAGTTCCCCACGATGTTCGCATCCCTAGACTCCCCGCGACGGGGGTCACTCGGGGGACAACTAGTGGGGCATGGAGTGCCGGAACTCGTACTGGAATTGAACGGAAGGACCTGGACGCTCGATGCGTCCAGGTCGTACACCCTTGGCCGGGATCCGCAGGGCGACCTGGTGATCGACGACGCAAGGGTCTCGTGGCGGCATGCCACGATCAGGTGGGACGGCCGCAGTTGGCTCATCGAGGACCACGGCTCCACCAACGGCACCTATGTGCAGGGCCAGCGGATCCAGCAGATGGAGCTCGGCCCCGGGTCGGCCGTCCACCTCGGTAACGCCACCGACGGCCCGCGGCTGAATCTCACGGGTGCTGCCGCGTACAACGCACAGGGCGCGGCCCCGCAGATGCCCCAGGCCTCTCCAGGGCCCCAGCACCCGCAGCAGCCCCACCAGGCCCAGCAGCAGGGCTGGCCCCAGCAGCACCAGGCGCCTGCCGCCGCCCCCCAGCAGCAGGGCTGGCAGCAGCCGCAGCAGGCGCAGCAGCCCCACGTACCGCACCAGCAGCAGCACAGCTCGCACGGCGGCGGCGCGGCAGCCCCGGCCGGCCCCGCCCAGCAGCAGTACGCCCCGAAGGTCCCGGCCCAGGGCGGCGGCGCGGCGGGGGCCCCGCCGGCCTACGGCGGTGACCGGAGCCCGACCACCTTCCACCAGGTGGCCCTCGGCCGGGTGATGCGCATCGGTCGTGCGCTCGAGAACGACCTGGTCGTCTCCGACCTCCAGGTCTCGCGCCACCACGCCGAGTTCCACGCGACCCCCGACGGCCGCTTCGAGATCCGCGACCTCGGCTCGCACAACGGCACGTACGTCAACGGCCAGCCGCTGCCCAAGTCGGGCTCGGCGCTCATCGGCCCGAACGACACGGTCGGTGTCGGTCACTCGACGTTCCGGCTCGTCGGCGACCGCCTCGAGGAGTTCGTCGACACCGGTGAGATCTCCTTCTCCGCACGCCACCTCACCGTCACGGTCGACGGCGGCAAGCAGATCCTGAAGGACGTCTCCTTCGGCGTCCCGGAGAAGTCGCTCATCGCGGTCATCGGCCCCTCCGGCTCCGGCAAGTCCACGCTGCTCAAGGCGCTCACCGGTTACCGCCCCGCCAACCAGGGCGACGTCCTCTACGACAACCGGAACCTGTACAAGCAGTTCGCCGAGCTGCGTCAGCGCATCGGTCTGGTCCCGCAGGACGACATCCTGCACAAGGAGCTGACCGTCCGGACCGCGCTGAAGTACGCCGCGAAGCTGCGCTTCCCCGCCGACACCACCGAGCAGGAGCGCGAGGCGCGGATCGACGAGGTCCTGCGCGAGCTGAAGCTCGACATCCACAAGACCAAGAAGATCACCGCCCTCTCCGGCGGCCAGCGCAAGCGCGTCTCCGTCGCCCTGGAGCTGCTGACCAAGCCGTCGCTCATCTTCCTGGACGAGCCGACCTCCGGTCTCGACCCGGGCATGGACCGCGACGTCATGCAGCTGCTGCGCGGCCTGGCCGACGACGGCCGCACGGTCCTCGTCGTCACGCACTCCGTCGCCGAGCTCGCGCTCTGCGACAAGCTGCTGGTCATGGCGCCCGGCGGCTCGGTGGCGTACTTCGGCCCGCCGGAGGAGGCGCTCAACTTCTTCGGCTACGAGACCTGGGCCGACGTCTTCTCCGCCTTCGAGAACTACCGCGACTACGACTGGGCGGGCCGCTGGAAGGGCTCGCAGCACTACCAGATGTACGCCGCGGACCTCGACGCCGTCGCCCCGCAGTCGGTCCAGATGCCGTCGGCCCAGGCGATGCGCCCGCCCAAGCCGCAGGGCTGGGGCGCGCAGCTGTGGACCCTGATCCGCCGCTACCTGTCCGTCATCGCGTCGGACAAGGGCTTCATGGCGCTGATGGTGATCCTGCCGGCTGTTCTCGGCGTGGTCTCCACGCTGATCAGCTCGAACTACGGGCTCCGGCCCAGCCCGCGCGGCCCGAACGGCAGCGCGGCCACGATCCTGCTGATCCTCGCGGTGGGCGCCTGCTTCGCCGGTGCGGCCAACTCCGTACGAGAACTGATCAAGGAACGGGTCATCTACGAACGGGAACGGGCCACGGGCCTGTCACGTTCGGCATACCTGATGTCGAAGGTGATCGTCCTCGGTCTGATCACCATCGTGCAGGGTGCGATCATCGGCGGCATCGGCTTCGGCATGCGTGAGGTGCCGGACGAGGGCCTGATCTTCGGCTCGTCCCTCGTACGCCTGGAACTGAGCCTGCCGATCATGGCGCTCGGCTTCACCTCCATGATGTTCGGCCTGATCATCTCCTCGCTGGTGAAGACGGCCGAGAAGACCATGCCGCTGCTGGTGATGTTCGCGATCATCCAGGTCGTCTTCACCGGCTGCCTGTTCACCCTGCACGGCCAGGTCGGCGTCAACGAGTTCTCGTACCTCATGCCGTCCCGCTGGGCCGTGGCCGCCGCCGGCACGACCGCCCAGCTGAACGTCCTCTTCCCCAACCAGGACGACCCGACCGACACCGACCCGCTGTGGGACCACGAGATCGGTATGTGGATGGTCGACATGGGCGCGCTCCTCGCCCTCGGCGCCCTCTGCGGCGTGATCGTGGCGCGCCTGCTGCGCCGCCACGAGCCGGAGGTCATGCGCAAGTAGTACGTGGCACCAGCACACGCCGAAGGGCGGCACCCGCACGGGGTGCCGCCCTTCGGCATGAGTGAACCGGCTCAGTAGGCGCTGTTCACGTTGTCCATGGAGCCGTACCGGTCGGCCGCGTAGTTGCAGGCCGCGACGATGTTGGCGACCGGGTCGTACTGGTCGAACTTGGTGCCCGGCACGTGGTAGGCCTTGAAGGTCGGGTAGATGACCTGGAGCAGGCCCTTCGACGGGACACCATTGATGGCGTTGATGTCCCAGTTGTTGATGGCCCGGGGGTTACCGCTGGACTCCCGCATGATGTTGCGGTGGATGCCCTCGTAGGTGCCCGGGATGTTGTGCTTCTTCATGATGTCGAGCGCCTCGCGGATCCAGCCGTCGAGGTTGTTCGCGTACACCGGCTTGCGGGCGGCGGCGCGGCTGGCGGCGGCCTTCGCGGCGGCACGCTTCTTCGCGGCGGCCTCGGCCTGGGCCTTCGCCTTGGCGGCGGCAGCGGCCTTGGCCTTGGCGGCGGCCGCGGCCTGGGCCTTCGCGGCGGCGGCGTCGGCCTTCGCCTTGAGCTCGATCGTGGTCAGCTGGTCGTTGATGCCCAGCTGGAGGGTGCCGGCGGCCTGCTTGCCACCCCACGCGACCGGAGCGGCGGCGGCGACGGCCTGCGGCTCGACGGTCTTCGCGGGGGAAGCGTTGCTCGGAACGGCGCTGAACGCCACGGCGACGGCGCCGATGGCGGCCACGCCGGCGAGGGAAAGCTTCTTGTGGTTCTTCTTGAGACGGCTGAAGCCGGGGGTCCTGGACGCGGACATGCAGTCGTACCTCTTCGAATCGCGGGACGTCGCCTGGCCGGGTGGCGCTGCGCCTGCTCGGCGGGCAACGGCTGCAATTCTTAGCTGGCGCAAAAACCCCTGGCAAAGGTGTGACGTACGATCCGAGGTAGTGGATCAGGAGGTGGCGCCAAGTGGCACAAATCGCCCACGCCACCCCCTCAACCAGGGCTGATCCGGTCCTTACATCACCACTACGCCGCTTCGTAAGTGACCTGCGTCCTATGCGCGGGCTCACATCGGCCGTGTAACAGCCTCACCATCTGTTGCACGCGCAATGCGCTCAGTGAGTGCCTGTCGGGCAGTCGGGCAACAGCAGATGTACGTCCCCGAACTCGTGCCACAGATACCGGCCCCGCAGCGCCCGGGCATAGGCGCGCTCGAGCGCCTCCCGCCCCGCGACCGCCTCCAGCATCAGCAGGTGCGAGGCCCGCGGCTCGTGCAACCCGGTCAGCAGCCCCTCCACCACCCGCACCCCGCGCCCCGGCGTCACCACCAGGTCCGTCCACCCCGCCGCCCCCCGAACGACGCCGTCCTGGCCCGCCGCCGACTCCAGCGCCCGCACCGCCGTCGTCCCCACGGCCACCACCCGGCCCCCGGCCGCCCGCGCCGCGTTCACCAGCCACGCCGTGGCCGCCGGCACCGCGAAGCGCTCCGGGTACGGCGGCTCGTGCGCCTCCGCCGACGCCACGCCCGTATGCAGCGTCACCGGCGCGAACTGCACCCCCCGGCTGACCAGCTCCGCGACCATCCCCGCCGTGAAGGGCCGCCCCGCGCTCGGCATCTCCGCCGAGCCGGCCCCGTCCGGCGAGGGCCGCGCGAAGACCGTCTGGTACGCGGCGAGCGGCTGGTCCCGCTCGGTGTACCCGTACCGGATGGGCCGCCCGTACCGCGACAGCAGCTCCGGCACGCCGACCGACACCGACGTCGACGAGGACACCGACGCCCACCACAGCCGCGACCCACCGGCCACCAGCGGCTCCTCCAGTACGAGCCGGGCGCCGCCCGGCAGCCGTACGACCCCGCCGACCGGACCCCCGGCGCGCGGCCGGGTGCTGCCCCGTCCGTCCGGCGCGCGCACTTCCACGGCCCAGCGCCCGTCGTCCCCGTACGTCGAGAAGTGCACGACCACGGCCTCCGCGCCGATCCGCCCGCTGACGGCGGCCGCGAGCGTGGGCGACGTGTTCACCACCAGCACGTCCCCGGCCCGCAGCAGCCCCGGCAGCTCCCGGAAGGACCGGTGCGACACCGCAAGGCCCTGCGACACGAGCAGCCGCACGTCGTCCCGCCCGCTCCCGCGCTGCTCGGCGGGCACCCGCGCGGACAGCTCCTCCGGCACCCGCAGCGCGTCCAGCCCGCGCACCGGCGCCGTCACGCCCCCGCCCCCAGCAGGGCGGACGCCGCGTAACGCCCGCTCGCCGGCCGCTCCGCCAGCAGCCACAGAAAGGCCGGCGCCACCGACTCCGGACTGGGACGGCCCGAGTCGTCGTCGACGGGGACGGCGGCCTGATACAGGTCCGTCCGCATGTCACCCGGATCCACCGCCCACACCCGCAGCCCCGGCTCCTCGACGGCCAGCACCGCCGCCAGCAGGTCCAGCGCCGCCTTCGACGCCCCGTACCCGCCCCACGTCTCGTACGCCTCCACGGCCGCGTCCGAGCTGACCGCGATCACCGTCCCGCCCTCCGCGCCGGCCCTCAGCAGCGGCAGCGCCTCCTGTACGAGCCCGAGGGCGGCGACCACATTGGTCTCCAGCGCCACCCGCAGCCCCGCAAGCGGCAACGTGTCCAGCCGGACGAGCGGCTCGGCGCCCAGCGCGCTGGCGTTGCTCACCAGCAGGTCCAGCCCGCCCAGCTCCCGCGCCGCCGCCACCAGCGCCGCGCGGTGCGCCGCGTCCGTCACGTCCCCGGGCAGCGCCACCACCCGGGTCCCGTGCGCCCTCGCCTCCTGCGCGCTCTCCTCCAGTACGGGGCCGGTCCTGGCGTCCAGCACCAGGTCCCAGCCCTCCCGGGCGAGCGCCCCGGCGAGCGCGCGCCCGAGTCCCTTGGACGCCCCCGTGATGATCGCGACAGCCATGACACCCATCCCCTTTGCTTGCGTCGGGTCCGTCTCGGTGCCCCCAGCCTCGAACGCGTACGCCACCCGCCGCCTCGTCCGAAGGACTCGACCGGAGCGGCACTTCGACCTAGGCCCGCAGGCCCAGCAGGCCGCCGTCCCCGGTCGGATACGGACTGTCACACCCCACCGGTAACGTGAACGCATGACCGATCGACGAGAGCGACCGCCCCGCTCCGGCCTCGCCGCCGTCAGCACCGCCCTACTGGCGATGAGCAGGCACCTCGAGGTGCGCGACGTCCTCAAGACGATCGTCGCCTCGGCCCGCGAGCTGCTGGACGCCGAGTACGCGGCGCTGGGCGTGCCCGACGACCACGGCGGCTTCGCCCAGTTCGTGGTGGACGGGGTCAGCGAGGAGCAGTGGAAGGCGATCGGCCCGCTGCCCCGCCAGCACGGCATCCTCGCCGCGATGCTCCACGAGGCGAAGCCCGAGCGCCTCGCCGACGTCCGCAAGGACCCCCGCTTCGAGGGCTGGCCCGACGCCCACCCCGACCTGGCCGACTTCCTGGGCCTGCCGATCCGGGACGGCGACGAGACGATCGGCGCGCTGTTCCTCGCCAACAAGCGCTGCGCGCGGCCCGTCGGCGCCGAGCAGCGCTGCGGCTTCACGGAGGAGGACGAGGAACTGCTCGGCATCCTCGCCCAGCACGCCGCGATCGCCCTCACCAACGCCCGGCTGTACGAGCGCAGCCGTGAGCTCACCATCGCCGAGGAGCGCTCCCGCCTCGCCCACGAGCTGCACGACGCCGTCAGCCAGAAGCTCTTCTCCCTGCGGCTGACCGCCCAGGCCGCGGCCGCCCTCGTCGACCGGGACCCGGCCCGCGCCAAGGGGGAGCTCCAGCAGGTCGCCGCGCTCGCCGCCGAAGCCGCGGACGAGCTGCGCGCCGCGGTCGTCGAGCTGCGGCCGGCCGCGCTCGACGAGGACGGCCTCGTCCACACCCTGCGCACGCAGATCCAGGTCCTCGACCGCGCCCACAGCGCGCACGTCACCTTCGACGCCCGGGGGATACGCGCGCTGCCTGCCGCGCAGGAGGAGGCCGTCCTCCGCGTCGCCCAGGAGGCCCTGCACAACGCCCTGCGCCACTCCGGCGCGGACCTGGTGTCCGTCTCCCTCCACCGGCACGGCCAGGGCGCGCTCCTCAGCGTCACCGACAACGGCAAGGGTTTCGAACCGCGCACGGTCCGCAGGGCGGGCCGTCACCTCGGCCTGGTCTCCATGCGGGACCGGGCGAGCGGCGTGGGCGGAAGGCTCACGGTCCAGTCCGAGCCCGGCAAGGGCACCACGATCGAGATGGAGGTCCCCGGTGGCTGACGCCGTGCACAAGGCGAAGACCGGCATCCGCGTCCTGCTGGTCGACGACCACCAGGTGGTCCGCCGCGGACTGCGCACCTTCCTGGAGGTCCAGGACGACATCGAGGTCGTGGGGGAGGCGGCGGACGGCGCCGAGGGAGTGGCCCGCGCGGAGGAGCTCCGCCCGGACGTCGTGCTCATGGACGTCAAGATGCCGGGCATGGACGGCATCGAGGCCCTGCGCAAGCTGCGCGAGCAGGCCAACCCGGCGAAGGTGCTGATCGTCACGAGCTTCACCGAGCAGCGCACCGTCGTGCCCGCCCTGCGCGCGGGCGCCTCCGGGTACGTGTACAAGGACGTGGACCCGGACGCCCTGGCCGGCGCCATCCGTTCCGTCCACGCGGGCCATGTCCTCCTCCAGCAGGAGGTGGCCGGAGCGCTCCTCAGCCAGGACGAGGGCAACGGCGGCACGGGCCGCGGCGGCACCCTCACCGAACGGGAGCGCGAGGTCCTCGGCCTGATCGCCGACGGCCGCTCGAACCGCGAGATCGCCCGCGCGCTGGTCCTCTCCGAGAAGACGGTCAAGACCCACGTCTCGAACATCCTCATGAAGCTGGACCTCGCGGACCGCACCCAGGCGGCGCTGTGGGCGGTGCGCCACGGCCTGGCGGGCTAGTCAACCGGCAGCCCCATATAAGTCAGAGATTCATACCGTCGTGTGTATGTCACCCACTCGGCGCAACCTGGGGGGCGTGCGGCCGTTCTCCAGGGCGTGCTGCGGTGATCTCCGCAGCGATGTCCAACGGAGGATTCCAGAAGTGAAGAACCTGAAGAAGGCCGCCACCGTGACCCTGCTCGCCGGCGGGCTGGTCGCCGCCGCCGCGGGCGCCGCGTCCGCCACCGGCGCGCACGCGGACGGTGCCGCCATCGGTTCCCCGGGCGTCGGCTCCGGCAACCTGATCCAGGCCCCGGTCCACGTCCCGGTGAACGTCAACGGCAACAGCGTCAACGTCATCGGTGCGCTGAACCCGGCCTTCGGCAACACGTCCGTCAACCACTGACGCTGACGCCGGCCCCACGCCACGGCCCCCAGCCCCCACCTGGGGGCCGTCGCCATGCCCGGCCAGGCCCGGCCGGTCGGCTTCGGGCGGAGCCCCACAACAGGGGCCCCACGCGACCTCACGCCATAGGGGCCCTCACCCCCGCCCGCGCTCCCGCTCCTCCACGTACGCGTTGAACGCCGCCACCTGCGCCCGCCGCGCTACCCGCTCCACCGGCCGCAGCGCCGCCGTCCGCGCCGCCATCTCCGACGCGCTTACCGCCCCGCCGTGCCCGTTGCCGTACGCCAGCGTGACCAGGAACGCCACCCGCTGCGCCAGCTCCAACACCCGCACCGCCCGCGGCGGATACCCCGGCGCCAGCACCTCGCGCCCCACCTCCGCCCGCGCCCGGTACGCGTCCAGCGCCGCCTCCGCCACCGGCCCCGACGCCGCCACGTCCAGCCGCGTCAGCACCACCGTCGCCTCCCGCAGCGCCTCCGCCAGTTCCCGCTCGGCCTCCCCGAGCGACGGCACGTCCGCCGGCGGAGCCTCCCGCACCGGCAGGCAGTGCCACACCACCTCGACGTGCACGTCCCCGGCCGGCCCCGCCTCGTACACCTCGGGTACGAGCCCGAAGCCGGCCCCGTACCCGACCACCGCCTCCTCCGCCTCCAGCGCCCGCGCGTTGAACTCCGGCGGCCCGCTCAGCCCCAGCGGATGCCCCGGCGCCGGCAGCGCCACCCGCCACCCGGTCACCCCGAGCGCCCGCAGCCGCCCCAGCGCCAGCGTCAGCCCGACCGGCCCCGCCTCGCCCGGAAGCCCCTCCACGCGGTGCACCGCGTCGTCCCCGACAATCGCGAGCACGGCCTCGTCGGGCGAGACCAACCCGGCCAGCAGGGCGTTCCCCCATGCGGCCAACCGTCCTGAACGTGGTTCCGAAAGCATGCCCCCACCCTAGGCACTGGCCCGGGCACCCCCCGGGCCACCGCCCCGAACCGCCCCTAACGACCGCCCCGCCGCACCGGTGGCGTAGGTTTTCCCCTGGGAGCCGCGCCCACAGGCGCGAGCGACCACAAGACCCGACAGACCGCATAGGGGAGACAACGCGCTCATGAGCGATGTACTGGAGCTGGTGGACGTATCCGTGGTCCGCGACGGACGTGCTCTGGTGGATGACGTCTCCTGGTCGGTCAAGGAGGGCGAGCGCTGGGTGATCCTCGGCCCCAACGGCGCCGGCAAGACCACCCTCCTCAACGTCGCCTCCACCTACCTCTTCCCGAGCGCCGGCACCGCCACCGTCCTCGGCGAGCAGCTCGGCAAGGTCGACGTCTTCGACCTGCGCCCCCGCATCGGCATGGCCGGCATCGCCATGGCCGACAAGCTGCCCAAGCGCCAGACGGTCCTGCAGACCGTCCTCACCGCCGCGTACGGCATGACGGCCACCTGGCGCGAGGACTACGACGCCGTCGACGAGCAGCGCGCCCGCGCCTTCCTCGACCGCCTCGGCATGACCGAGTTCCTGGACCGCAGGTTCGGCACCCTCTCCGAGGGCGAGCGCAAGCGCACCCTGATCGCCCGCGCCATGATGACCGACCCCGAGCTGCTGCTCCTCGACGAGCCGGCCGCGGGCCTGGACCTCGGCGGCCGCGAGGACCTGGTCCGCCGCCTGGGCCGCCTCGCCCGCGACCCGTACGCGCCCTCCATGATCATGGTCACGCACCACGTCGAGGAGATCCCGCCGGGCTTCACTCACGTCCTGATGATCCGTCAGGGCAAGGTCCTCGCCGCAGGCCCCGTGGAGACGGAGCTCACCTCCCGCAACCTCTCCCACTGCTTCGGCCTCCCCCTGGTCGTCGAGCACGTCGGCGAGCGCTACACGGCCCAGGGCCTGCCCCTCTCGTAGGTCCCAACCCCCCACCCACCGCGCCCTGTCGGCGAAGCGGGCTCCGGTCCTACCATGACGATGTGGACATCGACGCATGGGTCTGGTGGCTGATCGGCGCGGTGGGACTCGGCATCCCACTCGTCCTGACCGCGATGCCGGAATTGGGAATGCTGTCCGTCGGCGCGATCGCCGGAGCCCTCACCGCGGCCCTCGGCCTGGGCGTGGTGGCCCAGGTCGTGGTGTTCGCCGCGGTCTCCGTCGCCCTCATCGCGGTCGTACGCCCCATCGCCGCACGCCACCGCGACGGCCGGCCCCAACACGCCACGAACGTCGACGCGCTGAGAGGCCGCCAGGCGGTCGTACTGGAACGGGTCGACGGCAGCGGCGGCCGGATCAAGCTCGCCGGCGAGGTCTGGTCCGCCCGCTCCCTCGACGCCGACCAAACCTTCGAACCGGGGCAGCAGGTGGACGTGGTCGAGATCGACGGAGCGACCGCCGTGGTTATGTGAGGGAACGTCAGCGAGGCACACGGGCGCACGGAACGTGCCACATCGACATGTAACGGAACCCGGTCAACCCCACAGAACGGCGCACGCCACCCCCCGCCGTCTGGGAAACTCGATCACCGAAAGCAACCGCGGCAGCGAAGGACACGGGGAACACGATGCCATCAGTCATTATCGTCCTGGTCATCCTGGTGGTGCTCGTCTTCATCGCCCTGATCAAGACGATCCAGGTCATCCCGCAGGCCAGCGCCGCCATCGTGGAGCGCTTCGGCCGCTACACGCGCACGCTCAACGCGGGCCTCAACATCGTCGTCCCGTTCATCGACTCGATCCGCAACCGGATCGACCTGCGCGAACAGGTCGTCCCCTTCCCGCCCCAGCCGGTGATCACCCAGGACAACCTGGTCGTCAACATCGACACCGTCATCTACTACCAGGTGACGGACGCCCGCGCCGCCACCTACGAAGTCGCCAGCTACATCCAGGCCATCGAGCAGCTCACCGTCACCACCCTCCGCAACATCATCGGCGGCATGGACCTGGAGCGGACCCTCACCTCCCGCGAGGAGATCAACGCGGCCCTGCGCGGCGTCCTCGACGAGGCCACCGGCAAGTGGGGCATCCGCGTCAACCGCGTCGAGCTCAAGGCCATCGAGCCCCCGACCTCCATCCAGGACTCGATGGAGAAGCAGATGCGCGCCGACCGCGACAAGCGCGCCGCCATCCTCACCGCCGAGGGCATCCGCCAGTCGCAGATCCTGACCGCCGAGGGTGAGAAGCAGTCCGCCATCCTCCGCGCCGAAGGCGAGGCCAAGGCAGCCGCCCTCCGCGCCGAGGGCGAGGCCCAGGCCGTCCGCACGGTCTTCGAAGCCATCCACGCCGGCGACCCGGACCAGAAGCTGCTCTCCTACCAGTACCTCCAGATGCTCCCGAAGATCGCCGAAGGCGACGCCAACAAGCTCTGGATCGTCCCCAGCGAGATCGGCGACGCCCTCAAGGGCCTCTCCGGCGCCTTCGGCAACATCGGTAACGGCACCCCCGGTTTCAACACCGGCGGCGCCGCCAAGCAGCCGCCGCAACAGCGCCGCGAAGAGCCCCCGGTGGACTGACGTGCCCCCCCTTCGTGCATGATCAGTGCACCAAGCACCGACCCTGCACGAAGGGCAAGGACACAGCGTGACGATCTGGGAGATGCTCGCCGTCTTCGCCGCGGGCATCGGCGCGGGCACCATCAACACCATCGTCGGCTCGGGCACGCTCATCACCTTCCCGGTGCTGATCGCCACCGGCATCCCGCCCGTCACGGCCACCGTCTCCAACGCCCTCGGCCTCATCCCCGGCTCCATCAGCGGCGCCATCGGGTACCGCGCCGAACTCACCGGCCAGCGCCGCCGCATCCTGCGCCTCGGCACGGCCGCGGCCATCGGCGGACTCTGCGGAGCCATCCTGCTGCTGCTCCTGCCCGAGACCGCCTTCGAGACGATCGTCCCCGTCCTCGTCGGGCTCGCCCTCGTCCTGGTCGTCCTGCAACCCCGCATCTCCCGGGCCGTCCAGCGGCGCCGGGAGCGCCAGGGCACCGACGAGGCCACCGGTGACCCCGCCGGTGGCCCGGCGCTCTTCGTCGGGCTGCTCCTCGCCAGCGTCTACGGCGGCTACTTCACCGCGGCCCAGGGGATCATCTACCTCTCCCTCATGGGCATGCTGCTCCACGACACCCTGCAGCGCCTCAACGCCACCAAGAACATCCTCGCGGCCGTCGTCAACAGCATCGCCGCGCTGTTCTTCCTCTTCGTCGCCCACTTCGACTGGACCGCCGTCCTGCTCATCGCCGTCGGCTCCACCATCGGCGGCCAGATCGGAGCCAAGGTCGGCCGCCGCCTCCCCCCGACCGCACTCCGCGCCCTGATCATCGTCGTGGGCCTCTTCGCGATCGTCCAACTCACCACCAGGAGCTGACACGCAAGAAGCCCGCCTCGACCCGAGACGGGCTCCTCTTCCCCGGGCGGCAGCCTCGCCTACGCGGCCGCCGCCTGCGTCGCGAGCCACTCCGGCAACTCCGCCCGGTCCCGTACCCCCAGAGCCAGCAGCATCGCGTCCGCCGGAGACGGTACGAACGGCTGGTGCAGCAACGGCATCCCCGCCTGCTCCGGCGTACGGTCCGCCTTGCGGTGGTTGTCCTCGGCGCAGGACGCCACCGTGTTCAGCCAGTTGTCGCCCCCACCCTGCGCCCGCGGCACCACGTGGTCCACGGTCGTCGCGCGTTTCCCGCAGTACGCGCACCGGTGCTGGTCCCGGACCAGCACACCCCGCCGCGACCACGGCGCCTGTCTTCGGAACGGCACCCGGACATACCGGCACAACCTGATCACCCGCGGCACCGGCAGCTCAACCGCCGCTGCACGCACACGAAGGCGCGGATGGGACTGCTCGACAACGGCCTTGTCCTGCAGCACCAGCACCACCGCACGGTTGAGCGTCACCGTCGACAGTGGCTCGAAGCTCGCATTCAGTACCAGCGTGTCCCGCATCGCTCGCCCACCTCCCGTGTGCCGGCCCACCCCCCTGGCGGGCTTGGATCAACTCTGGCCGGGCTGGCCGGGTTGGACAACGCAATAAAAAATGCCCGCTTCTGATCTCTCCAAGACCAGAAGCGGGCAAACAACGAGCGAACGTCAGGACTCCGCGGGAGCCGCGTACTCACCGATCAGCTGCGCGCGCGCCAGCGTGTGGAACCGCAGGTTGAACCCCACCACCGCGGGCGACGCGTCCGCGTCCGGACCCAGCTTCTCCTGGTCCACCGCGTACACGGTGAACACATACCGGTGCGCCGGATCCCCGGCCGGCGGCGCCGCACCGCCGAAGTCCCGCGACCCGTAGTCGTTCCGTACGTGTACGGCCCCCTCGGGCAGCCCCTCGAACGCCCCACTGCCCGCACCCGCCGGCAGCTCGGTGACGGACGCCGGAATGTCGAACAGCACCCAGTGCCAGAACCCGCTCCCGGTCGGCGCGTCCGGGTCGAAGCACGTCACGGCGAAGCTCTCCGTCTCCACCGGGAAGCCCTCCCACCGCAGATGCGGCGAGGTGTTCCCCTCGGCGTAGACCTGCGCGTCCGCCAGCACGGCACCCGGCGCGATGTCCTTGCTCACCACCGTGAACGACGGCACCGGCGGATGGAAGTCGTGAGGGAGCGGCGCCCTCTTCCCCTCTGCCACGCTGTGAACCTCCCTTTCGGTCGTCCGGAGCTTTCCGTACCGACCTTAGAGCCAGTTGCGACGGCCACCGACGTCGGCGAGCCACTGATTGAGGTACGCCACCCAGTCGGTGTTCCGGAAGTCGTTCAGCCCCACCTTGAACGCCCGGTACGAGTCGCTGCCCTCGCTGAACAGCCCCGGCTTCTTGTCCATCTCCAGCACCACGTCCATCTCGCGCTCGTCCGCGACGAAGGACAGCTCGACCTGGTTCAGCCCCCGGTACTGCTGCGGCGGCAGGAACTCGATCTCCTGGTAGAACGGCAGCCGCTGCCGCGTCCCGCGAATGTGCCCCCGCTCCATGTCCGCGCTCCTGACGCGGAAGCCCAGCTGGATGAAGGCGTCGAGGATGGCCTGCTGCGCCGGCAGCGGGTGGACGTTGATCGGGTCCAGGTCACCCGAGTCCACGGCCCGCGCGATCTCCAGCTCGGTCGTCACGCCGATGTCCATGCCGCGCAGGTGCTGCCCGGCGATCATCGTGACCGGCGTCTCCCACGGGATGTCCAGCCCGAACGGCACCACGTGCACCGCCCCGGCCTGCACCTCGAAGGCCCCGCCGAGCCGGACCTTCGCGAACTCGATGTCCTGCTTGACCTCCTGATCGCCGCCCTCGACCTCGACCCGCGCCTGCAGCCCGACCGACAGCGCCTCGATCCGCTGGTCCACCGTGCCGCCCTGGATCCGCACCTCGCCCTGGACGACCCCGCCCGGCACGACGTTCGCCTCGGTGAGCACCGTCTCGACGGACGCACCCCCCGCACCCAGGCTCGCGAGCAGCTTCTTGAACCCCATGTTCGCTCCTTCTCGTCCTTCTGGTTCTTCCCGTACGCGGAAACGCGCCACGACGGTAGCCCGTCCCCCACTACGCTCGTACGACATGATCGAGAGCCCCGACCGTACGCCGCTCCCGCGCTCCTTCTTCGACCGACCCGTACTGGAGGTCGCGCCCGACCTTCTCGGCCGCGTGCTCGTACGGCTGACGGACGACGGCCCCATCGAGCTCCGCCTCACCGAGGTCGAGGCGTACGCGGGCGAGGCCGACCCCGGCTCCCACGCCTTCCGCGGCCGCACCGCGCGCAACGCGGTGATGTTCGGCCCGCCCGGTCACGCCTACGTCTACTTCACCTACGGCATGTGGCACTGCCTGAACCTGGTGTGCGGCCCCGAGGGTCACGCCAGCGGTGTCCTCCTGCGCGCCGGCGAGATCCAGACCGGTCACGAGCTGGCCAGGAAGCGCCGCGCTTCAGCCCGCAACGATCGAGAACTGGCCAAGGGTCCGGCCCGCCTCGCCACCGCCCTGGACGTCGACCGCACCCTCGACGGCACCGACGCCTGCGCCGGCCCGGAGTCCCCCCTCTCCGTACTGACCGGCACCCCCGTCCCCACCGACCAGGTCCGCACGGGCCCCCGCACCGGAGTGAGCGGCGACGGCGCCACCCACCCCTGGCGCTTCTGGATCGACGGCGACCCCACGGTGAGCCCGTACCGCGCGCACGTCCCGCGCCGGAGCCGGGCTTGACTTGCGGCACGGAAGCGCCTAGTGTCTACCGAGCTGCGAGAGCAGGGCGTGCCGTTCGAGCCCCCTGGACGCAGCCATCCACCACCGAAGATCGTCTCCCAAATGGGTCAGGATTCCGGCATGCCGGAATTTCTCCAGCGGCTCGATTATGAGCCGCCAAGGAAATGGTCTAAAGTGATGGAGCGCCGAAAGGCAAAGGCCCTCCAACGGCCACTGGAAACTGAATCCGAACCGGAAACGGAACGGAAAAAGAATCTGGTAAGGTTGGAAACACCGAAGGGAAGCGCCCGGAGGAAAGCCTCAGAGAGTCTCTGCGGGTGAGTACAAAGGAAGCGTCCGTTCCTTGAGAACTCAACAGCGTGCCAAAAATCAACGCCAGATTAGTTGATACCCCGT
>NZ_JBEXNO010000044.1:0-65087 GCF_040611175.1 Streptomyces sp. NPDC003036 | reverse complement strand
GCTGCCCGCGCGGCTCTACCCGCGCCCCGACCGGGCGGCGGTGCTGGCCTCGTTCGCGCCCGAGGTGGCCCGGTGCGGCGCGGAAGGCGACCCGGTGGCGGCCGGCATCCTCGCCGGGGCCGCGCGCCACATCGCGGAGGCCGCGGCCGCGGTGTGCCCGCCGAACGCCGACCGCGCGGGCCACGCCGACCGCGCCCATCGCAGGGAAGTGGCGCTGACCGGCGGGCTGTTCGCGATGGGCGAGGCCCTGCTCGTGCCGCTGCGGGCCGAGCTGGCGGAGCAACTGCCGTACGCGCGAACCGTGTCGGCCGACGGCGATCCCCTCGCCGGTGCGCTGGCCGTCGCGGCGGCGCTCGCCACGGACACGCTGCGGCTGCCCCGCGAGCCGGGCATGCTCGATACAACCAGCCGGTAGCCGACTGATCGGGCATAGCCGGACAGAGGCCCCGTGACCGCCCCCTCCCAGCGCGAGGGAGCAGGCAAAACCAGTAGCATGCGGCGACATGAGCTCCCCCACTGGGCCCGCTTCCGGCCTGCCTGTACGAATGCCGCGACCCCGCCAGTCCGGGCGGCACCGTCGCCCCGAACCCGTGGCGGCGCCCGAGGGCGCGCCCGCGCTCGTCCTCGCCGTTCCCGGCGTTCCTTCCGCCGCCGTACGCGGGCTGGCGGAGGAGGTCGTGAGCATCGCGCGTTCCGAGCTGCCCGGCCTGGAGGCCGGGATCGGTTTCCTGGACGGCGACGACGCCGAGTACCCCACGCTCTCGGCCGTGGTGAAGCAGGCCGCCGTGCTGCGCGTCGAGCGGTACGAGCTGGCCAAGGCCGCCGGCCGTGAGGTCGCCGAGCCCGAGGGCCCGGCCGCCGTCGTGGTGCCGCTGCTGGCGGGCCCGGACCACGCCCTGATGGCGCGGATACGCGATGAGGTGGCGAACAGCGGGGCGCCCGCCCAGCTGACCGATGTGCTGGGCCCGCACCCGCTGCTCGCGGAGGCGGTGCACGTCCGGCTGTCCGAGGCCGGGCTGGCCCGTGCCGACCGGGCGCGGCTGTTCACGGTCGCCACGGCGGCCGACGGCATCGTCCTGGCCACGGTCGGCGGCGAGGAGGCCGTGCAGGCGGCCGGCATCACCGGCATGCTGCTGGCCGCGCGGCTCGCCGTCCCGGTGATGGCCGCCGCACTGGACCAGGAGGGCTCGGTGGCCGCGGTCGCCGAGCAGCTGCGCGGCTCCGGTTCGCAGCAGCTCGCGCTGGCGCCGTACCTGATCGGCCCCGAGCTGGGCGAGGGCCTGCTGGAGGAAGCCGCGAAGGCCGCGGACTGCCCGGTGTCCGAGCCGCTCGGCGCCTACCCGGCGGTCGGCAAGCTGGTGCTGTCGCAGTACTCGGCCGCGCTGGGCATCGCCCCGCAGCCGCAGGGCGCGCCGGTCCACTGAGCTGGACGCCCCGGCCGTCAAGGACCGTAACGGAAGGGCCCGCACCGGACGACGACATCCGGTGCGGGCCCTTCCGCATACGCCCGGCCGTGCTCAGCCGAAGACCACGCACGACGCCGCCGGGGCCTCGACGGCGCCGGCCAAGCGCGGTACGCCCGTCACGGGGTCCAGGTCGAACCAGGTCACGTCGCCGGAGCGCTCGTTGGCCACGTACAGCCGCCGGCCCTGTGGGTCCAGCGCCAGGTCCCTCGGCCAGTGGCCGCCGCAGGGCACCGTGGTGACCGGCTCGGGCTTCTCGCGGGTCTCGTCGAGGGCGAGGACGGCGATGCTGTCGTCGCCGCGTACGACGGCCCACAGGAAGCGCCCGTCGCGGGCGATGGCGATGCCGGACGGGTGACTCGGGGCGTGCGCGCCCGCGGGCAGGACCGGGGTCGCGCCGAGAGGTTCGAGGGCGCCGGCCTCCGCGTCCCAGCGGCAGGCGGTGAGGGTCGGCTCCAGCTCGCCGAGCACGTAGACGTGGCTGGCGGCGGGGTGGAAGGCCAGGTGGCGGGGACCGGTACCCGGGGCCAGGGCGGTCTCGCCGCGTCGCAGGAGTGCCCCGTCGGCGAGCGCGTACACGTGGACGGAGTCGGTGCCGAGGTCCACGGCGAGCAGCCGCCGGCCGTCGGGCGCGGGCACCACCTGGTGGGCGTGCGGGCCTTGCTGCCGCTCGGGGTGCGGACCGGAGCCGTGGTGCCGGCGTACGACGCCGCCGGCGGCGTCCGGCACGCCGTCGGCTCGGAGGGGCAGGGCGCTGACGCTGCCGTCGGAGTAGTTGGCGGTCACCACCTGCCCGGCGGCGAGCGCCAGGTGCGTGGGGCCCGCGCCATGGACCGGGGCGGGTGCGCCGAGGAGGCGCGGGGCGGCCCCGGTGACGTCGAAGGCGGCGACGGCGCCCTCAGGTGCCTCGGAGACGGCGTAGAGCACGGCGCCGCCGGGCGCGATGGCCAGGAAGGACGGGTCCGGGAGCTCGTCCGAGGCCCCGGTGACGGTGAGCGCACCGGTCTCCGGGTCGACGTCGGCCGCGACGATGCCGCGCCCTCCGGCCGAGGTGAACGACCCGATGAAGGCCCGCTCCGCATACCGCACCGTGTTGCCCCTCTCCCCGCTGGCGCTACGCCCGCCCGTACGCGGGCGACGCTAGCAGGTCCAGACCTTTAGGGAAGGTTCTGGAACGCGGCCGACGCGCGCGGCGACGAGCGCAGCGGCACCGCCAGGTCGACCAGGACCCGCTCCAGCCCGTGGAGGTGGTGCAGGGCGGCCTCGGTGACCGGATGGTGGTGGAGCACGGCGGGCGCGGCGGGCGCGGCGGGCGCGGCGGGCGCGGCGGGCGCGGCGGGCGCGGCGGGCGCGGCGGGCGCGGCGGGGACAGCCTGGCCGGACTGCTGGGACTCCTGGGACTCCTCGGGCTGCTCGGCCCGTTCTGCACCGGGCGCGGGCGTCACCAGCGCCTGGAGCGCGATCTCCACACGCCAGCACGCGGCGGCGAGCCGCGCGTCGTGCGAGGCCTCCGGGTCGGCGGCGACCGACGTGAGGCCGCGCACCTCGCGGGCGCAGTCGTCCAGCAGGGCCAGGACCCGGCGGGCGCGGGCCTTGCGGGCGCGCAGCGGGCTCAGCGGGTGGACGAGCGGCGCCAGGGAGAGCCTCGCCCGCCCCAGCAGTACCTCCAGTTCGGCCGCGAGCGGCGCGGGGTCCGCGTCCGGGTCGCCCGCGAGCCGCCGCGCGGCCGCGGTGGTGCAGCCGTGCACGCAGCGCAGGGCCCGGGCGATCCAGGCGTCCGTCGTCGCGTGCGTGGTGACGGGCAGGACGAACAGCACGGCCAGCGCCGCGCCGGCCAGCCCCACGCCCGTCTCCACGAGCCGCAGGGCCAGCAGTCCGGAGTCCAGCACGCCGAGCAGCCCGTACAGCAGGCTCGCCATCACGGTGACCGCGAGCATCATCCAGGTGTACGAGACGGCCGCCGTGTAGAAGATGCCGAAGACGCAGAGCCCGATCAGGGCGGCGCTGGCCAGGGGCTCACCGTGCAGCGGGACGGCGACGAGCAGGCCGACGCCGATGCCGATCACCGTGCCCAGGACCCGGCGGAAGCCCCGTACCAGCGTCTCGCCGCGCGACGTCGTGTTGACGAAGATCCACCAGGCGGCGCCCACCGCCCAGTACCAGCGCTCGTGCGACAGCACCTGTCCCACGACCAGGGCGAAGCCGGCCGCGGCCGTCGCCTGCACCGCCTGCCGGGTGGTCGCCCGGCCCAGCCCCCGCCCGCCGTCGAACGGCGTCGGTACGGCGGCGGGCGGCGCGAACCGCCGCTCGTAGCACCACAGGCCGAACCGTACGGCCGAGGAGGCGAGCAGCGACAGCAGGACGGCTGCGTACAGCTCGGGCAGCTGCGCGGGCACCGTGCCGAGGAACTGGGTCACGAAGAAGGCCATGAACGCGAAGACGCCGAGCGAGTGGCCGCGCGGCCCCCAGCGCCGGGCGTACACGCCCGCCCCCACGATGGCGAGGAACGCCAGGTCGCGCGGGAGCGGGTGGTCGTGCAGCAAGGCGGCCAGGGCCAGGACGGGGAACCCGACGACGGGCAGCAGCGCGGTCGTGACCGCCTGGCCCCGCACCGTCGCGTCCGTCACGGTGAAGAGGGCGAGCAGCGCCGCGAGGCCGCCGGTGATGGCGGCGACCATCGAGTGGCCGGCCGTCCCGCACAAGCCCACCGCCAGCGCGATGCCGAGGACGGCCCGCGTGGCGCTGCGCAGTCGCAGTCGCCCGGGGTCCGGAGCCACGAACACCTTCTTCAGCACGGTTTCCCGGCCCTCCTTCACGTGACATGACAGGCATGGCATGAAAAAGGCGCCGCGGAGTCCGCAGCGCCATCGACGGACCCATCACAACACCGTCCGGCCCGTTGGCTCAAGTGGCTCCCTCTTTGCTGAGCCATTGGTCCAGCCGAGCCGTCACGGTGCGCGCCAGCGGGGAGCCAATGGCCTCACCCGTGGAACCGCCGGGCCTCACGTGCGCGGTACGCCCAAGGCCCGGCTCAGCGACGCCACCGCGACCCCGAGCAGCGAGGAGGCGGCAAGCAGACCCAGGCGGTACGCGTCCACGGAGCCGTCCCAGGTCAGCTCGCCCTGCTCGTGGATGACGAAGCCGTCGTACACCATCCACGCCACGGCCGCGGCGAGCGGAACCGCCCGCACGCTCGCGCGCAGGCTCACCAGGGCGGTGAGCACGCAGTACGCGGCGAGGGCGGGCACCGGGTGGTGCAGCCACCGCACGGCACCGAGCACCGGCAGGAGCCCCGCCGATCCGAGGGAGACGGACGCGCACACCACCGGCGTGGGGTACGGCGTCCACGATCTGGCCCCCTCGCGTGCCGAGTGCCTCGCGGGCATCTCGCCCTCCTCGTTCCGCCCCGCATATCGCCGACCCCCTCAGCGCAGCGGACGGCCGCCGCCAGGGCAACGCTCTTTCCGGCCGTACGCTCACCGGCTCCCGGGGCCGCGCAGGGTGTGCCGCCGCATCAGCCGCGCGATGTCCTTCGCCGTGACGATCCCGACCAGGCGCCCTGCGTCCACGACGAGGAAGCGCCCTCCGGCGCCCGGCCGGAGCTTGTCGAGGGACTCGCTCACGAGATCGTCCGGGGCCGCGAGCGCGCACCGCGACAGCGGCGTGGCCACGTCCCGCACGCGCAGCTCGTCCCTGCGCGCCTCCGGGACCGCGGCGAGCCGGGCGGTCTCGACCACCCCGCTGGGGCGGCCCTCGAAGTCGACCAGCGGCACGGCGGAGTGGCCGTGCCCGGCCGCCACCTCGTCGATGAAGGCCCGCACGGTCAGCCAGTCGGCGCCGGTGACCACCGGGGTGGACATGGCGTCGGCCATCCGCACACCGCGCAGGGCCGTACGGAGGACGGCACGCTGCCGTTCCGCGCCGGCGACGACGGTGATGAACAGGCCGATCACCAGCAGCCACAGGCCTCCGGTCATCCCGCGCAGTACGGAGACCCATCCCAGGATCATGAGCAGCACGCCCATGACCTGGCCGCTGCGGCCGGCCGCCCGTTCGGCGCGGTCCCGGTCGCCGGTGCGCCACCACATCGCCGCCTGCACCACCCGCCCGCCGTCGAGCGGGGCCGCGGGCAGCAGGTTGAACACGCCCAGCAGCAGGTTCATCCAGCCGAGCCACACCAGGACGGCGGCGGGCACCGGCCAGCCGGTCAGCCCGTGCAGTCCGATGCCCGCCCCGAGTGCGGCGCCGCCGACGGCCAGGCTGGCCAGCGGCCCGCTGACCGCGACCACGAACGCCGCCGCGGCCGTCGTCGGGCTGTCCATCCGGGTGACCCCGCCCAGCGCCCAGAGGGTCACGTCGTCCACGGAGATCCGCTTCCATCGCGCCGCCGCGGCGTGCGCGGCTTCGTGGAGCAGGACGCTGCCCATGAGCAGCAGCGCCCCTACGGCGCTGGCGACGGTGTAGACCGCGTCCGGCTGCCCGGGGGCCCAGGCGGGCAGGGTCTGGCGCCCCAGTCCGTACGCGAAGAGGACGGCGAGCAGCGGGACACTCCAGTGCATCCGCAGCGGCACACCGAAAACCCGTCCGACACGAAGTGAGCCCTTCATCGTCGCTCGTCTCCCCGAGGAACCGCGGGCAGGCCCGGGCGCTCGGCCGAGCGGCGCGGCGCCCCTGCTTCATTGTCCTCCCTGGCGGGGTAATCGCGGCATATGTCCGGTTCATTGAGGGCAAGTGCTCGTCATGATCGGCGACGCGGATGATGACGACACGAACGGCGACGAGCAGGCGTCCGGGCGGCAGGGCGAGAGCGGCCACCGGACGGTGCCGCACACGGCGGACGTACGGATCGAGGCCTGGGGCTCGTCCCGGGAGCTGTGCCTGGCGGAGGCCGTGCTGGGGATGGTGGAGTGCTTCGCCGATCTCGGCGGCGTACGCCCGACGGCGGTGCGGCAGGTGCGGTTCGACGAGACCGACGACGACGATCTGCTGGCCGCCCTGCTCGACGAGGTCATCTTCCGGCTGGAGGTGCACGGGGAGGTGCCCGTGGACGTCGAGGCGGAGATGACGGACGGCGGGCTGGACGTCCGGCTCGCGGTGGCGGAGCTGTCGCGGGTCCCGGTCATCGGCGCGGCCCCGAAGGCCGTCTCCTGGAGCGACCTCCACCTCTCCCCGGGCCCGTACGGCTGGTCGTGCGCGGCGACGGTCGACGTGTGACGGCCTGACCCGCGCGTCGACGGTCCGGGTCGGGCCGTCAGCCCTTCACCACGCCCAGCGGCACCAGGCGCACCACCTTGCGGCAGAGGCCCGCGCCCTCGCTCGCCTCGACCACCTCGGAGACGTCCTTGTACGCCTCCGGTGCCTCCTCGGCGAGGCCGCGCCAGGACGCCCCGCGCACGGCGATGCCCTGCGACTCCAGGCGGGCGCGCAGCTCCTCGCCGCGGACCGCGCGCAGGGCCGCGTGGCGGCTCAGCACCCGGCCCGCGCCGTGGCAGGTGGAGTGGAAGGCGTCGCCGCCCGGCACCCCGGTCAGGACGTACGACGCGGTGCCCATGGTGCCGGGGATGAGGACCGGCTGGCCGACGGCGCGCAGGTCATCGGGGAGGCCGGGGTGGCCGGGCGGGAGGGCGAGCGTGGCGCCCTTGCGGTGGACGCAGAGGGTGCGGGTGCTGCCGTTCACCGGATGGCGCTCGATCTTGGCGAGGTTGTGGGACACGTCGTACACCAGGCTCAGCCGGGCCCCCGCCGTGCGGCGGAAGACGCGGCGCGCCGCCTCGCCGAGCATCTGGCGGTTGGCGCGCCCGTAGTTGGCGGCCGCGGCCATCGCCCCGAGGTACGACTTTCCCACCGGTGAGCCGACCGGGGCGCAGGCGAGCTGGCGGTCGGGCACGGTGATGCCGTAGCGCGCCATCGCCTTGTCCATCACCCGCACATGGTCGCTGCACACCTGGTGCCCCAGCCCCCGGGAGCCGCAGTGGATCATCACGCACACCTGGCCGGGGGAAAGGCCGAAGGCGCGGGCGACCGGCTCGTCGTACACCTCGTCCACCTCCTGGACCTCCAGGAAGTGGTTGCCCCCGCCCAGGCTGCCGACCTGTTCGAGGCCGCGCTGCATCGCCCGCTCCCCGACCTCGCCGACGTCCGCGTCGGGGACCGCCCCGGCGTCCTCGCAGCGCAGCAGGTCGCGCTCCTCGCCGTGGCCCTCCTCGACCGCGTACCGCGAGCCTCCCTCCAGTACGCGGCGGAGCTGCCCGGTGCCGCTCAGGTGCCAGACCGCGCCGCGCCCGGGGCCGTGGGGGGCGGCCCGGCCCAGGCCGTCCATGAGCTGCGGCAGCACCGGGGCCAGGGCGCGCCGGTCGCAGTCGGCGGCGAGGAGCCGCACCCCGCAGGAGATGTCGAAGCCGACGCCGCCGGGTGACACCACCCCGCCCTCGTCGACGTCGGTCGCGGCCACGCCCCCGATGGGGAAGCCGTAGCCCCAGTGGATGTCCGGCATCGCGTACGAGGCGGTGACGATGCCCGGCAGGGTCGCCACGTTGACGACCTGCTCCAGCGACTTCTCGGCGTCCCGCAGCAGCCGCCGGGACGCGAACACCACCCCGGGGACCCGCATGTCCCGGTGCGGTGTGATGCGGAAGCGGTAGGGACGCTCCTCCGTGATCTCCATGGTGGTGATCTCCATCGCGGCCTCCCGACCATCGCGCGCCGCGTACCCGTCCGCCGGGCCTGTCATGTCGGGCCGCGGGGGTTGTTTGGCCGGGGGCCGCCGGTGCACCCGTCAGCGTGGGGGAACGAGGAGGCACGCAAGGAGGCGAGGAAGAGATGACCACATCGGTCAAGGACATGCTGAACACCTACCCGGCCGACCTCGGCGGTGTGGACAGGGAGGCGATGGCCGCGTGCATCGAAGCGTGCGTCGCCTGCGCGCAGGCGTGTACCGCGTGCGCGGACGCCTGCCTGTCCGAGGGGATGGTGGGCGAGCTGACCAAGTGCATCCGTACCGACATGGACTGCGCCGACGTCTGCAACGCCACCGCGGCGGTGCTCTCCCGGCACACCGGCTACGACGCCAACATCACCCGCGCGGTCGTGCGGGCGTGCGCCACCGTGTGCAAGGCGTGCGGGGACGAGTGCGAGAGCCACGCCGACATGCACGAGCACTGCCGGGTCTGCGCGGAGGCGTGCCGTCGCTGCGAGCAGGCGTGCGAGGAGCTGCTGGCGAGCCTCGGCTGAGGCTCGTCCCTTCCCTGTCCCGCGCGTGGGCGGGACAAGGAGAGCAGGCTACGGGAAGGCGTCAGATCGCGAGCGTCGTGCCGTCGAAGCGGTTCAGGGTGAGGACGGCGTCCTCCAGGGTCGTCTCCTTCATCTCGCGCAGCAGCCCGATGGCGATCTCCTCGCCGAGGCGGACGGCCTCGGTGTAGTCGGTGCGCCAGTGGACGCCGGCCATGTTGCGGCCGGTGGCGATGTTGGCGGCGACCTTGTTCAGCTCGCCGCCGACGGTGAGCCGGTCGGCGTCCGGACCGGTGTACGGCTCCAGGGCGGCGCCGTCCGTCGTCGGCACGACGGGGTCCGGCAGGATGTGCGACTCGTCGAACCAGGCCTTGAGGATGGTCACGCACGCGCCCGCCACGGTGGCGTGCCCCGAGCCGTACGCCGGGTGGGTGGGACTGCCCTCCGGGAAGGCCTGCGGCAGCAGGTGGCTGCCGTGCTTCTCGAAGACCCGCTTGACGGCGACGGACTCCAGCACCTCGGAGTCGATCGGATACTCGCGCTGCCCGCGCAGCTGGAGGTGGACCCGGCCGCCGAACTCCTCGGGGCGCAGCCGCCGGTGCACGTACCACTTCTGGAACCACACCGCCTTGAGCGCGCGCGTGGCCACCTCCGTCACGAGGGGCAGGATGTGCGGTCCGCCGTACGTGCCGAAGCCGATCTGGTTGCCGGAGAAGGCGTACGGGTTGCCCGGGTCCGTGGGCGCGTCGGTGCCCAGCAGGATGAGCGCCGCGTTGAGGTAGGCCTCGTACAGCGCGTCGAAGTGGACGTAGTGGGCGAGGTCGCGCGGGGTCTGGAGGTAGCGGCGGCGTGCGAAGTCGCGCTCGTCGGGCTCGGGTGCGGAGCCGTTCTGCACCTCCAGCCAGTCGCCCCACGTGGTGAGGTGGTCGACCGGGCGGACGAGCGTGTCCTGGCGCTGCGAGATCCGCAGCGTGCCGTACGGGATGTCCTTGAGCAGGAACTGTGAGACGTACGGCCCGGCGAGGTCGCCCCGGGTGTCCCCGCGGAAGATGGTCTGCGGGGTGACCAGGCCGCCCTGCTTGGGCGCCCGGAAGTCGGTCAGGCCGCTCAGTTCGGCGGCGGCCTCGGCGACGGGCTCGCTGTCGCCGAACCGGGTGAAGAGGACGTCCCTGCAGAGCGCCATCCAGTACAGCTCGACCGCCTCGGCGGAGTTGCGGGCGCTGTCGATGCGCGGCGCGGGCGGCATCGCGAGCGCCTGGGCGTCCGGCCCCTCCAGGTCGAAGGCGAGACCGCTCTGCGGGTTGGTCAGCTTGCGGGTGCCGCCGAGCGGGATGCGCTCGAAGTCCTCGTACCGGCCGGTGGTCAGCGCCCGGCGCAGGAGGTGGTACGCGGCCGGCCGGACCTCGCCGTGCTTGTCGTGCGGCAGGCCCTTGGAGTAGGTGGCGACGAACGGGTGGTCGGTCTCCTCGCCGTTGGCGAGGTGGAGCGGGACCGGGCGCTGGAACTCGGCCTCGGCGGCGCGGACGCGGACGGTGCGGGCGGCGAAACGACGATCACTCATACGAATCCCCCGTGATTCCGGTGAGTTGGCGGTGCGTCGCACTGTGCCGACTGAGACGCCGAAGCCGGCGCGACCGTTGCGGCACGCGGGCCTGTGGGTGACATCTGCACATACGGGGCGACGGCTTCCGGCCTTGGTACTGTCACGTCCCGTGGCAGTGGACGAGCTCGACACCCGGATCCTGCGGCTGCTGATCGAACAGCCGCGCACGAGTGTGCGCGAGTACGCCCGGATCCTGGGCATCGCGCGCGGCACGCTCCAGGCACGTCTGGACCGGATGGAGCGGGACGGGGTGATCACCGGCACCGGGCCGGTCCTCTCCCCCGCCGCGCTGGGGCATCCCGTGCTGGCGTTCGTGCACATCGAGGTGACGCAGGGACACCTGGACGAGGTGGGCGAGGCGCTCGCCGCCGTCCCCGAGATCGTGGAGGCGTTCTCGATCACCGGCGGCGGAGACCTGCTCACGCGTGTCGTGGCCCGGGACAACGGCCATCTCGAGGACGTCATCCAGCGGCTGATCCAGATCCCGGGCGTGGTGCGTACGCGGACGGAGATGGCACTGCGCGAGCGCGTGCCGCACCGGCTGCTGCCCCTGGTGGAGGCGGTGGGGCGGGCGTCGCGCCCGCAGCGCCCGTGAACGCCGCGGTCCTGTTCGACCTCGACGGCACGCTGGTGGACAGCGAGCCCAACTACTACGAGGCCGGGCGCCGGCTGCTGGAGAGCCACGGCGTCACCGGCTTCACCTGGGAGCGCCACACCGACTTCATCGGCATCGGGACGCGCGAGACGCTGGAGGCGCTCAAGGAGGAGTACGGGCTCGACGCGCCGGTCGAAGAGCTGCTGGCCGGCAAGAACCGCCACTACCTGGAGCTGGCGCGCGCGGCGACCGAAGTCTTCCCGCAGATGCGGGCGTTCGTGGAGCTCCTGCACCGGGAGGGCGTGCCGATGGCCGTGGCGTCCGGCTCCTCGCGCACCGCGATCGAGGCGGTGCTCGGCGGGACGGGCCTGGACGCGTACATCGCCACGCTGGTCTCCGCCGAGGAGGTCGAGCGGGGCAAGCCGGCGCCCGACGTGTTCCTGGAGGCGGCGCGGCGGCTCGGCGTGGAGCCGGCGCACTGCGTGGTCGTCGAGGACGCCCCACCCGGCGCGGCGGCGGCCCACGCGGCCGGGATGCGGTGCATCGCCGTTCCGTACGTACCGTCGACGGCCGACGACCCCGCGTTCCGGACGGCGGGGCTGCTGCTGCGCGGCGGGCAGGGGGAGTTCACGGCGCGGGCGGCGTACGACTTCGTGAAGAGCACGAGCGATGGCGCGAGCGATCACGGGACCGGCAGACTGGCCCGATGACCGCATCGGATGCCAAGACCGACCTGCGCTTCTACCTCCAGTCCGCCCGGGACGCCCTGCTGTGGAAGCTCGAAGGGCTCTCGCCGTACGACATCCGCCGCCCGCTCACGCCGACCGGGACCAACCTCCTCGGCCTCGTGAAGCACGCGGCCGGCGTGGAACTGGGCTACCTCGGCGACACCTTCGGGCGCCCGTCCGGCGAACCGCTGCCGTGGCTCGAAGCGGGTGCCGAGCCCAACGCGGACATGTGGGCCACCGCCGACGAGTCGCGCGAGCGGATCGTGGACCTCTACCGCCGGGCGTGGGCGCACGCGGACGCGACGATCGACGCGCTGGCGCTGGACACGGTCGGCAGGGTGCCGTGGTGGCCCGACGACAGGGACGAGGTGACGCTGCACCACGCCGTGGTGCGCGTGACCGCCGATACGCACCGGCACGCCGGGCACGCCGACATCCTCCGGGAACTGGTGGACGGTGCCGTGGGGATGAACAAGGGCAACGACAACATGCCGCCGGGCGACGCGGCGTGGTGGGCGGAGTACCGGGGCCGACTGGAGCGCGCGGCTCGGGAAGCCGACCGGACCGGGTGAGGCGGCGCGAGGCGCCGCCTCACGCCGGGTCAGAACCGCGCGTGGGAGGTGATGTCCGCGCGGAACTGGTCGATCATCGCGGGCGTCACCGTCGGCCGGCACTGGGCGATGGCCTCCAGGTAGTCCTCGGTGCTCGCGCCCGGCGCCTGCTCGTGGTCCTGCGCGGCGGCACCGCCCAGGTCCCGCTCGAAGGCGGCCTGGGCCGCGATCCGCGCCGCGTGTTCGATGTCGGCGGGCGTGAACAGCTCGCTCGCCGCGACCAGGACGGACACGTCGACGTCCGACCGGCCGTGCGTGTAGCGCGACCAGATCGCCGCGCGCGCCTCCTTGTCCGGCGTACCGATCGGGATCAGGTAGTCGAAGCGGCCCGGGCGCAGGAACGCCGGGTCCAGCGAGCGGATGGAGTTGGTCGCGCAGACCAGCAGCCGCTCGTCGCCCTCCCGGAAGCGGGGGATCAGCTTGAGCAGCTCGTTCGTCACGCCGTGCATCCCGCCGGGCTGCGCGGGCTCGGTGCGTACGGGCGCGATCTCCTCGACCTCGTCGATGAAGACGAGCACCCGCTCCAGCTCGGAGATGCGGGCGAACGCGCTGCGCAGCGCCGCCGCCAGGTTGCCCTCGTCGGCCAGCCGGGACGGCAGCAGTTCCACGAAGGGCCAGCCCAGCCGGGAGGCGATGCCCCGGGCGAAGGTGGTCTTGCCCGTCCCCGGCGGGCCGAAAAGGGCGATGGCACGCGGCGGTTGCACCCCGTGCCGGGCGGCCCGCTCCGGCTCGGCGAGCGGAAGCACGACCCGCCGCTCGATCAGGTCCTTCTCCGGCTCCATGCCGGCGACCTTGGCCCACAGGTCGGCGGGCAGGAACCGCCCGCCCAGGTCCTCCAGGAGATTGGCCGCCGGGCCGTGCAGCGGCTCCACCTTCTCGAAGTAGGCGACGGCCGGCCGCCGGGTGTAGCCGGCGTTGAGCAGGCCCTCGCCGAAGAGGTCCTCCTCGGGCAGGACGTAGGCGATCCGGCCGACCCGGGCGGCGAGGAGCCGCCGCTCCAGCTCCACCAGGAGCGCGCTGGCCAGGCCCCGGCCGCGCCACGCCGACGCGATGGCGATCCGCATCACCCAGGCCCGCTCCCCCGCCACGCAGGCGAGCGCCGCGCCGATGGGCACGCCCTGGTGGACGGCGACGACGGCCGGCTGGCGGGAGGTCAGCGCGCCGATGCACTCGGCGAGCGAGAACACGGACTCCTGGCCGAGCTCGGCCGTGGTGTCGATCAGGTGGACGACCGCCGCGAGATCGCTCTCTCGGTAGTCGTGGATGAGCCACTTCACGCGGTACCCCCTCGTTCGTGATGTTCCGGCGAGGCTAGGGGGCGGGGGCGGACCGGCTCCTGTGCCGGTCTGCACAAGCGCGCGGCGCCGAGTACGACGTTGTGTCGGTGGACGGACCCCGTCGAAGCGGTGGACGCGGCGGGCCGCGACTCGCGAGGATCCCAGGTGACACGGTGCCGGGGTGAAGGGCGGAACGCGCGCATGGCGAAACACTGGGCGGACTTCCAGTACGAGATCTACCTGGGCGGCATGACGGGCGCCGTGCCGCGCCTGCCCACCGACCTGACCCGCCTCGAGGAGCTCACCGAACGGCGCCTCGGCCCCGGCCCGGTCGGTTACGTGGCCGGCAGCGCGGGCAGCGGCAGCACCGCGGCCGCCAACCGGGCGGCGCTGGAGCGCCGGCGGATCGTTCCGCGCATGCTGCGCGACGTACACGAGCGGGACCTGTCGGTCGGGATCCTCGGGCGCACGCTGCCCGCGCCGCTCGCGCTCGCGCCCGTGGGCGTCCTGTCGATCCTGCATCCGGACGCGGAGCCCGCCGCCGCCCGCGCGGCCGCCGCGCACGGCGTTCCGTACATCCTGTCCTCCGCCTCCAGCACGCCGATGGAGCGGGTCGCCGAGGCGATGGGCGACGCGGAGCGGTGGTTCCAGCTGTACTGGCCCAAGGACATCGAAGTCGCCCGCTCGTTCCTGGGCCGGGCGAAGGCCGCGGGCTTCACCGCGCTGTTCGTCACGCTGGACACGCCGCTGCTGGCGTGGCGGCCGCGCGACCTGGACCAGGCGTACCTGCCGTTCCTGCACGGCGTGGGAACCGCCAACTACTTCACGGACCCGGCGTTCCTCGCCGGTCTCGCCAAGCCGGTGCACGAGGACCCGAACGCCGCCGTCCTGCACTTCGTGAGCATGTTCGCCGACCCCGCCAAGACCTGGCCGGACCTGGCGTTCCTCCGGGAGAACTGGGACGGGCCGATCGTGCTCAAGGGCATCCTGCACCCGGACGACGCCCGGCGCGCCGCCGGCGCGGGCATCGACGGCGTGGTCGTGTCCAACCACGGCGGCCGCCAGGTGGCCGGCTCCATCGCCGCCGCCGACGCCCTGCCGCGCGTGGCGGAGGCCGTCGGCGACCGGCTGACCGTGCTGTTCGACAGCGGCATCCGCACCGGGGACGACATCTTCAAGGCGCTCGCCCTGGGCGCCCGGGCGGTGCTGGTGGGGCGTCCGTACGCGTACGGGCTCGGTCTCGACGGCCAGGCGGGCGTCGAGCACGTCATCCGCTGCCTGCTCGCCGAGCTGGACCTGACCCTGGCCCTGTCCGGGCACTCCACGCCCACCACGCCGGGCCCCGACGACCTCTTCGAGGAGTGAACGCCGTGACGAAGAACGTGCTCGCCGTCGTCCCCGCGCACGTCGGCGGCCGCGCCGCCGGCGCCGCGCTCGCCGGGCTGTTCCCCGGCGAGGCCCGCGTCACCGTCGTGGAGACGGCCGACGAGGACTCGGTCGCGCTGCGCGAGGCCCATGTCCTGATCACCGCCCTCGCCCCGGTCACCGCGGGGCACCTGGCCGCCGCGCCCCGCCTGGAGCTGATCCAGTGCGCCAGTCACGGCTACGACTACGTCGACGTGGAAGCCGCCCGGGCGCGGGCCGTCACCGTGTGCACGATCGGCTCCAGCGACGCGGAGAAGCAGAACGTCGCCGAGCAGACCTTCGCGCTCATGCTGGCCCTCGCCAAGCAGCTCATCCCGGCCCACACCGCCCTCGTCGACGCCGACTGGGCGCTGCCGCGCCTCCAGCACTCCCTCACGGAGCTGTCCGGCAAGACCCTCGGCGTCATCGGCCTCGGCCGCATCGGCACGGAGGTCGCCCGCCGCGCGGCGGCGTTCGACATGCGCGTCCTCTACGCCGGCCCCCGGCGCGCCGCCCCAGAGACGGAGTCACGCGCGGGCGGCGCCCGCCACACGGACCTCGACGAGCTGCTGCGCGCGTCCGACTACGTCACGCTCCACGCCCCGCTCACCGACGCCACCCGCCACCTCCTCGACGCCGACCGCCTGGCCCTCCTCAAACCGACAGCCTTCGTCGTCAACACCGCCCGCGGCGCCCTCATCGACCAGGACGCCCTCGCCGACGCCCTCCACTCCGGCACCCTCGCCGGCGCGGGCCTCGACGTCTTCGACCCCGAACCGCCCCCGGCGACCCTGCGCCTGCTGAAGGCCCCGCGCGTGGTGCTCTCCCCGCACGTCGGCGGCGTCACGCGCGAAACCGTGGTGCGGATCGCGCTGGCGGCCGTCGAGAACGTCACGGAGTACCTGGCGGGGAAGCCGCCGCGGGATGTGGTGTCGTAGAGGCCGCGGCAACGCGTCAGCCGAGGAAGCTCAGCCGCACCTGCCGGTCCGGGTTGTCCTTGTTCGTGTCGACCACGCACACCGACTGCCAGGTGCCCAGCGCCATCTCGCCGCCGATGACCGGGATCGTCGCGTGCGGGGGCACCAGGGCGGGGAGGACGTGGTCGCGGCCGTGGCCCGGGCTGCCGTGGCGGTGCTGCCAGCGGTCGTCGGCCGGGAGCAGGGTGTGGAGGGCGGCCAGGAGGTCGTGGTCGCTGCCGGAGCCGGTCTCCAGGATGGCCACGCCGGTGGTGGCGTGCGGCGTGAACACGTTCAGCAGGCCGTCCCGGCCCGCCGCCACCTCGCGGAGGAAGGAAGCGCAGTCGCCGGTCAGGTCGTGGACCGTTTCCCGGGTGCCGGTGGTGATCCGCAGCGTACGAGTGGTGAATGCGTCGCTCATGCGTCCATGGTGTCACCGCGCGGCGCGCCGCGCGGCCGTCGGCGTGACGAGTCGTCAGACGCCACCATGGACGCATGGCGATTGAGGGTGTGTCAGCTGAGGGGTCACTGCCGGGGGCCGTCGATGTCGTGGTGGTCGGGGGTGGGGTCATCGGGGCGAGCATCGCCTTCCACCTCGCGGAGGCGGGGGTCGGGCGGGTGCTGCTCGTGGAGCGGGATGTGCCGGGGTCCGGGTCGTCCGGGAAGCCGATCGGCGGGGTGCGTGCGCAGTTCTCCGATCCGGTGAACGTACGACTGGGGCAGCGGAGCCTGGCGGCGTGGCGGGCGTTCGGGGAGCGACCCGGGGCGGACGTGGGGCTGGAGAGCGTCGGCTATCTGTTCCTGCTGGCCGACGAGGCCGAGGTGGCGGCCTTCCGGCGGGCGATGGAGGTGCAGCACGCGTACGGCGTGCCCAGTCGGCTGCTGAGCCCACGCGAGGCGCACGAGCTGTGCCCGTACGTCGAGCCGTCGTCGTTCGTGGCCGCCGCCCACTCCCCCGCCGACGGGTACGCGCTGCCCGGTGCGGCCGTGCGCGGCTACCTGCGGGCCGCCGCCGCGCTCGGCGCGACCGTACGGACCCGGTGCGCCGTCACCGGGATCGAGACCTCCGGCGGGGAGGTCCGCGCGGTGCGCACCGGTGCCGGGACGGTGCGCACCGGGGCGGTGGTCTGCGCGGCCGGGGCCTGGTCCGGGGAGGTGGGCGCGATGGCGGGGGTGGAGCTGCCCGTCACGCCGCTGCGCCGGCAGATCGCCCTGACCGGTCCGCTGGACCCGGCGCCGCCGCGGGTGCCGTTCACCCTGGACTACGGCTCCACGCTGTACTTCCACGGCGACGGGGCGGGCGGTCTCGTCCTGGGACTGTCCGATCCCCGCCAGGAGCCCGGGTTCGGGCGGGGGTTCGGCGAGGAGTGGCTGGACCTCTTCCGGGAGGCCGCCGCCCGGCGTGCGCCCGCGCTCGCGGACGTGCCGGTACGCGGCGGCTGGGCCGGCCTGTACGAGATGACGCCCGACTGCAACGCGCTGATCGGCGAGGCGCGCGGCGTCAGCCGGTTCCTGTACGCGACGGGGTTCTCCGGCCACGGCTTCCTGATGGCCCCGGCGGTCGGGGAGGTGGTGCGGGACCTGTACCTCGGCAGGGCGCCGTTCCTCGATGTCGCTCCGCTCGCCGCCGACCGCTTCGACGGCGCCGCGTCCGGGGTCCGCTCGGAGGCTCATATCATCTGACCGGCGTCCGGGAAGATCCCCGCACCCGGGCTGGTTGGTGGAAGGGTGAACGATTTCCGGGTGTACGACGTGGACGTGGTCGTCGTCGGCGCGGGGCAGGCCGGGCTCTCCGCCGCGTACCACCTGCGCCGCACCGGGCTGGAGCCGGACCGGGACTTCGTCGTCCTGGACCACGCTCCGCGACCGGGCGGCGCGTGGCAGTTCCGCTGGCCCTCGCTGACGTACGGCAAGGTGCACGGGATGCACCGGCTTCCCGGCATGGAGCTGACCGGCGCCGATGACGGCCGCCCGTCGTCGGAGGTGATCGGCGGGTACTTCGCGCGGTACGAGGAGGCGTTCGGCCTGCGCGTGCACCGGCCGGTCGAGGTGACGGCGGTGCGGGACGGCGGCGAGGGCGGCCGGCTGCTGGTCGAGACCTCGGAGGGGACGTACCCGACACGCGCCCTGATCAACGCGACCGGCACCTGGGACCGGCCCTTCTGGCCGCGCTACCCCGGCCAGGAGACCTTCCGGGGCCGGCAGCTGCACACCGCGGACTATCCGGGGCCGGACGAGTTCGCGGGCCTGCGGGTCATCGTGGTGGGCGGCGGGGCCTCCGGGACGCAGCACCTGATGGAGATCGCGGACGTCGCGGCGGAGACGACGTGGGTGACGCGCCGGGAGCCGGTGTGGCGCGAGGGGCCGTTCGGTGCGGCGGAGGGCCGGGCGGCGGTCGCGCTGGTGGAGGAGCGGGTGCGGCGCGGGCTGCCGCCCGAGAGCGTGGTCAGCGTGACGGGGCTGCCGGTGACCGACGCGATCCGGCGGGCGCGGGAGCGCGGGGTCCTGGACCGGCTGCCGATGTTCGACCGGATCACGCCGACGGGTGTGGCGTGGGCGGACGGGCGGGCTGTCGACGCGGACGCCATCCTGTGGGCGACCGGTTTCCGCGCCGCCATCGACCACCTCGCGCCGCTGCGGCTGCGCGAGCCGGGCGGCGGCATCCGCCTGGAGGGCACCCGTGCGGTACGCGACGAGCGCGTGCACCTGGTCGGGTACGGGCCGTCCGCGTCGACCATCGGCGCCAACCGGGCCGGGCGGGCCGCCGTGCGGGAGGTCGGGCGCCTGCTGGCGCGCGGGGCGAAGCCGGTGCCGCGCGCGGTCCTCCCGGGCCGTGCGCCCGACCGGGTGCCCGCGTGAGCGTCAGCTCGCCGCCGCGCTCCGCCGGACCTCGTTGAACTCCTGCACGTTCCGCTGGTGCTCGGCGTAGTCGGCGGTGAAGCGCGTGTCACCGGGCCGTACGGTCACGAAGTACAGCCAGTCGCCCGGCGGCGGATTGATCGCCGCGTCCATCGCCTGCTCGCCCGGGTTGTCGATGGGGGTGGGCGGCAGACCCTGGCGGTTGTAGGTGTTGTACGGGTTCTCCATCCGGGTGTCGGCGTGCGAGGTGTCGAGGGTGGAGCGGCCCAGGGCGTAATTGAGGGTGGAGTCCATCTGGAGGGCCATGCCCTGGGTGAGCCGGTTGTAGATCACCCGCGCCACCTTGCCCATGTCCTCCACGGTGTCGGCCTCGGCCTGCACGATGCTGGCGATGGTCACCGTCTGGTAGAGGCTCACGCCGTTGCGCTGCGTGCCCGCGCCGACGCGGCCGACCCCGAACCGTTCGTGGGCGGTGCGCACCATGTAGTCCAGCAGGCCGCGCACGGTGGTCTTCTTGTACACGGGGTACGTGGCCGGGAAGAGGAAGCCCTCGGGATTGCCCTGCGCGTCGGCCGGCAGCTTGAGCCTGCCGCTCTCGGCGACCTTCCGCGTGGTTCCGGGCGGCGCCTTGAGCGCCTTGTCGACGGCGTCGTACACCTGGGTGGCCCGCCAGCCCTCGGGGATGAGGAGCATCCTCGGCTTCTCGGGCGGCGGCGGGGCCGGGGCCTCGCCCCTGAGCAGCAGCAACGGCACCAGCACCGCGGCGGCCGTGACGACCACCAGACCTGCGGCGAGGGACAGCTTGCCCCGGCGGGTCATCCGGGACCGGCGCCGGGGCGTGTCCTGCGGGGACTCGTTCACCATGCGGGCACGCTAACCCGGGCCATACGCCGAACCCGGCAGCCGGCCGCGCCCCGACACGTCGACCACCGGGTCGGCCCTGAACACGCGAACACGGGATCGGATGTTCGCCTGAACGCGTGATCGCATCCGGTTTCCGGGCGCAGCGGGGCTGCGACACATGATGCTTACGGTGCGCAAGCGACGGGCTGCAGACCTCGGTTGCGTCGTCCCACACATGCACGAAGCACAAGGAGAACGCACCATCATGAACGTGCTCACCGATCTGCTGGCCGGTTTCATCCACTTCGTCGGCTGGCTCGTCTGACGATTGCTCGACCCGGCGCCGTCGCTCCCCCGTCCCACGGGAGCGGCGGCGCTTCCGCGTGCGTGTCCGGGGAGCGGGCGTCAGGGCGCCGCGGGGGCGAGTTCCGCGTCGCCGCGGACGAGGGCGGCGTACCGGCCGTCCAGGGCGAGGAGTTCGTCGTGGGTGCCGCGTTCCGCGATGCGGCCGGCGTCGAGGACGACGATCTCGTCGGCGTCCCGGATGGTGGAGAGCCGGTGCGCGATGGTGATGGTGGTGCGGCCGGCGGAGAGCGCGTCGATCGCCTGTTGCACCGCGTGCTCGGTGCGGGTGTCGAGGGCGCTGGTCGCCTCGTCGAGGATGAGGACCGGCGGGTCGCGCAGGATGGTGCGGGCGATGGCGAGGCGCTGTTTCTCGCCGCCGGAGAAGCGGTAGCCGCGCTCGCCGACGAGGGTGTCGTACCCGTCCGGCAGGGAGGCGATGTGGTCGTGGATCTGGGCCGCCCGCGCGGCCGCCTGGATCTCCTCGTCGGTGGCGTCGGGCCGGGCGAAGCGCAGGTTGTCGGCGACGGACGCGTGGAAGAGGTAGGTCTCCTGGGAGACGACGCCGACGGCCCGGGCGAGGCTGTCGAAGTCCAGGTCGCGTACGTCGACGCCGTCGAGGGTGACGCGGCCGCCGGTGACGTCGTAGAGCCTGGGCACGAGGTAGCTGAGCGTGGACTTGCCCGAGCCGGTGGGGCCGACGACGGCGAGGCTGCCGCCCGCCGGGACGGTGATGTCGATGCCGTGGAGCGTCTCGCCGCTCTTCTCGTCGTACCGGAAGTCGACGCTCTCGAAGCGGACCTCACCGCGGACCGTGTCGAGGCGGACGGGCTTGTCCGGCTCGGTGATGTCGACCGGCAGGTCGAGGTACTCGAAGATCCGCTGGAAGAGCGCGAGGGAGGTCTGGATCTCGACGCCGGTGGAGAGCAGGCTCACGGCGGGCCGGAACAGGCCCTGCTGGAGCGAGACGAAGGCGACGAGCGTGCCGATGGAGAGCGCGGCGCCGCCGGCCTGGAGCGCGAGTCCGGCGGCCCAGTAGAGCAGCGCGGGCATGGCGGCCATGACGATGCCGATGGTGGACATCCGCCACCGCCCGGCCATGGAGGAGCGCACTTCGAGGTCGACGAGCCGCTCGGACTCGGCGGCGAAGGAACGGGTGAGGGAGTCCGCGCGGCCCATGGTGCGGCCGAGCAGGATGCCGCTGACCGAGAGGGACTCGGTGACGGTGGCGGCCATCGCGGCCATCTGCTTCTGCCGCTGGGTGGTGATCGCCTTGCGCTCGCGGCCGACGCGGCGGCTGATCCACACGAACAGCGGAAGCAGCAGCAGGGAGACGACGGTGAGCCGCCAGTCCAGGGCGAGCATCGCGACGACGGTGGCCACGACGGAGGTGAGGTTGGAGACGAGGGAGGTGGCGGTGGAGGTGACGGTGGCCTGCATGCCGCCGATGTCGTTGGCGATCCGGGACTGGACCTCGCCGGTGCGCGTGCGCGTGAAGAAGGCGAGCGGCATGCGCTGGAGCTGGGCGTAGACGGCGGTGCGCAGGTCGTGCATGACGCGCTGGCCGACCGTCGTGGAGATCAGCGTCTGGAGTACGCCGAAGACGCTGGTCACCACGGCGGTGAGGATCATGCCGAACGCGAGCAGCGTGAGCAGCCCCGTGCGGCCCTGCGGGATGGCGGTGTCGAGGATCTCGCGGAGCAGGAACGGCGAGGCGACGGAGACGAGCGACGAGGCCGCGACGAGCAGCCCGACGACGGCGAGCCGGGTTCGGTAGGGGCGGAAGAGCCGGAGGATGCGCCGGATCTCGGCGGGCGGCTGCGGCTGTTCCGGATCGGGGGGCGGTGGTGTCCAGGTGGACTCGGCGTGGATGCGCATGGGCTCCTTCGGTTGGGCGCGCCGCCGGGCTCGGCGGTCGCGCGGGTCGGTGACGCACACGTTCACGACGCGCGTGTCCGTGGCAGGCACGTCCGTGACACGTGCGTCCGGACGCCCGCGAGGGTGGCACCCACGTGGACGACACGTACGCCGACGTCGGCCGCGGAGCTGCGGCGCCGCGACCAACGAACGACACCACGGACGACACGGCGCGTGACACCGCGAACATTCCAGAGGATAGCTCATTGTTACCTATCTTCACAATGAGCATAGTCCTGATACTCTTCCGTCATGAACTCCCCCGACGCCGACGGCCTGCTGGCCGAGCAGCTCCTGCGGCTGACCCGCCGGCTCCACCGCAGCCAGCAGCGGCAGCTCGAGTCGGCCGACGTCGCCATCACCCCCGCCCAGTCCCGGCTGCTGCGGATCGTCGCGCACTACGACCGCCCGCCCCGCATGGCGGACCTCGCGGCCCGGCTGGAGGTCGTGCCGCGGGCGGTGACGAGTCTGGTCGACGGCCTTGAGGCGAGCGGCCGGGTCCGGCGCGTCCCCGATCCGGACAACCGCCGGGTGATACGGATCGAGCTCACCGACACCGGCCGGGACACGCTGCGGCGGCTGCGCAGCGCGCGCCGGGCGGCCGCAGAGGACATCCTGGCTCCGTTGACCGCCGAACAGCGCGAGGTGCTCGGCGGCCTGCTGTCCGCCCTCGTGGACGGGGTGCCGGAGCGGCGGCGCTGCTGAGACGAGGCCCGACGTCGAGGGGACCGTGACATGCCGTTGCTGGAGCCGAAGCCGGACGCGCTGCGCCCCGGCGGGACGCGGACGCCGTCCCCCGACCGCGTACCGGATCTGGTGGCGCATGGTTCACCCGGGCGGCTGCGGGACGAGCTGATCGCCCTCCTCGGCCCCGACAAGGTGCTGTGGCGCGTCTCGGACCTCGTGCGGTACGCGTCGGACGCCAGCCCCTACCGCTTCGTGCCGCAGATCGTCGTGGTCGCCGAGGACACCGACGACATCGCCGCCATCCTGGCGTACGCCCACGACAAGGGCCGCGAGGTGGTCTTCCGGGCCGCCGGGACGAGCCTCAATGGCCAGGCGCAGGGCGAGGACATCCTGGTGGACGTGCGCATGCACTGGGTGGGCGTCGAGGTGCTGGACGGCGGCGCCCGCGCCCGCGTCCGGCCCGGCACCACCGTCGCCCGGGCCAACGCCACCCTCGCCCGGTACGGCCGGGTGCTCGGCCCCGACCCGGCGAGCGCTGCGGCCTGCACCATCGGCGGGGTCGTGGCCAACAACGCCTCCGGCATGACCGCGGGCACCGAGCGGAACTCGTACCGCACGGTCTCCTCGCTCACCGTCGTACTGCCGTCCGGGACGGTCGTCGACACCGGCGACCCGGCCGCCGACGAGGAGTTGGCGCGCGCCGAGCCCAAGCTGTGCGAGGAACTCCTCGCGCTCAAGGCCGAGATCGAGGCCGACGCGGAGCTGACGGCCCGGGTCCGCGCCAAGTACCAGCTGAAGAACACCAACGGCTACCGGCTGGACGCGTTCCTGGACGGCTCGACACCCGTCGAGATTCTGCGCGGGCTGATGGTGGGCTCCCAGGGCACCTTCGGCTTCATCTCCGAGGTCGTCTTCGACACGCTGCCGCTGGACCGCGAGGTCTCCACGGCGCTGCTGTTCTTCCCCTCCCTGCCGGCCGCCGCGGCCGCCGTGCCGCGGTTCACCGAGGCCGGTGCGGTCGCCGTCGAGCTGATGGACGGCAACGCCATGCGGGCCTCCGTCAGCGTGGCGGGGGTGCCCGCCGACTGGGCGGAGCTGCCCGCGGAGACCACCGCGCTGCTGGTGGAGTTCCGGGCGCCCGACCGGGCGGCACTGGGGGCGTGTGAACGGGCCGCCGACCGCGTGCTGGCGGGCGTGGAACTGGTGGCGCCGGTCGCGTCGGTCACCAACCGGTTCACCCGGGACGCGGCGGCCATCGGCGGGTACTGGAAGGCCCGCAAGGCGTTCGTCACAGCGGTCGGCGGCTCCCGCCCGCCCGGTACGACCCTGATCACGGAGGACTTCGCCGTCCCCCCGGCGCGGCTGGCCGAGGCGTGCGAGGCCCTCCTCGCGCTCCAGCGGGAGCACGGCTTCGAGGCCGCCGTCGCGGGCCACGCCGCCCATGGCAACCTCCACTTCCTGCTGGCCTTCGACGCGGCAGACCCGGCCGACACCGATCGCTACGCCGCCTTCATGGATGCCTTCTGCACCCTGACGGTCGAGCGGTTCGACGGCTCCCTGAAGGCCGAGCACGCCACCGGGCGCAACATCGCCCCGTTCCTGGAGCGGGAGTGGGGGCCGACCGCCACCGAGCTGATGTGGCGTACGAAGCGGGCCATCGACCCGGAAGGGGTGCTGGCGCCGCGGATCGTCCTGGACCGCGACCCGCGCGCCCATCTGCGCGGTCTGAAGACGATTCCCCAGGTGGAGGCGGCCGCCGACCCGTGCATCGAGTGCGGCTTCTGCGAACCGGCCTGCCCCAGCGCGGACCTGACGACCACACCGCGCCAGCGGATCGTGCTGCGGCGCGAGATGATGCGGCAGAGCCCCGGCTCGCCGGTCGAGGACGGCCTGGCCGCGGCGTACGGCTACGACGCCGTGGACACGTGCGCGGGCGACTCCGTCTGCAAGCTCGCCTGCCCGGTCGGGATCGACACCGGCGCCCTGATGAAGCGGCTGCGGCACCGGCGGCACTCCGCGCGCGAGGAGCGGGTGGCGGCGCTCGCCGCCCGCAACTTCAAGGCGGTGGAGGCGGCGGCCCGGCTCGCGCTGTCGGCGGCGGACGCGGCCGGAGACCGGCTGACCGCGTCGGTGACGGGCCTGGCGCGCCGCGTCATCCGGCCCGATCTGGTCCCCGAGTGGCTGCCGGAGGTCCCCGGCGCGGCCCGCGCCCGGCTGCCGCGTACGGAACGGACCGGTGCGGCCGCCGTCTACTACCCGGCCTGTGTGAACCGGATCTTCGGCGAGCCCGACGGCTTCGACGGCCCGCCCCTCCCCCAGGCCGTCGTCGCGCTGTCCGCGCGGGCCGGGCGGCCCGTGTGGATCCCGGACGACGTGGCGGGCACCTGTTGCGCCACCATCTGGCACTCCAAGGGGTACGAGGAGGGCGCGCGCGTCATGGCGAACCGCGTCGTCGAAGCCGCCTGGGGCTGGACGGCAGGCGGCCGCCTGCCGCTCGTCGTCGACGCGTCCTCCTGCACGCTGGGCCTCGCCCACGACGTCGTGCCGTACCTCACCGACCGCAACCGCGAGCTGCACGGCGAGCTGACGGTCCTCGACTCGGTCGTGTGGGCCGCCGACGAGCTGCTGCCGCACCTGGAGGTACGCCGCCGGGCGGGCTCCGCCGTGGTCCACCCCACCTGCGCGATGCTCCACCTCGGCGACCAGGACCGGCTGACGGCGCTCGCGGCGGCCTGCGCCGAGGAGGTGTACGTACCGGACGACGCGGGCTGCTGCGCCTTCGCGGGCGACCGCGGCCTGCTGCACCGCGAGCTGACGGAGTCGGCGACGGTCCGCGAGGCGGCGGAGGTGACGGGCCGGGACTTCGACGCGTACCTCTCGGCGAACCGCATGTGCGAGATCGGCATGGACCACGCCACAGGCCGCCGCTACCACTCGGCGCTCCAGGAGCTGGAGCGGGCGACGCGCCCCTGAACCCCCCTGCCCCTCCCCCGCGTCCACGAGAGTCCATGGGCTCGCCCCAAGAGTCCAATCCGCGCTCTTGCGCACCCTGAGCCCCGACCGCCAGGGTCCTTCCCGGGATTCATGAACCCAGCCGCGCACATCACGCATGTACGGGAGGTTCGATGAACGACGCAGCACCCGGGAACCAGGACTCGCCCAGCCGTCGCTCCGTCCTGCGGACCACGGCGGGCGCGGCGGGGGTGGTGGGCGTGTCGGGGGCCGCCGGGCTGGGCCTCGGCCCGCTGGGCGGCGCCGCGGCCGCCGACACCCCGGCCGGCGCTCCCGCGGAGGCGCCCGTGCCCCGGCGCCAGGGCAGCACCATGGCGGGTGTGCCCTTCGAGCAGCGGTCGACCGTACGCGTCGGGATCATCGGTCTCGGCAACCGCGGCGGCAGCATGATCGACCTGTTCCTCGCCCTGTCCGGCGTACGGGTGGTGGCGCTGTGCGACCCGGTCAAGGCGAAGGCGGAGCGGGCGGCGGCCAAGGTGGTGAAGGCCGGTCAGCCGTCCCCCGCCGTCTACACCAAGGATGAGGGCGACTACGTCAACCTCTGTGCGCGCGGGGACGTCGACTTCGTCTACGTGGCGACCCCGTGGGAGTCCCACTTCGAGATGGCGAAGGCGGCGATGCTGGCGGGCAAGCACGTCGGCGTCGAGTGCCCCGTCGCCATGCGCCTGGACGAGCTGTGGGCGCTGGTGGACCTGTCCGAGCGCACCCGCCGCCACTGCATGCAGCTGGAGAACTGCTGTTACGGCAGGAACGAGATGCGGGTGCTGCGCATGGCGCACGCCGGCGTGTTCGGCGAGCTGCTGCACGGGGCGGGCGCTTACAACCACGACCTGCGGGAGCTGATGTTCTCGCCCACGTACTACGAAGGTCCGTGGCGCAGGCTTTGGCACACGCGGCTGCGCGGCGATCTGTACCCGAACCACGGTTTCGGGCCGGTGGCCAACTACATGGACGTCAACCGCGGCGACCGGGTGGTGAGCATCAGCAGCTTCGGTACGCCGTCGCTCGGGCTGGCCGAGTACCGCGAGGCGAACATGCCTCCCGGTGACCCGAGTTGGAAGGAGACGTACATCGGCAGCGACCGCACGATCAGCATGGTGACGACGGCGAAGGGGCGGGTGATCCGGCTGGAGCACGACGTGTCGACGCCGCACCCGTACAGCCGGATCAACAGCCTCGGCGGGACGAAGGGCGTCTTCGAGGACTACCCGGCCCGGATCTACGTCGAGCCGGACCACAAGGGCCACCAGTGGGGTGACTTCTCGGCGTACGCGACGGAGTTCGACCACTGGCTGTGGAAGGAGCACGCCAATCCGCCCGGCGGGCACGGCGGCATGGACTACATCATGGTCTACCGCCTCATGCAGTGCATGCGGCTCGGGCTGGTCCCGGACTTCGACGTGTACGACGCGGCGACGTGGACGGCGCCGGTCCCGTTGAGCCACGCCTCGATCAAGGCGAAGGGCGCGCCGCAGCAGATCCCCGACTTCACGCGCGGGGAGTGGAGGAAGCCGCGCTCCGGGGTGGATTCGGTCAAGCCGCGGTAAGCGCGCTGGGGCCCGGTGTCGCGCCGGGCCCCAGGTGTGTCAGCAGCGGCGGCGGTCCTCCGTCAGCGTGCCCTGGACGGCGGTCAGGGTGCGGTCGTGGCAGCCCGCCGAGCCGTGCAGCCGGTAGCGCTCGGTGGTGGTGCCCACGGCGTGCCGCTGGTCGCGCGGGACGCCCGCGGTGTACGTCGCGTCGCCCGTGTACGTGTCGTCGAGGCGCGTCCACGACGGCCGCTCGCCACCCCGCAGGACGAGGGTGTGGGCGCGGTCCCCGAGCGTGAGGACGGTGCGCAGCCGGTCTCCGGCGCCGAGCGTCGTCTCGCCGTCCATGGTGTACGTGCGCTGGGTGCGGGTCACGGTCCGCCCGCTGGTGACGGTCTCGTCGTCCGTCCAGGTCGCCGTCAGCGCGTCGGTGGTCTCGCCGTCGGTCCAGCGGTGGACGGAGGTGTGGGCGAGGGCCCGGGTGACGGTCGTGGGGACGCGGCCGTGGGAGGTGTCGAGGTACCCGGCGACCGTCAGCCGGTGCGCGGCCTCGGTGGCGAGGCGGTGCTCCCGACCGGGTGTGTACGCCGTGGAGTTGTCGGGCGTGCCGGTGTCGTGGCGGGTCAGCGCGCCGGTGACCGCCTCGCGCCCTTCGTCCTGCCAGAGCAGGAGGTTGGTGGGCGTGGACCAGCCGGGCGCTCCGGCGGGCACCCCGGCGACGGTGACCTCGATGCGGTGCGGCCGTCCGTCGTTCAGCAGGGCGGCGAACGGCGTCAGGTCGTACACGACCGGCTTGACGTCGAAGGCGCGCGGCGCGGGGGTGACGTACCAGAGGAAGGGGTTGGACCAGCCGCCGGTCCAGACCGTGGGGAACGGTGCGGCGATGCCCGCGAGGCGCCCGTCCACGCTGATGCGCACCTCGCGGTGCGGGCCGTCGGAGGCCTTGCAGGAGTAAGGGGCCGCGTCCGGGACGGACAGGTACCAGTACTCCTCGCAGCCGCCGCCGGAGCCGGTGGCGTACACCTCGGCGAGGATGCGTTCGGAGTTGCGCGGCAGCGGCGGTGACGGGGTGTCGAGCGGGATCACCCGGTCGGGGACGTCGGCGGAGGGGCCGGGTCCGCCCTCGGGGGACGCGTAGAAGGTGAGGGTCACGGTGACGTCGATGACGCCGGTGTACGTGTCGTTGACGACGTTCCCGATGAGCATCTCGACGGGCCCCGGGCGGCGCAGTGTGTCGCCGTAACGGGTGACATCCTTCTCCACCGACCAGGTGATGCCGTCCGGTGAGGGCTGCGGGGTGGAGGTGCGGAAGATCTCAACGCCGCCGAGGGTGAGGTTGCCGAGGCGGTCGTACTGCCGTCCCTTCACGCTGCCGTCGAGCCGCAGCACCACCGCGCTCCAGCGGTCGCCGCAGCCCTTCGGGGGCGTGTAGGCACCCTTGTACGGGGTGAAGTCGCGGAACTGCGCCTTGGCGAGGGTCACTTCGCAGGTGCGGACGCCGGTGGGGCGCGGGACGGGCGGGGCGGCGGTGACGGGATCGTGCCAGTCGGTGCCGAACTCCGCGGGCGGCTGCGGTCCGGTCGGGGCTCCGGCCCCGGAAGCGGGTGCGGCGGGGAGCAGCGCCGTCGCGGCGGCCACAAGGATGGCGCCGAGCATGCTCATGACTGTTCGTTGTCTCATGGGCCGCGAGTGAAGCGCGCACCACCGGAGTGCGCCAGACAGTCCGGCGGCCCTTGGCGCGTTTCGTTCGTCCGGCCGGAAAATCGATTGCCGACCCCGGGCCCGGAAGGCGAACCTTGCACGGCTTCTCCGCCACTTCCCCGGCTCTTCCCGCCTCCCTCCCCGCCTTCCGCCGCTGAGATCCCTGGGACGTCATGCAGATTCACCAGCTTCCGTACGCCGATCCCGGTGACCCCGACGTACGGTCGGGCACGCGGTTCCTCGTCTGGCTGGGCCGCAACCAGCTCGGCGGCCAGCTCACCCCCCTGGCCTGGGGTCTTCTCCTCCAGCTCGGCATCGCCGGGCTCCCGCTGGGCGTGGGCCTCGCGGTGCAGGCGGTCGTGGACGGCTCCGCCCACCGGCTCGCGCTCGCCGGCGCGCTGCTGGCGCTGCTCGGCGCGGCCATCGCGACCGGTGACACCATGGAGCACCGCACCGCCGTCACCAACTGGATCACCGCCGCCGCCCGGGTGCAGCAGCTGCTGTCCCGCAAGACCGCCGAGCTCGGCGCGGTGCTGACGCGGCGGGTCGCCGCCGGTGAGGTCGTCGCCGTGTCCACCGGTGACGTCGAGAAGATCGGCTGGTTCGTGGAGGCGCTGTCGCGGTTCGGCGCGGCGGTCCTCACGCTGGTCGCGGTCTGCGTCGGCCTGGTGTTCTACGCGCCCGCGCTCGGCATCGCCGTGGCCATCGCCGTCCCGGTGCTGGCGCTGGCGCCCCTGCCGCTGCTGCCGCGCGCCACGCGGCGGGCGGACGTCCAGCGGGAGAAGGCCGGGCGCGCCACCGAGCTGGCCTCGGACACGGTCGCGGGCCTGCGCGTCCTGCGCGGCATCGGCGGCGAGGAGCTGTTCCTCGGCCGCTACCGCGCCGCCTCCCAGGAGGTCCGGGAAGCGGCGGTGCGCAGCGCCCGCATGTGGGCGCTGATCGCGGCGGTCCAGGTGCTGCTGCCGGGGCTGCTGCTGATCGGTGTGGTGCTGTACGGCGCGCGGCTGGCCCTCGACGGGCGGATCGCGGTCGGTGAACTGGTCACCGTCTACGCCGCGGTAACCCTCACCCACTACCCGCTGCGGACGGTGGAGGAGATCACCATGGCCTTCGCCTTCTCGCGGCCCTCCGCGAAGCGCGCGGCGCGCGTGCTGTCCCTGGCGCGTACGACGACGGTCACCGGCTCCCACGGGTCCTCCTCTTCGCCGAGCGGTGATCTGTACGACCCGGTGACCGGGCTGCGCGCCCCCGAGGGGCTGTTGACCGCCGTGGTGTGCGGTGACCCGGACGCCGCCGGCAGGCTGGCCGACCGGCTCGGCGGGCACCCGGCCGAGGAGACGGACGGCCACGCCTCGGTGCTGCTCGGCGGCGTACCGTTGAACGAGCTGCCGCTCGACGCGGCGCGCGCCGCCGTCCTCGTACAGGACAAGGATCCGGTGCTGCTGTCCGGCACGCTGCGGGAGCTGCTGGACGTGCCGTCGTCGGGTGCGGTGAGCGCCGAGGAGGCGCTGGCGGCGGCGGAGTGCGGCGATGTGCTGGACGCGCTCGCGCAGGCGTCGGTGGGCGCGGACGGCGATCCGATGCGTACGCGGATCACCGAGCGCGGCCGGTCGCTCTCCGGCGGCCAGCGCCAGCGGCTGGCGCTGGCGCGTTCGCTGGTGACCGACCCGGGCGTGCTGGTGCTGGACGAGCCGACGTCGGCGGTGGACTCGCACACCGAGGCGCGGGTCGCGGCGGGCATCGCGCGGTTGCGCGCCGGGCGGACGACGGTGGTGCTGGCCTCTTCGCCGCTGCTGCTGGACCGCGCGGACCGGGTGGTGCTGGTCCACGAGGGCGCGGCGGTGGCGGTGGGCACGCACCGCGAGCTGCTGCGCACGGAGCCCCGGTACCGCGCGGTCGTGACCCGCGAGACCGACGAGGAGCCCGCCGTCACAGCGACCGCACACGACCTGGTGGACCTGGAGGAGAAGGCATGATCGGCATGGCGCCACCGGCGTACGACCCGGCGGCTCCCGAGACCGCGACGACGCTGCCGGTCGGCGGCGCCGCGACGGTCCGCGCGTACGTGGCGGAGCTGCTGCGCCGCCACCGCACGGCGTTCACGGTGCTCGTCACCGTCAACGCGGTCGCGGTCATCGCCTCGATGGCCGGCCCGTACCTGCTCGGTTCGCTGGTGGAGCGGCTCGCCGCCGGGGAGCGCGAGCTCCATCTGCCGGGCACCGTCGCGGTGTTCGTCGCCGCCCTGGTGGTGCAGACGGTGTTCGTGCGGCTGGTGCGGCTGCGCGGAGCGATGCTGGGCGAGGAGATGCTGGCCGACCTGCGCGAGGACTTCCTCGTACGGTCGGTGGGGCTGCCGCCCGGCGTGCTGGAGCGCGCGGGGACCGGCGACCTGCTGTCCCGGATCACGACCGACATCGACCGGCTCGCCAACGCCATGCGCGAGGCGGTGCCGCAGCTCGCCATCGGCGTGGTGTGGGCGGGGCTGCTGATCGGCGGCCTCACGGTGACGGCCCCGCCGCTGGCGCTCGCGATCCTGGTGGCGGCGCCGCTGCTGATCGCGGGCTGCCGCTGGTACTTCCGGCGGGCGCCGTCGGCGTACCGCTCGGAGGCGGCGGGGTACGCGGCGGTCGCCGGGGTGCTCGCCGAGACGGTCGACGCGGGCCGCACGGTCGAGGCGCACCGGCTGGGCGCACGGCGGATCGCGCTGTCCGACCGGCGCATCACGGAATGGACGGCGTGGGAACGGTACACGCTCTTCCTGCGCTCGGTGATCTTCCCGGTGATCAGCGTCACGCACACCACGGTCCTCGCCTCGGTGCTGTTGATCGGCGGCTTCTTCGTGCTGCGCGGCTGGCTGGACGTGGGGCAGCTGACGACGGGTGCGCTGCTGGCGCAGATGCTGGTGGAGCCGGTCGGGATCATTCTGCGCTGGTACGACGAGCTGCAGGTGGCGCAGGTGTCGCTGGCCCGGCTCGTGGGCGTGCGCGAGATCGAGCCGCACGCCGGAGACCCGGCCGTACGGCCCGACGGGCGCGCGGTGCGGGCGGACGACGTGCGCTTCGGGTACCGGGAGGGCGTGGACGTCCTGCACCGGGTGTCGATGGACGTCGCCCCGGGCACGCGCCTGGCCCTGGTGGGCCCGTCGGGCGCGGGCAAGTCGACGCTGGGCCGGCTGCTCGCCGGGATCTACGCCCCACGCTCGGGGCGCGTCACGCTGGGCGCGGCGGAGCTGTCGCGGATGCCCGCCGAGCGGGTCCGCGCGCATGTGGCGCTGGTCAACCAGGAGCACCACGTCTTCGTCGGCACGCTCCGGGACAACCTGCGGCTCGCGCGGGCGGAGGCCCCGGACGCGGAGCTGTGGGCGGCGCTGGCGGCGGTGGACGCGGAGGCGTGGGCGCGGGCCCTGGAGGCCGGCCTGGACACCGAGGTCGGCTCCGGCGGGCTGGCCCTGACCCCGGCGCAGGCCCAGCAGATCGCGCTGGCCCGCCTGGTGCTGGCCGACCCGCACACCCTGGTGCTCGACGAGGCGACGTCCCTCCTGGACCCGCGCGCGGCCCGCCATCTGGAGCGCTCGCTGGCGCGGGTGCTGGACGGCCGGACGGTGGTGGCGATCGCGCACCGGCTGCACACGGCGCACGACGCGGACGTGATCGCGGTCGTCGAGGACGGCCGGATCAGCGAGCTCGGCAGCCACGACGAGCTGGTCGCGGCGGACGGCGCGTACGCGGCCCTGTGGCGGTCTTGGCACGGCTGAGCGGCTGGGGGTCCGTCACTCGTGCACGCCGGGCGTGAGTTCGACGCGCACACCGTCGCCCTCCCGGATGACGTAGACGGAATCGGTTGTGGCATTCCACCCCACCGGCACGGTGTAGTAACGCCCCTCACGGGCCACGATCAGGCGCAGGCCCTCGTAGCGGTGGCGAAGGTGGACGTGCTCGCCGAGAACTTGGTGGCGGAGGCCCGGGGACCGTGACCAGATTCCGAGGCTGTGCGAGCTGAACACCATCACACCGGTGCGCTCGTCCACGTGGCGGGCGTCGTGCCTGGCGTTCCGCTCCCCGATCTGGCCCGCGGCGAGGGTGACGGACCAGAGCAGGAACAGCATGGCGGCGAAGACGGGTACGGCAATGTCCCGCAGCCTCCTCGGCTGATCGACGTCGGTCTGTCGTGCCGCACCCAGCAGCAGGCCGACGCCGATGACGAACGGGCCCGCCCAGCGGTACGGCAGCAGCAGTTGCCATTGCCACCACCCCACGAGCAGCAGCAGGCCCGCGACCACGAGGACCCAGTAGTAGCGGGCCAACACCGACGTGCCGTGCGACGCGCCGCGCACCACGCCGCCGGGCAGCGCCTGCCGCGGGCGGCGACCGCCGATGGCGAGCGCGATGAGCAGCACGACCGCGCTCACCAGGACGGGAAAGGTCATCAGGTGCAGGCTCTGGAGGACGTATTCGGCGAACCCCAGCCCCAGGGAGAAGGGCGAAAGGTGGAAATGGCCGTAGTACGCGCTCGTGTAGATCACGCCCACGTAGAACATCAAGGCGGCGACGAACGACGCCTGGGCCACCACGATGTTGATCAGCGCGGTGGGCGACGCCGGATCCGGACCCTCCGGCTTGGCCCATCGCGTGACGCCGGACTGCGGCTCGCTCACGTCCCGCCCGGTACCGACTGATCCGGAGACGGAGGAGCCGACTCGGTGGGAGCGATGTCGGGGTCCGTGTCGGAGGGCCGGGTACGCGTGGGCAGAGGCCGGGGCGGAGGGACGGACTCGCCTCCATAGGACGGTTCGTCGGCCGCTGACGGCGGGGTGCTCGGGGTCGGAGGCGCGGGGCTGGGAGACGAAGGGCTGGGCGATGAAGGGCTGGGCGACGGCTCTTCACCGTCGCGTTCCGCTCCCGAACCGCACGCCGCGACGAGCCCGAGGGACGCCGCGAGCACGCCGACGCGCGCCACCCAGCCAAGGCCGTGCCTCATCCGCGCTCCCCAGTCCTCTGCTCCGACAGGTGGGGATCGTAGACAGCGTTTCGCTCTTCGCCCGGTGCCCGGGGCGAGCCGTGAGCCCACACCGCTCGATCGGAGCAGCCGCGCTGCCCTCAGGGGGCCCTCTCGCCGCCGCGACGGACATGACCGGGGCGCCCCCCTGCGGGCGCCCCGGGTGCCACCGGTCAGCGGGTGCCGTGGACCTCCAGCGCCGCGCGGACCGCCGATTCCAGGGCGCCTTCGATCCAGGCGGGCTTGACCGAGGTATGGCAGCCGGCGAAGTGGAGCGGGCCTTCCTGGGTGCGCATGTCGAGGAGGATCTCGGTGTGCTGGCCGGGGAGCAGGACGGACGCCTCGCCGTAGGCGTACGGGTCGCGCTGCCAGCTCTGGGTGCGGCCGACGCCCGTGAAGAAGACCTCGAGCCGCCGGCCGTACACCTCCTGCATGCCGCGCAGGGCGAGCGCGTAGCGGGCCTCGTCGTCGTAGGCGTCCCAGCGCCTGGCGTCGTCCGCCCAGCTGTAGGAGGCGAGGACGACCCCGCCGGCGCTGCCGGGGACGGGGTGGGAGGGGTTGAACATGAAGCGGTTCGGGTTGTCGGTCACCGAGCCGCCGCCGATGACCCCGGCCGCCTCGGGCTGGTCGCGGGAGACCCAGGCGTTCGCCGCGTAGTGGGTGCGCTGGTCCTCGGAGAGGTGGCCCTTGGGCACGGACGGGTGCTTGCCGAGGAGCCGTCCGTCCGGCGGCACCTGGCCCTTGCGGTACCGGTCGTACAGCCCGGGCTCCATGGCTTCCAGCTCGCGGCGCCAGTCGTCCTCGCCGAACTCCCACCAGCGGCGGCTGAATTCCAGGAGCACCTTGGTGGCGCTGTCGTAGTGCACCTCGGTGAGGGCGCGGCGCTTGTCGTACGAGAGGGGAGGCGCGATCTGGACGTGCTGGAGGCCCGAGAAGGGGATGGTGACGATCGCCGCGTCGCCGGTGAACCGCTCGCGGACGACCTTGCCGTTCCGGCCTTCGGAGACCGTGTCGACGACCACCCGCTCGCCCTGCTCCCGGGTCTCGATGCGGGTGACGCGGCGGTCGAAGCGGACGTGGTCGCGGACCTGCTCCAGGAGCGCGTCGGCGAGGACGGCAGTGCCGCCGACGAGCTCGTAGAAGGCGGTGCCGGGGCTGATCAGCGCCTGGCTGATGAAGCTGTGCAGGAAGGAGAGCGGCAGCCTGGAGGTCATGTTCTCCAGGGTTCCGATCAGGTCGACCGTGCGGGTGTCGAGCCCCGCGTGCTCGGTCAGGAACCGGTACATCGACCAGTCGCCGAAGCGCTGGACGATCCGGGCCCACCCTTCGAGCAGCTCGGGCATCGGCTTGTCGGCCCGGGTGCCGTCGGGGCGCTTCACGCTGTACTCGTCGCGTACGGGGTCGAGGGCCTGGCGCACGATGTCGGCGGCCGGGACGTCCTCGTACTTCTTCGGTACGCCGAAGGAGCGGTTGACGGCCCGGGGGTCCTTGGCGTAGTCGGCGCGGCGGGCCCTGATGCCGTTGACGCTGATCCAGGTGCGGGAGCGGGGGGTGCCCTCGGGGTCGGTGTCGACGTAGCGGAAGGGCCGCCGCTCGATGCCGAGCTTGTCGATCAGCCCGATGACGAGCGGGTGGCTGCCGGGGATGCGCATGGCGCCGGCCTCGGCGTACTGCTTCGGATCGGCGAAGGCCTGGGCGGCGTTCTCGTGGCCGCCGGTGCGGAAGGTCTTGATGCGGCCGCCGGCGCGGTTCCCGTTGGCCTCGATGACGGTGACGTCGTGGCCCGCGCGCTTCAGCAGGTGGGCCGCGGCCATGCCGGCCGGTCCGGCGCCGAGGACCAGCACCTTCTTACTGCCCGAGGCGCCTTTGGGCAGTCCGCCGCGGAGGAGGATCTTCTCGTAGCGCGGGACCAGCGGCTGGTCGTCCTCGTCGAGTACGAGCAGGGCGCGGGCGACGGCGAGGCAGGTATCCCAGTCGGCGGTGGAGCGGGGCGCGGCCACCGGAGCCACGGGAGCCGCAGGGGTGGCAGGGGCTGCCGTGGCGGGTGACGCGGGGAGCAGGGAAGCGGCGGCGGCCGTGGAGGCGGCGGCGGTCAGCTGACGGCGTGTCAGGTGCGGGGAATCCATGATCAGAAGAAAGCGGATCTTGGTGATCCCCGAAGGGGCTTCGTACCTCTTTCACCCGAACGGGACGATCAGATGAAGTTCAGCGCCGACGCGCCGCCCACCCCGCCCAGCAGCATGAACGCCGGCATCAGCACCTTCAGCTCCACCCAGCTGCCCGCGCGGAACCGCATCCCCTTCGGCGGCCCCAGCGCGTACCAGCGCTTGCCCCCGATGGGGATCGGCCACAGGATCGGGCAGCCGGAGACGGTCAGGGCGTCACCGATGTCGTGGACGAGGGCGCCGAGCACGATCGGCAGGCCGAGCCACAGGTACTCCATGCCGGGCTCCGTGAAGAGCCAGTCCGCGCCATGGCCGGGCTTGTCCAGGATGCCCGCGAGGATCCACGCGCTGGTGGCGCCCAGCAGCCACACCAGGACGTCGCTGGACATCCGGGCCGCCCGCCACAGCAGGCCCTCGACGGCCAGCACCAGGTGGACGAAGAGGATGGCGAGCACCGCCCAGCGGTCGCAGGTGACGGCCAGCGCGGACGCCCCCGCGCCGCACAGCACCGCCCACACCCAGGTGTGCGTGAGGGTGCGGTGGCCGCCGCTCCTGCGGGCGTCGGCCCGTGTCTTGGTGGCCTTGTAGACGGCGTACGAGAGCTTGTCGACGATCTCGCAGAGCCCGCGCGAGATCGGGCCGAAGGCGCGCGAGATGGTCGCCGACTTGTGGTCGAGGTCGGGCGCGAGGGCCGCGCCGGCGCAGATCAGGGCGCCGACGACGAGCACCGGCCAGGGCATCGGATGCCCGGCCGCGGCGGTCGCGGCCCCCACCCCCAGCCACGCGGCCGCGCCGGAGAGTGAGTGTGCCGGTCCCATCATGTGCGTTCCCCGCCCCGTTTGGTTCTGTCATGCGCCCCGGTTGACGGGACAGGGTATCGCTCTGTGATCTTCGTACCGGTGGCCGGTTCCCACTCAGGGGCGTCCGCCAGGCAAGATGGGGGCGTGACCCTTATCGATCAGCTGCCGCCCGACGCCGACCCCGATGCCCTCTTCGAGGCCTTCTCGTCATGGGCCGAGGGCCAGGGCATCACGCTCTACCCGGCCCAGGAGGAGGCGCTGATCGAGGTGGTCTCGGGGGCGAACGTGATCCTCTCCACCCCCACCGGATCGGGAAAGAGCCTGGTCGCGGCGGGTGCGCACTTCACCGCGCTCGCGAACGACCAGGTGACCTTCTACACCGCGCCGATCAAGGCCCTGGTGTCGGAGAAGTTCTTCGACCTGTGCAAGCTCTTCGGCACCGAGAACGTCGGCATGCTCACCGGCGACGCGTCCGTGAACGCCGACGCGCCCGTGATCTGCTGCACGGCCGAGGTGCTGGCCTCCATCGCGCTGCGCGACGGCAAGGACGCCGACATCGGCCAGGTCGTGATGGACGAGTTCCACTTCTACGCCGAGCCGGACCGGGGCTGGGCGTGGCAGATCCCGATCCTGGAACTGCCGCAGGCGCAGTTCATCCTGATGTCGGCGACGCTCGGCGACGTCTCGATGTTCGAGAAGGACCTGACCCGCCGCACCGGCCGCCCGACCTCGGTGGTCCGCTCGGCGACGCGGCCGGTGCCGCTGTCGTACGAGTACCGGCTCACGCCCATCACGGAGACGCTGACCGAGCTGCTGGAGACCAAGCAGGCGCCGGTCTACATCGTGCACTTCACGCAGGCGCAGGCCGTCGAGCGGGCGCAGTCGCTGATGAGCATCAACATGTGCTCGCGCGAGGAGAAGGACAAGATCGCCGAGCTGATCGGGAACTTCCGCTTCACCACCAAGTTCGGCAAGAACCTCTCGCGGTACGTCCGGCACGGCATTGGCGTCCACCACGCGGGCATGCTGCCCAAGTACCGGCGCCTGGTGGAGAAGCTGGCGCAGGCCGGTCTGCTGAAGGTGATCTGCGGTACGGACACCCTCGGCGTCGGCGTCAACGTCCCGATCCGCACCGTGCTGTTCACGGCGCTCACGAAGTACGACGGCAACCGCGTGCGCACGCTGCGCGCCCGGGAGTTCCACCAGATCGCGGGCCGGGCCGGGCGCGCGGGCTTCGACACGGCCGGGTTCGTGGTCGCGCAGGCGCCCGAGCACGTCATCGAGAACGAGAAGGCCCTCGCGAAGGCGGGCGACGACCCCAAGAAGCGCCGCAAGGTGGTCCGCAAGAAGGCGCCGGAGGGCTTCGTCGGCTGGACGGAGAACACCTTCGAGAAGCTGATCGCCTCCGAGCCGGAGCCGCTGACCTCCCGCTTCCGCGTGACGCACACCATGCTGCTGTCGGTGATCGCCCGCCCGGGCGACGCCTTCCGGGCGATGCGCCGCCTGCTGGAGGACAACCACGAGCCGCGCAAGAACCAGCTGCGGCACATCCGCCGCGCCATCGCGATCTACCGCTCGCTGCTGGACGGCGGAGTCGTCGAGCAGCTGGACCAGCCGGACGCCGAGGGCCGTACGATCCGGCTCACCGTCGACCTCCAGCAGGACTTCGCGCTCAACCAGCCGCTGTCCACCTTCGCGCTGGCGGCGTTCGAGCTGCTGGACCCGGAGTCCCCGTCGTACGCCCTCGACATGGTGTCGGTGGTCGAGTCGACGCTGGACGACCCGCGCCAGATCCTCGCCGCCCAGCAGAACAAGGCGCGCGGCGAGGCGGTCGGCGCGATGAAGGCGGACGGCGTCGAGTACGAGGAGCGGATGGAGCGGCTCCAGGACATCTCGTACCCGAAGCCACTCGAAGAGCTGCTGTGGCACGCGTACAACACGTACAAGAAGTCCCACCCGTGGGTCGGCGACCACCCCGTCTCGCCGAAGTCCGTCGTCCGGGACATGTACGAGCGGGCGCTGTCCTTCACCGAGTTCACGTCCCACTACGAGCTGGCGCGCACCGAGGGCATCGTGCTGCGCTACCTGGCGTCCGCGTACAAGGCCCTGGACCACACCATCCCGGACGACCTGAAGACGGAGGACCTGGAGGACCTGATCGCCTGGCTGGGCGAGATGGTGCGGCAGGTGGACTCCTCGCTGCTCGACGAGTGGGAGCAGCTGGCCAATCCGGAGGTGGAGACCGCCGAGGAGGCCCAGGAGAAGGCCGACCAGGTCAAGCCGGTCACGGCCAACGCCCGCGCCTTCCGGGTGCTCGTGCGCAACGCGATGTTCCGCCGCGTCGAGCTGGCGGCGCTGGACCGCTTCTACGAACTCGGCGAGCTGGACGCCGAGTCCGGCTGGGACGCGGAGGCGTGGGAGGAGGCGATGGACGCGTACTGGGAGGAGTACGACGAGCTCGGCACCGGCCCCGACGCGCGCGGCCCGAAGCTGCTCTCCATCGAGGAGGACCCGGCCCACGGCCTGTGGCGCGTCCGGCAGACCTTCGCCGACCCCAAGGGCGACCATGACTGGGGCATCAGCGCGGAGGTGGACCTGGCGGCCTCGGACGAGGAGGGCCGGGCGATCGTGCGCGTCACCGACGTCGGCCAGCTGTAGGAGGACCCCGTATGACCAACCCCGCCGAGCGACTCGTCGACCTGCTCGACCTGGAGCGGATCGAGGTCGACATCTTCCGTGGCGCGAGCCCGCAGGAGTCCCTGCAGCGGGTCTTCGGCGGCCAGGTCGCCGGTCAGGCGCTGGTCGCGGCCGGCCGCACCACGGAGGGCGACCGGCCGGTGCACTCGCTGCACGCGTACTTCCTGCGGCCGGGCATCCCGGGCCTGCCGATCGTGTACCAGGTCGAACGGGTGCGGGACGGCCGGTCGTTCACCACCCGCCGGGTCACGGCGATCCAGCGCGGTAAGACGATCTTCAACCTGACGGCCTCCTTCCACCAGCCGGAGGAGGCGGGCTTCGAGCACCAGCTGCCGCCGCGTCTGGACTTCCCGCCGCCGGAGTCGCTGCCCTCGGTCGCGGACGAGATCCGCGAGCACCTGGGCGCGCTGCCGGAGGCGCTGGAGCGGATGGCGCGCCGCCAGCCCTTCGACATCCGGTACGTGGACCGGCTGCGCTGGACGGCGGAGGAGGTCAAGGAGGCGGACCCGCGCAGCGCGGTCTGGATGCGCGCGGTGGGCCCGCTGGGCGACGACCCGCTGGTGCACACGTGCGCGCTGACGTACGCCTCCGACATGACCCTGCTCGACGCGGTGCGCATCCCGGTCGAGCCGCTCTGGGGGCCGCGCGGCTTCGACATGGCGTCGCTGGACCACGCGATGTGGTTCCACCGGCCGTTCCGTACGGACGAGTGGTTCCTGTACGACCAGGAGTCCCCGATCGCGACGGGCGGGCGGGGTCTCGCGCGCGGGCGGATCTACGACCGCGAGGGGCGGTTGCTGGTGTCGGTGGTACAGGAGGGGCTGTTCCGGCGGCACTGAGGTCCGCGAGCCGACACGACGTGTGATGCGTGGGCGAAACGATCACATGCGGCAGTATCTGGGCCAGGGACGCGGTGGGCCGAGCCGATCGACGTCGCCGCCGGATCGCGGCGGCATCGGCCGGTCCCCGGGTCCTCCCCTCCGCCCCGGCTCTGGATCGTGCAGGTCATGCTGCGAAGACTTCGTGTCCTCTTCCTCGCGCTTTTCGCGTCTCTCGTGCCTCTCTCGCTCCTCGCGCTGCCGGCGTCCGCCGTCCCGGCCCAGGCGCAGGCACAGGCACAGGCGGCCCGGCAACTCCCCGGCGGCAAGGTGAACTTCGTCGTCGCCGTCGGCCACATGACCGCCACCTCCCGCGCCAACCGGGTGCGGCTGGGCACGTACTCCTTCGACGCCGCGAGCGGCACGGTCGCCGCCCGCATACACCGGTGGGACCACACGGAGCCGCGCGCGCGGGTCGGCACGGGGACCGTACCGGACGACTCGTGCTCCACCACGTCCCCCTCCACGAGTGCCACGCTCGTCCGCACCTGTGAGATCCAGACGGCGGGTGGCTTCGCCGCCGAGCCCACCGACCTCGGTTCGGGCAGATACCAGCTGCAGACGGAGACGGTCGACGGCCGGACGGCGTCCGTCCTCTGGATCCTCTGGGACACCACCCCGCTCAGTACGGAGAAGTGGGCGGTGGAGACCACGTCGACGCTGGCCCGGCTGTCCTTCGTGTACGCCACCGACGCCACGACCGGTTACGGCTACGGCAGCAACGCCCCGTTGACCACCCGTCAGGCCATGACCGCCGTGCGCGACCACCCGGCCCCGCTCCACCTCCAGGGGCAGACCTGGGCCCACGACCAGGTCACCACCGCGGGCGGCCTGTTCCAGCACCGGTCGTTCCAGACCTGTGTGAGGACGACCTGGTGCCTGACGCATCTGCAGCCGACGTCGACGCGCGCCTGCCAGGCGACCGGCGGCTGCCCGAACCACGGCGGCGGCACTCCGGCGAACGTCACCTCCATCCAGTACTACCTGCAGTCGCTGTCCCCCCAGGACCGGCGGGACACCCTGTGGCACTGGTGCACCTGCCTGGCCCTGGAGCAGGGCCGGACCTGCTACACGGGCAACTCACACGTGAAGCCGATACTGCAGATCATCGACGACGCGGGCACCTTCCGCGGCTGGGTCGGCGTCGAGGCGTCCTTCTACCCGTTCGCCGACGCGGACCCGCGCTCCCACGACATGCTCGGCGTCTTCCGCCTCACCGACTGGACGTGACACGGGTGAGCGGGCCCGGCCGGGCCGGGGCAGGGTGGCGACGGCCGGGCTGCTTTCATGGAGTCCGTACCGTGCCCGCTCTCCACCCCGCGAGGAGCTTCCATGTCCCTGTACGACATCCCGCTGCGCACCCTGTCCGGCGAGCCGACGAGCCTCGCCGAGTACAAGGACAAGGCGGTGCTGATCGTCAACGTCGCGTCCAAGTGCGGTCTGACGCCGCAGTACGAGGGGCTGGAGCGGCTGCAGCAGCGGTACGGCGACCGGGGGTTCACGGTGCTGGGCGTGCCGTGCAACCAGTTCGCGGGACAGGAGCCGGGCACGGCGGAGGAGATCGCGACGTTCTGCTCGGCGACGTACGGGGTGACGTTCCCGCTGCTGGAGAAGTCGGACGTCAACGGGGACGGGCGGCACCCGCTGTACGACCGGCTGACGGAGGTGGCGGACGCGGACGGCGAGGCGGGCGACGTGCAGTGGAACTTCGAGAAGTTCCTCGTCGCGCCGGGCGGCGAGGTCAGCCGGTTCCGTCCGCGCACCGAGCCGGAGGCGCCTGAGCTGGTCACGGCGATCGAGGCGGCGCTGCCGGCGGCCTGACGCGCGTCAGCGGGCGGGGCAGGCGGACCACAGGCCGGCACCGGCCTGGCGGGCTGCCTGCTCGGCCCTGGTCATCGTGGGCCAGTACTTGTCGTTGGGCTCGAACAGCACCTTGGTGGCGTGGCCGCTGCGGACGAGGGACTCGTTGACGAAGACGTCCTTCTCGTTCCACACGTAGAGCAGGTACCGGTCGAAGCGGTCCTTGAGCTCCACGTCGCGTTCCGTGCGCAGTCTGCTGCCGACCGGGAGCAGTTCGGCGGTGCGGGCCGTGGCCTGGCGGCTGAAGCACTCGCCGCGCTCGGGGGTGTCGATCTCCAGCAGGCGTACGCGCGCGATCTCGCCGTTGGGGATGACCCGGCCGTCGCCGCGTACCTCGACGGTGTCGCCGTCGATGACGCGCAGGACGACCGGTCCGCGTTGCCGGGGGTCCGGGTTGCCGGGCTGTTCCGTGGTGGGGGCCAGGGTGGCGAGGCCCAGAACGGCGGCGGCAGAGGCCAGGACGGCGGTGGTCCGGCTGCGGGGCGAGGAGCGGTGCATGGCGCCCCCTCTCAGCGGGGTTTCCGTTCTCCCAGTACAGCACCGTGCCGTGGGCAGGGCGACCGCGACGGGTGACCGCGAGCAGGTGACCGCGACGATCCCGGGCTCGGGGTTCGCGCACGGGTTCGTGCAGCACCATTGACTTCTTTCGACTACCTGCCAGTAACCTCCTCTCGCGCCCCCCACGCGGCCCTCACCGAGGTAGGTCATGAAGAAGTACCTGCTGTCGCTTCACGTCGCCGTCGTGGGCACTCTGCTCGGCCTGAGCACCGCCGTCCCGGCCGACGCCGCCACCGGCTCCACCACGCCCACCCGGCACCCCGTGCTGTTCGTGCACGGGTACAACTCGTCCGGCTCGTACTGGAACACCATGGCGGACCGCTTCCGCGCGGACGGCTGGCCCTCCTCCCATCTGCGGCAGTGGAGCTACGACTGGCGCCAGTCCAACGCCACCACCGCGCAGGAGGTCTCGGCCCAGGTCGACCGGCTGCTCGCCGAGACCGGCGCGAGCCGGGTCGACGTCATCACCCACTCGATGGGCGGGCTGTCCAGCCGCCACTACGCCAAGGAACTCGGCGGCAGCGCGAAGATCGACGCCTGGGTCTCCCTCGGCGGCCCCAATCACGGCACCGACGCCGCCAACTCCTGCTACGACACCTCGTGTACGGAGATGCGCATCGGCTCCGCCTTCCTCACGGCGCTCAACTCCGGCGACGAGACCCCGGACGGGGTACGGCACGCCACGTGGTGGTCGCCGTGCGACGGCTTCATCAACCCGGACAGCAGCGTCGCCCTGAGCGGCGCGGCCAACACCCGGACGGCCTGCCTCGGGCACAGCGCCCTGGGCACCGACCCGGTGGTCTACGGACAGGTCCGGGACCTCGTGCACCGCTGACGCACCCGGGGCCCGCCCGTCACGCCACCGCGCTGAGCGTGTCCGCCAGGCGGTGGCGGGCGGAGCGCGCCGCCGGGAGGGCGGTGAGGGCGACCGCGCCGAGCACGGCGGCCGCGGCGAGGGCCGCGAGGTGCGGCGGGGGCGGGGCGTGGGCGATGCCCGCGCCGATGCCGGTGGCGTGCGCCTCGTGGTCGATGAGCCAGTGCGCGAAGGGCACGCCGAGGGCGGTCGCGAGGAGCGTGGCCGCCAGGGCCGTACAGCCGATGGCCGTCACGGTGACCGCCGCGATCTGGCGTGGCGACAGGCCGATGGCCTTGAGCGCGAGCAGGTCGCGCTCGCCGTCGCGCAGGCTGCCGCCGATCGCGGTGGACAGTTCGGTGAGGCCGATCAGGGCCAGCACGGCGATCAGGCCGACGACGACGCCCCGCAGCGCCGAGAGGCGGTCGGCCGGGGTGGTGACCTCGTGGACGTCGAGCCGGCCTTCGGAGGCGGCGGCGAGCTCGGCGCGGACCGCGCCCGGGTCGGCGCCGGGGGCCAGCTGGAGCTGGTAGAGGGTGGCGCGCAGAGCCGGGTCGTTCTCGCGGAGGGTGTCGAGCGAGGTGGAGATGACCCGGCCGCCGTTCTCCGGTTCGATGCTGCGGCCCACCAGGTGCAGCACCTGCGGGTGGCCGCCGACCGTGACGCGGACCCAGTCGCCGACGCGTACGCCGAGGAGGTCGAGCAGCCCCTGCCCGGCCACCGCCTCGTCGGGGCCGTGCGCCGGGCGGCCCTCGGCGATGGAGTACGGGTAGGGCGCGGCGCGGGTGCCGAGGCCCCGCAGGGCGATGGTGCCGGTCTGGCCGGGGACGAGGGCGGCGACCTCCAGGCCGGGGTGCGCGGCCCGGACGGCGGGGTGCGCCGCGAGGAGCGCGGCCGCCTCGCGGTCGGTGAGGCCCGCGTCGGGGCGTGCGGTGAGCGCGGCGGCGAGGCCCAACTGCTCGGGGCGGCTGTCGAAGCGCTCGATGGTCGTCCAGGCGCCGAGCGCCACGATGATCAGGAGCAGCGGCAGCGCGAGCCGTCCGATCGTGGCGGGGGCCCGCCGCCCGCGCCCGAATGCCTGGTGCCATCCGAGGACGAGCGCGGCCGGCACCCCGAGCCCCAGCGCCGCGCGGGTGGCGCGCGACAGCCCGGCCCCGGGGGCCGCGCCCGTCGGCAGGACCGGTACCGGTTCCACGCGGCCCGCGCGCCAGGCGGCCAGGCAGGTCGCCGCGCCGATGAAGAGCACCGCCGCGACGGGCACCGCGAGCAGCGCCGCCGTGTGGCCGGGCAGACCCTGCCAGACCGCGACCGCGTCGCCGAGGCGGCCCGGCAGGCGGGCGCCGAGCGCCTGGACGAGCACGGTGGCGAGGGTCGCGCCGAGCGCCGCGAAGGCGAGGTGCTGGACGAGGAAGACGCGGACGACCTGGCCGGGGGTGAAGCCGATGGCCTTGAGGACGGAGACGTCCCGCAGGTGGCCGCGCACCCGCGTGCTGATGGCGCCGAAGACGGCGAGCGCGGCGGCGATCAGCGCGCCGAGGCCGAAGAGCCCGAGAACCTGGCCGAGCAGCCGGGTGTCGCCCTGCGCCTCGGCGCGGGTCTGCTGCCAGGTGGAGACGTCGGTGACGGCGCGGGCGCCGAGCGCGGTGACGGCGCGCTGCACGGCGTAGCCGGTGGCGTCGGGGTCGGCGAGCCGCAGCCCGACGACCTGGCCGCCGGTGCGGTCGGCGGGTACCGCGGCCGGCAGCGCCCACAGGGTGCCGGGCCGCTCGCCGGGGCGGTAGCGGGGTTCGGCGGTGTCGGCGACGCCGACGACGGTGAGGGGGGCGCCGGAGGGCAGGGTGATCCGGTCGCCGGGTTCGGCCCACAGGGCGCGGGCGAGGGTGGACTCCAGGACGACGCCGTCCGGGACGGCGGGGTCGAGCCAGCGGCCGGAGGCCAGGAGCGGGCGGCCGGTCGCGGGCGGGCGCGGGTCCGCGGCGCGCAGTTCGACGGCGGCCCGGGCGCCGCGCGAGGCGACGGTGGTGGTCGCGGTGCGGTAGGGGCCGGCGGCCTCCTCGCCGCCGTCGAGCGAGGCGAGCTTGGCGGCGTCGGCGGCGGGGCCGGTGTGGATCCAGACGTGGGCGCCGCGCGACTGGGCGAAGAGCCGCTGCCAGGGGTTGGTGGCGTAGCCGAAGAGGGCGGTCGCGAGGAGCAGCGAGGCGACGATCCCGGCGGTCGCGGCGATCATGAACAGCGCCTCGCCCCGGTGGGTGCGGAGGTCGGCGTGCGCCCAGCGCAGCATGGCCCGCACGCCGGTCAGTCCTTCAGTTCGTTCAGTTCGAGGACGCCGGACAGGCCGCGGCCGGTGCGGCGCGGCGGGGTGGCGCCGAGTGCGGCGTCGTCGGCTATGCGGCCGTCGAAGAAGCTGATGACCCGGTCCGCGGCGCTGGCGAGCCGTGCGTCGTGGGTGACGAGCACGATGGTCTGGCCGCGCCCGTGGAAGTCGGTCAGCAGCCGCATCACCTCGCGGGTGCCCTTGCTGTCGAGGCTGCCGGCCGGTTCGTCGGCGAGGAGGAGGCGGGGCTGGTTGACCAGGGCGCGGGCGAGGGCGACGCGCTGCTGCTGGCCGCCGGACAGCTCGCCGGGCATGGAGCGCTCCTTGCCCTCCAGGCCCAGCTCGGCGAGGAGCTGCTCGCGCGCGGCGCGGGCCTGCCGGGCGGAGCGGCCGGCGAGGAGGGCGGGCAGCTCGACGTTGTCGGCGACGGTGAGGTTGGAGACGAGGTTGAAGAACTGGAAGACGATGCCGATGCTGCGGCGCCGCTCCACGGCCCAGCGGGCCTCGCTGTAGCCGTCGGTGCGCTCGCCGTCGAGCCACAGGGAGCCCTCGTCGGGGCGCTGGAGGCCGCCCAGCAGGTGCAGCAGGGTGGACTTGCCGGCGCCGGAGGGTCCGGTGACGGCGACGAACTCGCCGCGCCGGACGGTCAGGTCGACGCCGCGTACGGCGTGGGCGGGCGCGCCTTCGCCGTGGTGGGTCTTGACGAGCCCCTCGGCGCGCAGCAGGGGTATGTCGCGGGAGTCCGTCACCGCAGCTCCTCCAACTCCTCCTGGCAGCGCTCCAGCCAGTCGAGGTCCGCCTGGAGGTGGAGCATGGCGCCCTCGATCAGCAGGTGGGCGATGCGGTTGTCGCGGTCTTCGGTGGCGGCCAGCTTGGAGAGGTTGCGCATGGTGTTGAGGTACTCGCGGCGCTGTTTGTTGATGAGGGCGATCTGGTCGGCGAGGCCGGTCCGGGGGGCGAGGGCGAGCTTCATGAAGAACTCGTCCCGGACCCTCGGTTCGTCCGCCGTCTCCTCGAACCAGGCGCGCAGCGCTTCCTGCCCGGCGTCGGTGAGGCGGTAGATCTTCTTGTTGGGGCGGCTCTCCTGGGCGATCTCCTCGCCCTCGATGAGCCCGGACTTCTCCAGCCGGCCGAGCGTGACGTAGATCTGGCCGACGTTGGTGGGAGGGTACGCCGCGCCCAGCAGCTGCTCAAGGTCCTGCTTGAGCTCGTAGCCGTGGGCGGGTCCGCGGGCCAGCAGGGCGAGGAGGGGAAGCCGCACCGGTGCCGTCCTCCTCCGCGTGCTCCCAATGTGATGTGAGCTCTAGTATCGCCCATGCCTAACGGGTATACATGCCCTGACGCCGGACGAAGGTGTACGGCGCCGTGCTCAAGGAGGAACCTATGCGGTGGATGCGCGCCGCCGGTAGGGGGCTCCTCGCGGTCGCCGTCGTCCTGAGCGGGTTCGCGGCCTCGGCCGCGCCCGCGAACGGCGAGCGGGCGGCCGGGGTGCGCGGCGACGGGCGCGGGCCCATGACGCTGGCCACGGCCGGGGACCTCACGGGCTATCTCGGCCCGGTGCTGGAGGGCTGGAACCGCGACCACCCGGGCGAGCGGGTCACGCTCGTCGAGCTGCCGGACTCCGCCGACGAGACCCGCGCGCAGATGATCACGGATCTGCGGCCGGGCGGGGGCCGCTTCGACGTCCTCAACATCGACGTGGCCTGGACCTCCGAGTTCGCCGCCGCGGGCTGGATCGCGCCGCTGGAGCGCGACCGCTTCCCGCTGGAGAGCTTCCTGCCGCCCGTGGTGGACACGGCGACGTACGAGGGGAAGCTGTACGCCGTCCCGTACGTCACCAACGCCGGGATGCTCTTCTACCGCAAGGACCTCCTGGACCGGGCGGGCGCCCGCCCGCCGCGCACCTGGGCGGAGCTGGAGCGCCAGGCGCGGACCATCGCCCCGAGGTACGGGGTGGGTGGTTACGCGGGGCAGTTCCTGCCGTACGAGGGGCTCACGGTCAACACCGCCGAGGCGGTGTACTCGGCGGGCGGCGCGATCCTCGGCGACGAGGGCGAGCGGGTCGCCGTGGACTCGGCGGCCGCCCGCGCCGGGATCGGGTTCCTCGCGCGCGGGGTGCGCGACGGCTGGATCCCGCGCGAGGCCCTGGCGTACAAGGAGGAGGAGTCCCGGCAGGCGTTCCAGGACGGCAGGCTGCTGTTCCTGCGGAACTGGCCGTACGCGTACGCCGGCGCCTCCGGCGCGGGGTCGAAGGTCGCGGGGAATTTCGGCGCGGTGCCGCTGCCGGGGCCCGACGGGCCGGGCACGAGTGTGCTGGGCGGCTCCAACCTGGCGGTGAGCGCCCAGGCGCGCCACCCCCGGTCGGCGCGCGACCTGATCGCGTACCTGACCGGCGAGGAGGTGCAGCGCCGCGTCCTGACGGAGGGCGCGCTGCCGCCGGTGCGGGCGGCGCTGTACCGGGATCCGGCGCTGGTGCGGCAGTTCCCGTACCTGCCGGCGCTGCGGGCGAGCGTGCTCGCGGCGGCGCCGCGCCCGAAGAGCCCGCACTACGAGCAGGTGAGCCTGGCGGTGCAGGCGGTGGCGCACGACGCGATGGCGCAGCACCAGACGCCCGAGGCGGCGGTGCGGCGGCTGGCCGGCGAGCTGGCGGCGATCGCCCGCCGTCGCTGACGGCCTCGTCGTCGACCCTCTTACGTACCTGTTAGGTATCAGGAGTCGGACCTGACCCGCCCTTCCCAGGGGGTCATATCGGTACATAAACTCCCAACCACCTGCTGTTTGCTGCACGTTCATTGACACCCCCTCGACCTGGATACCTAACATGCATGCATAACCGCTACCCGCTCTGGGTGGCGTGCACCCCTTCACGCAGAAACAGGTCAACGGGTGATGCTCACAGCCCTCAGCAGCCACCACTGGTGGCGCGACGCGGTGATCTACCAGGTGTACGTCCGCAGCTTTCTGGACAGCACCGGCGACGGGATCGGCGACCTCGCCGGGGTCCGGGCCGGACTGCCCTACCTCAAGAAGCTCGGTGTCGACGGCATCTGGCTGAGCCCCTTCTACCCGTCACCGCAGGCCGACCACGGCTACGACGTCGCCGACTACTGCGACGTGGACCCGGTCTTCGGCGACCTCGACGAGTTCGAGCGGCTGGTCGCCGCCGCGCACCGCCTCGACATCAAGGTGCTCCTCGACATCGTCCCCAACCACTGCTCCAGCGAGCACGTCTGGTTCCGCGAGGCGCTCGCCTCCGGCCCCGGCAGCGAGGCCCGCGCCCGCTTCCACTTCGCGGAGGGGCGCGGCCCGGACGGCGACGTACCGCCCAACAACTGGCACGCCATGTTCGGCGGTCCGGCGTGGAGCCGGGTGCTGGAGGCGGACGGCACGCCCGGCCAGTGGTACCTGCACATGTTCACGCCCGAGCAGCCGGACCTGAACTGGCGCAACCCCGAGGTCGGCGCCCACTTCGACCACGTCCTGCGGTTCTGGCTGGACCGGGGCGTCGACGGCTTCCGCATCGACGTGGCCGCCGGGCTCTTCAAGCACCCCGAGCTGCCCGACTCCCCCGACCCCGAGGCCGACGCCCGCACCCGCGACTCGGTCAACCCGCTCGCCTGGAACCAGCCCGAGGTGCACGACGTGTGGCGCGCCTGGCGGGCCGTGTGCGAGGAGTACACCGCCCGCGACGGCCGCGAGCGGCTGCTCGTCGGCGAGGTGTCCGTGCCGACCGCGCGCGAGCACGCCAAGTACGTGCGCCCCGACGAGCTGCACCAGGCGTTCTTCTTCGACCTGCTGAGCGCGCCCTGGGACGCCGACACCTTCCGCAAGGTCATCGACGAGGCCATCCGCGACATCGCGGGCACCGGCTCCACCGTCACCTGGGTGCTCAACAACCACGACCAGGTGCGCACCGTCACCCGCTACGGCGAGTCCGGCACCGAGGGCACCGGCCTGGGCGCCGCCCGGGCGCGGGCAGCGGCGCTGCTGATGCTGGCACTGCCGGGCGCCGCGTACATCTACCAAGGCGAGGAGCTGGGCCTGCCGGAGGTCGTGGACCTGCCGGACGAGGTGCTCACCGACCCAATCTTCCGGCGCACCGGCAGCCGGGCCCGGATCCGCGACGGCTGCCGCGTGCCGCTGCCCTGGTCGGGGCACGCCTCGCCGTTCGGCTTCTCCACCGGGGCCGAGGGCGCGCGGCCGTGGCTGCCGCAGCCGGGCTGGTTCGCCGAGCACGCCACCGAGCGGGCGCTGGCGGACACCCGCTCCTTCTGGCACCTGTACCGCGAGGGCCTGCAACTGCGGCGCGGGCTGCCGCAGTTGGGCGAGGGCACTCTGCGCTGGCTGGACGACACCCCGCCCGGGGTCCTCGCCTTCGTACGCGGCGACGGCCTGGTCTGCGCCGTGAACTTCACCACCGCCCCGGTGCCCGCCCCGGTCCCCGGAGCGCCCCTGCTGTCCAGCGGCATCTGCCCGGACGGCTCCCTGCCCGGCTCCACCGCCGCCTGGTGGATCAGCGACGACCACACCACCACCCCGAAGGGATCACAGAGATGACGCGACGACGGACAGTGCTCGCCCGCTGCTCGGCCCTCACCCTCACCCTGGCACTCGGCGCGACCGCCTGCGGCGGAGGCCCGGTCGCCGCGGGCGGCGGGAGCAAGGAGCTCAGCGGCCAGACCCTCAACGTGGCCGGGGTGTGGTCGGGTGCCGAGCAGAAGAACTTCCAGAAGGTGCTGGACGCCTTCACCGAGAAGACCGGCGCGAAGACGCAGTTCACCTCGACCGGCGACAACGTCTCCACCGTCGTCGGCAGCAAGATCGAGGGCGGCAACGCGCCCGACGTGGTGATGGTCCCCCAGGTGGGCGTCCTGCGGCAGTTCGCCGAGGAGAAGTGGCTCACGCCGCTGTCCCCGGCCACCGTGAAGTCCGTCGACGCCAACTACGCGCCCGTCTGGAAGGAGTACGGCTCCGTCGACGGAAAGCTCTACGGCCTGTACTTCAAGGCCGCGCACAAGTCGACGGTCTGGTACAGCCCGGACGCCTTCGAGCAGGCGGGAGTCACGCCCCCGAAGACGTACGAGGAGATGCTGAAGGCGGGGCAGGCGGTCTCCGACTCGGGTCTGCCGGCCTTCGCGGTCGCCGGTGAGGACGGCTGGACGCTCACCGACTGGTTCGAGAACATCTACCTCTCCCAGGCGGGACCGGAGAAGTACGACCAGCTGGCCCGGCACGAGATCAAGTGGACCGACCCGACGGTCGTCAAGGCGCTCACGACGCTCGGCGCGCTCTTCTCCGACAAGAAGCTGATCGCGGGCGGCCAGAAGGGGGCGCTCGCCACCGACTTCCCCGGCTCCGTCGAGAAGGTCTTCGGCCCGGAGCCGGAGGCCGGGATGGTGTACGAGGGCGACTTCGTCGCCGGGATCGCCAAGGACCAGTTCGGGAAGAAGATCGGCGAGGACGCGCGGTTCTTCCCCTTCCCGGCGGTCGCGGGCGGCAAGGCGCCGGTGGTCAGCGGCGGTGACGCGGCGGTCGTCCTCAAGGACGGCAAGAACCAGAAGGCCGCCATGGCGTTCCTGGAGTTCCTCGCGACGCCGGAGGCGGCCGCCGCGTGGGCCGAGGCAGGCGGCTTCCTCTCCCCCAACAAGAAGCTGGACCTCGCCACGTACGGGGACGACACGCTGCGCGAGACCGCCAAGTCGCTGATCGCGGCCGGGGATTCGGTGCGCTTCGACATGTCGGACCAGGCTCCGGCGGCGTTCGGCGGCACCAAGGGCGCGGGCGAGTGGAAGCTGCTCCAGGACTTCCTGCGCGACCCGAAGGACCCGGCGGCCACGGCGGCCGCGCTGGAGGCCGCGGCGGCCAAGGCGTACCCGTCGGGCGGCGCGGGCGGCAAGGGCTGACGACATGACCACACTCACCGCTCCTTCGCCTTCCCCTCCCCCGTCCCCGCCCGTCGCCAAGGCCGGGCCGGGCGGGCCCGGGCCCGCGGACGGCCGGGCCCGCGCCCGGCGGCGCCGGCGGATCATCGCCGTGGCGTTCGTCCTGCCCGCGCTGCTGCTGCTCGGCGCGCTGGTCGTGTACCCCGTGCTCTTCTCCGTCGGGCGCAGCTTCTTCGACGCGTCCGGCACCCGGTTCGTCGGCGGCGGCAACTACGCGGAGATGTTCCGCGACCCGGCCACACTCACGGCCCTGCGCAACAGCGCGATCTGGGTGGTGGTCGCGCCGACGCTGCTGACCGGGCTCGGCCTGATCCTCGCCGTGCTGGTGGAGAAGGTCCGCTGGGCCACCGCCTTCAAGCTGCTGCTGTTCATGCCGATGGCGGTCTCCTTCCTCGCGGCGGGCATCATCTTCCGGCTGGCGTACGAGGAGGACCCCGACAAGGGCGTGCTCAACGCGGCGGTGGTCGGCGTGCACGGCGTGTTCGAGGACTCCTCCTCCTACCCGAAGGCCCGGCCCCGGGAGGGCCAGGGCCTGGACCGTGCGCCGGACGGCTCATACGGCACCGCCGAGCCGGTCTCACCCGGCAAGGCGGTGGCGCTCGGCCTCGTCGGCGTACCGCCCAAGGAGCTGCCGACGGAGGCGAAGACCGCGTCCGCGGGGCCGGCTCCGGGCCCGCGGGAGCTGCGCGGGACCGTCTACCTGGACTTCACACCCGGTGGCGGGGGGCGCCCGGGCGTGGTGGACGCCTCCGAGCGGGGCCTGCCGGGGATGACGGTCGAGGCGGTACGGGACGGCAAGGCCGTCGCCACCGCGACCACGGCCGCCGACGGCTCGTTCCGCCTCGCGGACCTCGGCCCGGGCGCGTACACCGTGCGCCTGCCCGCGGCGAACTTCGCGCCGCCGTACGAGGGCGTCTCGTGGCTCGGCCCGGCGCTCGTCACACCGGCGATCATCGGCGCGTACCTGTGGATCTGGACGGGCTTCGCCATGGTGCTCATCGGCGCCGGGCTGTCGTCGCTGCCGCGCGACTGCCTGGAGGCGGCGCGGATGGACGGCGCGAACGAGTGGCAGGTGTTCCGGCGGATCACCGTGCCGCTGCTGGCACCCGTGCTGACGGTGGTCTTCGTGACGCTCGTGATCAATGTGATGAAGGTCTTCGACCTGATCTACATCATCGCGCCGGGCCCGGTGCAGGAGGACGCCACCGTGCTGGCCACCCAGATGTGGCTGGTGTCCTTCGGCGGCGGCAACGACCAGGGGCTCGGCAGCGCGCTCGGTGTGCTGCTCCTGCTGCTGGTGATCCCGGCGATGGTGTTCAACGTCCGCCGCTTCCGGAGGAGTCAGTCATGAGCGCGCAGACCGTATCGGCTCCGGGCGGCGGCAGGCTGCGCCGGTGGCTGGGCAGCGGCCTGGTGCAGGCGTTCCTGGCCGTCGTGGGCCTGATCTGGATCACCCCGGTCGCCGGGCTGCTGCTGTCCTCGCTGCGCTCGGCGCGGGACAGCGCGTCGAGCGGCTGGTGGACGGCGCTGGCCGAGCCGGGGCAGCTGTCGCTCGCCAACTACGCGACGCTGCTGGACAACGCGGGCATCACGCGGGCCTTCTGGAACACCGTGCTGATCTCGGTCCCGACCACCGTGCTGGTCGTCGTGGTGGCGGCGCTGGCCGGTTACGCCTTCGCCTGGCTGGAATTCCCCGGCCGGGACTGGATCTTCCTGCTGGTGGTGGCGCTGCTGGTGGTGCCGGTGCAGGTGGGTCTGCTGCCGGTGGCGAAGCTCTTCGGGCAGCTGGGGCTGTTCGGCACGATCCCGGGCGTGGTGCTGTTCCACGTGGCGTACGGGCTGCCGTTCGCGATCTTCCTGCTGCGCAACTACTTCGCCGACATCCCGCGCGAGATGCTGGAGGCGGCGCGGATGGACGGCGGCGGCGAGTGGCGCATCTTCACCCGGCTCGTCCTGCCGGTGGGCCGGCCGGCCATCGCCAGCCTGGCGATCTTCCAGTTCCTGTGGGTGTGGAACGACATGCTGGTGGCGCTCCTCTTCGCCGACTCGTCGTCGCAGCCGCTGACGGTGGAACTGCAGTCGCAGGTGCGGCAGTTCGGCTCAAACATCGACGTGCTGGCGCCGGGGGCGTTCCTGTCCCTGGTGGTGCCGGTGGTGGTCTTCTTCGCCTTCCAGCGGCACTTCGTGCAGGGGGTGATGGCGGGTTCGGTGAAGTGAGACCCTGAAAACCCGAAGCCCGCGGGCTTCGGGTTTTCAGAAGACGGGCAGCGCGGTGAGCGTCGTGCTGTCGCGCACGAAGACGCGGTTCGCGTCGCCCGCCATCCAGCAGCGGTCGGGCTTCCGCCGCCCCCGGAAGCCCCAGTTCGTCTCCCCGCTGTCCTCGCGGTGGCGGGCCGCCACCCCGGCCTCCGTCCTCGTCCCGTCGATCTCGAACATCCAGAAGCCGTTGCCCTGGAGGACCAGCGGGGTGCGGGGGTGGCCCTGCGGGAGGAGGCTCCACGCCCATTCGGCGGTCTTGCCGCTGCGGACGTCGAAGCGCAACGGGAAGCCCAGCGCGGCCAGGTAGACATGGCCGCCGTGCAGCGCCGACGGGCCCCAGCGCATCGGCGTGCCGTCCTTACGCGCGAGGTCGGCGATCCACCGCTGCTTGCCGAGCGCGCCGCGAGTCTGACCGGATGCCAGTGCGTCCAGGTCGAGGGGACGGACGCGTGAGCGTTCGTCAGCGGATCGGCATGCCCGACAGCGTGCGGGCGATGACCAAGCGCTGGATCTCGCTCGTGCCTTCGAAGATGGTGTAGATCGCGGCGTCGCGGTGCATGCGCTCCACCGGGTACTCGCGGGTGAAGCCGTTGCCGCCGAGGATCTGGACGGCCTGGGCCGTGACCTTCTTGGCGACCTCGCTCGCGTACAGCTTGGACATCGAACCCTCGGCCGAGGTGAACGGCTTGCCGGTGGTGGCCATCCAGGAGGCCCGCCACACCAGGAGGCGGGCGGCGTCGATCTGGGTGCGCATGTCGGCGAGCTGGAAGGCGACGCCCTGGTTGTCGATGATCGGGCGGCCGAACTGCTGCCGCGTCTTGGCGTAGTCGAGCGCCACTTCGTACGCGGCCCGGGCGGTGCCGACGGCCATGGCGCCGACGGCGGGGCGGGAGGCCTCGAAGGTGGCCATGGCGGCGTTCTTGACGCGCTCGCCCCCGTCCTTGCCGGCCTGCTTGGCCTTCTCGCGGGCGCGGGCGAGGCGCTCGTCCAGCTTCTCCTTGCCGCCGAGGAGGCAGGAGCCGGGGACGCGTACGCCGTCGAGGACGACCTCGGCGGTGTGGGAGGCGCGGATGCCGTGCTTCTTGAACTTCTGGCCCTGGGAGAGGCCGGGGGTGTTCGGCGGGACGATGAAGGAGGCGTGGCCCTTGGAGCCGAGCTCGGGGTCGACGACGGCGACGACGACGTGGACGTTGGCGATGCCTCCGTTGGTGGCCCAGGTCTTGGTGCCGTTGAGGACCCACTCGTCCGCGGCCTCGTCGTAGACGGCGCGCGTACGCATCGAGGCGACGTCCGAGCCGGCGTCGGGTTCGGAGGAGCAGAAGGCGGCGACCTTGACGTCGTCGGCGTCGCCGTACATCTGGGGGATCCAGGTGCCGATCTGCTCCTCGGTGCCGTTGGCGAGGACGCCGACGGCCGCGAGGCCCGTACCGACGATGGACAGGGCGATGCCCGCGTCGCCCCAGAAGAGCTCCTCCATCGCCATCGGGATGCCGAGGCCGGTGGGGTCGAAGAACTGCTGGGCATAGAAGTCGAGGGAGTAGATGCCGACCTTGGCGGCCTCCTGGATGATCGGCCAGGGGGTCTCCTCGCGCTCGTCCCATTCGGCCGCCGCCGGGCGCATGACGTTCTCGGCGAAACCGTGCAGCCAGTCACGGACCTGCTTCTGGTCGTCGTTGAGGTCGAGCGTGAACTCGGCGGCCATGATCCCTCCCAGGGGGTTACTAACGGTAACGGCAGTCTGTTACCGGTAAGTAGCCGCTGTCAACCGGCAGCGGCACGCGGCCGGGTGTTACGTTGCGCAAGCCTCAGGACATCTCACGGGCGGGGAGAAGCACTATGGACACCACACACCGGACCGACCAGCAGCGGTCGGCCGACCAGCGGCGACGCGAACTGCTCGAGGCGGCCGACCGCGTGGTGCTCCGCGACGGGCCCCGGGCGTCGATGAACGCCATCGCCGCGGAGGCGGGCATCACCAAGCCGATCCTCTACCGCCACTTCGGCGACAAGGGCGGCCTGTACCGCGCCCTCGCCAAGCGGCACACGGACGCGCTGCTGGCCGCGCTGCGTGCCGCGCTGGACGCGCCGGCCGACCGGCGCCGTCGCGTGGAGGCGACGCTCGACACCTACCTCGCCGCGATCGAGGCGCGGCCGCAGGTGTACCGCTTCCTGATGCACCCGGCGGAGGAGCCCGGCCAGACGCCGGAACAGGGCTTCGACGTCGGCCGCCACTCGGCGCCGCTGCTGCGCCGCATGGGCGAGGAGCTCGCCGAGGTGATCGCGGAGCGCATAGACCTGGGCCCGGGCAACGAGGCGCTGGCGCGGGTCTGGGGCCACGGCATCGTCGGCATGATGCACGCGGCGGGCGACTGGTGGCTCGGCGAACGCCCCTGTACGCGGGCGGAGTTGGTACGGGGCCTGGCGGACCTGCTGTGGGGCCGCCTCGAACAGGTCGACGACCGCGAGGGCGGGCCGGGGTTCTAGAGCGGAACCCTGTACAGCCCGTCCGGCGTTTGAGGACACGCGCGAAGCGCGTACGGGGTCTGGGGCGAAGCCCCAGTTCGGGAAGTGGGGGTCCCCCCACGCCGCCAGGCGTAGGGGGAGGGGTGGGGAAAGGCCCCGCGCAGCGGCGTCCTCAGCGGTCCCGCGCCCACGGCGCCCGGCGGGCCGCGCGCAGGAGCTTGGAGCGGCGCCAGCCGGTGAGGCGGTCGGGGTACACCGTCCCCTCCAGGTGGTCGCACTCGTGCTGCAGGCACCGGGCGAAGAAGCCCGTGCCCTCCACCCGCACCGGCGCGCCCTGCGCGTCCACGCCCTCCACCACCGCGTGGTCGAAGCGCTCCGTGCCCGCCTCCAGCCCCGGCAGCGACAGGCAGCCCTCCGGGCCCCGCACCGTCACCCCGTCCGCCTCGACCAGCCGCGGGTTGACGACGTGGCCGAGGTGCCGGACGTCCTCGTCGTCCGGGCAGTCGTAGACGAACACCCGCAAACCGACACCGACCTGGTTCGCCGCGAGGCCCACGCCCTCGGCGGCGTACATCGTCGCGAACATGTCCTCGATGAGCCGGGACAGCGCCGGGCCGAAGTCGGTGACGGGCTCGCAGGGCGTGTGCAGCACCGGTTCGCCGAGCAGTGTCATGGCTCGTACGTGACCGGAACTGCCGGGGATCGGGCGGTTTCGCATGGCGTCAGGGTACGTTCCGCGTGGTTTACGCGCGGTTTCCGCGTAGGTTCGGCCCTCGCCCGACCGTTTCGGCAGGTGGCGCGGTTCGGGCGCCCGGCCGGAGCTCGATAGGCTGAGCCCGGACCCACGCTAGGAGGAACAAGGACGATGGCAGGCAACACGGAGCCGCTGTCGCCGCGCGCCAAGCTGGCCGTGACGGCAGGAAAGGCCGCAGCGGCGGTGTCTCGCGCGGCGGGACGCGGCAGCGGATCGGTGATCGGCGGCAAGGTGGCGCTCAAGCTCGACCCCGACCTGCTGGGGCGGCTGGCGCAGCACCTGGACGTCGTCCTGGTGTCGGCGACCAACGGCAAGACCACCACCACCCGGCTGATCGCCGAGGCCCTGCGCGCCAGCGGTCCGGTCGTCTCGAACGCTCTCGGTGCGAACATGCCCGCGGGCATCACCTCGGCGCTCGCCGGCGGCTCGGACGCCAAGTACGGCGTCATCGAGGTCGACGAGAAGTACCTGGCCGGTGTCGCGCGCGACACCGAGCCGAAGGCCGTCGCACTGCTCAACCTCTCGCGCGACCAGCTGGACCGCGCCGCGGAGACCCGCATGCTGGCGGAGAAGTGGCGCGAGGGCCTGGCCGGGTCGAAGGCGGTCGTGATCGCCAACGCCGACGACCCGCTGGTGGTGTGGGCCGCGTCGTCCTCCGCCAACGTGGTCTGGGTGGCCGCAGGTCAGGAGTGGAAGGACGACGCCTGGTCGTGCCCCGCCTGCGGCGGTGTGATGCAGCGCCCCGGCGACGACTGGTTCTGCGGCGAGTGCGGCTTCCGCCGCCCCGCCCCGAGCTGGGCGCTGAGCGGCGACCACGTCCTCGACCCGCACGGTTCGGCCTGGCCGATCCACCTGCAGCTGCCCGGCCGCGCCAACAAGGCGAACGCCACCACGTCGGCCGCGGTCGCCGCGGTCTTCGGCGTACCGCCGCAGGTGGCGCTGGAGCGCATGTACCAGGTGCAGGCGGTGGCCGGCCGGTACGACGTGGTGTCCTTCCTCGGCCGCGACCTGCGGCTGCTGCTGGCGAAGAACCCCGCGGGCTGGCTCGAGACGTTCTCCCTGATCGACGGGCCGCCGACGCCGGTCATCCTGTCCGTCAACGCCCGCGGCGCCGACGGCACCGACACGTCCTGGCTCTGGGACGTCGACTACCCGCGGCTGGCCGGGCACCCGATCTTCGTGATCGGTGACCGCCGCCTCGACCTGGCGGTGCGCCTGGACGTCGCCGGCCTGGACTTCCGGGTGTGCGACACCCTCGACGAGGCCGTCCAGCTGGCTCCGCCCGGCCGGATCGAGCTCATCGCGAACTACACCGCGTTCCAGGACGTACGCCGCCGCGTCGGCAACTGAGCCAGAGCGACCGAGAGCCTCGAAGGACATGAGCATGAGCGACAGCAGTCTGCGTCTGGTGTGGGTCTACCCGGACCTGCTCAGCACGTACGGAGACCAGGGCAACGCCCTGGTGGTGGAGCGGCGCGCCCGGCAGCGCGGCCTGGACGTGCACCGGGTGGACGTGCGCAGCGACCAGCCGATCCCGACGTCCGGTGACATCTACCTGATCGGCGGCGGTGAGGACCGGCCGCAGCGGCTCGCGGCCGAGCGGCTGCGCCGCGACGGCGGGCTGAACCGCGCCGCCGAGAACGGCGCCATCATCTTCTCGGTGTGCGCCGGGTACCAGATCCTCGGCCACGAGTTCATCAACGACCTGGGCGAGCGCGAGCCGGGCCTCGGCCTCATCGACGTCATCTCGACGCGCGGCGAGGGCGAGCGGTGCGTCGGTGACGTCCTGGCCGACATCGACCCGCGCTTTGGCCTGCCCCAGCTGACGGGCTTCGAGAACCACCAGGGCATCACCCACCTCGGCCCGACCGCGCGCCCGTTCGCCCGGACCGTGTACGGCAAGGGGAACGGCACCGGGGACGGCACCGAAGGCGCCTACAACGACACCGTTTTCGGGACGTACATGCACGGACCGGTCATGGCGCGCAACCCGCAGATCGCGGACCTGCTGCTGAAGCTGGCCCTCGATGTGAACGCGCTGCCGCCGACCGACGACCGGTGGTACGAGGCGCTGCGCGCCGAGCGGATCGCGGCGGCGAGCCAGCCCGCCTGAGCGGGCGTCCGCTCGTCTGGAGCGGTATCGCGCGCCGTCCATTGTCTGTTCCTCCGAAGAACGTCCAGTTGACGGACGCTCGGTTCGGCCCCGTCACCCAACGCCGGTAGGGTGACGGGGATCCAACCGGACGACGTGGTCCGGGAGTCGGCCCACGTTGCAAAGGTATTTCGGGCTATGCGCATTGGTGTGCTCACCTCCGGCGGCGACTGCCCCGGTCTGAACGCCGTCATCCGTTCCGTCGTGCACCGCGCCGTCGTCGACCACGGCGACGAGGTCATCGGTTTCCACGACGGGTGGAAGGGCCTCCTGGAGTGCGACTACCGCAAGCTCGACCTCGACGCGGTGGCCGGCATCCTGGCCCGCGGCGGCACCATCCTCGGCTCCTCCCGTGTCCAGCCGGCGCACCTCGTCGACGGTGTCGAGCGCGCCAAGGGGTACGTCGCCGAGCTCGGTCTCGACGCGATCATCCCCATCGGCGGCGAGGGCACCCTCAAGGCCGCCAACCTGCTCTCCGAGGCGGGGCTGCCGATCGTCGGCGTACCGAAGACCATCGACAACGACATCGCGTCGACCGACGTCACCTTCGGTTTCGACACGGCCGTCGGGGTCGCCACGGAGGCGCTGGACCGGCTGAAGACCACCGCCGAGTCGCACCAGCGCGTGCTGATCGTCGAGGTCATGGGCCGGCACACCGGCTGGATCGCGCTGCACTCCGGCATGGCGGCCGGCGCCCACGCGATCGTCGTCCCCGAGCGGCCCTTCGACATCGAGGAGCTCACCGCCCGGGTCGGCGAGCGCTTCCGCGCGGGCAAGCGGTTCGCGATCGTCGTGGTGGCCGAGGGGGCCAAGCCGCGCGAGGGCACGATGGCCTTCGACGAGGGCGGCAGGGACATCTACGGCCACGAGCGCTTCGCGGGCGTGGCCCAGCAGCTCGCGCGCGAGCTGGAGCAGCGCCTCGGCAAGGAGGCGCGCGCGGTGATCCTCGGCCACGTCCAGCGGGGCGGCACGCCGACGGCGTACGACCGGGTCCTCGCCACCCGCTTCGGCTGGCACGCGGTGGAGGCGGCGCACCGGGGAGAGTTCGGCATGCTGACCGCGCTGCGCGGCACGGACATCGTGATGGTGCCGCTGGCGCAGGCGGTGGAGACCCTGAAGACGGTCCCCGCCGAGCGGTACGACGAGGCCGAGACCGTCCTCTGACCGCTCACGCCTGGATGAAACGTGAACGAACCGCCCCCGGTCGCAGACGCGGCCGGGGGCGGTTCTAGTCTTGTCCCCGCAAGCGGACAACCCCGTACGAATCAGGAGCCGGCGGATGGATCATCACAGCGGGCACGGCATGCCGATGGACCTTCCGCCGTTCACGCTGGGGCGGGCGCTCGCCTACTCGCCGGACACCTTCTTCCTGGTGGGGTGCCTGCTCGCGCTCGGCCTGTACGGGTGGGGCGTCGTCCGGCTGCGCAGGCGCGGTGACGCGTGGCCGGTCGGGCGGACCGTGTTCTTCGCCATCGGCGTGCTGACCGTCGCGCTGGTGATGTGCACCAAGCTGAACGACTACGGCATGGTCATGTTCAGCGTGCACATGGTGCAGCACATGGTCATCAGCATGCTGTCGCCGATCCTGCTGCTGCTCGGCGCGCCGGTCACGCTGGCGCTGCGCGCGCTGCCGGTGGCGTCGCGGCGGGGCAGCAAGGGGCCGCGAGAGCTGCTGCTGGCGCTGCTGCACAGCCGCTATCTGCGGGTCGTCACGCACCCGGCGTTCACGATCCCGCTGTTCATCGCGAGCCTGTACGGGCTGTACTTCACGCCGCTGTTCGACTTCCTGATGAGCTCCAAGCCGGGGCACATCGCGATGATGCTGCACTTCCTGGCGGTCGGCCTGGTCTTCTTCTGGCCGATCATGGGCGTGGACCCGGGCCCGCACCGGCCGGGCTATGTGATGCGGATGCTGGAGCTCTTCGCGGGCATGCCGTTCCACGCCTTCTTCGGCATCGCGCTGATGATGGCGTCCGAGCCCATGGTCGCGGCGTACCGGAACCCGCCGTCGTCGCTCGGCATCGACGCCCTCGGCGACCAGAGCGCGGCGGGCGGCATCGCCTGGGCGTTCAGCGAGATCCCCTCCGTGCTGGTGCTGATCGCGCTGGTGTACCAGTGGTACCGCTCCGAGCAGCGGCAGGCGGTCCGCAAGGACCGGGCGGCCGACCGCGACGGCGGCAAGGAGCTGGAGGCGTACAACGCCTATCTGGCGTCGCTGCACGCGCGCGGCCGGTAGCGGTCCCCGGGCCGCCGGCCGGCGGGGTGTGCGCGGCGGTGGCGCCGAGGGTGGCGGTGGGGCGACCATGGCGGTACGGCCCGTGGCCCCGGCCGGGAGGAGGGCACGCATGTCCAGTCCTACGAAGACGATGGGGACGCTCACCGTCGGCGCGCTGGTGCTGACGACGGCGTACACGGTGGCGCTCGGCAGCAACGGCTGGCTCTGGTTCGGGTGGGTCGTGCTCGGCCTGCTGACGCTGGGGGTCATCGCCATCCGGGACAGCTAGTCGCCGTGCTTGTCGGAGGTCGTCGTACGGCGGCCCGGTGACCGCCTGAGGGCGGCGGCCGCGCCCAGGACCAGGCCCACGGCGAGCACGATCAGCCCGCGCAGCCACACCTGCGCCTCGATCCGGGTGGCGAGCAGGACGCACGAGGCCGCGCCGAGGACCGGGAGCACGACGGGCGCCCGGAAGTGGCCCGGTGTGCCGCCGGGGTCCCGGCGCAGGACCAGGGCGGCGGTGTTGACCAGGAAGAAGACCACCAGCAGGAGCAGCACCAGCGTGGCGGCGAGGGTCTCGACGCTGCCCGTGACGGCCAGCAGCATCGACAGCGCGGTGGTGGCCGCGATGGCCGCCCACGGCGTACGGCGCTGGGGCAGCACCCGGGTGAGGGCGGAGGGCAGCAGTCCGTCGCGGGCCATGCCGTAGGTGAGGCGCGAGGACATGATGCCGGTGAGCAGCGCGCCGTTGGCGACGGCGACGAGCGCGATCGCGCTGAACAGCCACAGCGGCACGCCGCCCGCCGCCCTGACCACTTCGAGGAGCGGGCCGCTCGACTTCGCCAGGGTGCTGGTGGGGACGGCGGCCGACGCGGCGATGCCGACGAGGACGTACACGCCGCCGGCCGTGGCGAGCGCGCCGAAGAGGGCGCGCGGGTAGGAGCGGCGGGGGTCGCGAGTCTCCTCGGCGACGTTGACGGAGGTCTCGAAGCCGACGAAGGAGTAGTACGCCAGCACCGCGCCGCTCAGGACGGCCGACGCCGCGCCCTTCTCGGCGGTGCCCAGCTGGGTGAGCCGGCCGGGGTCGCCGTCGCCGCGCAGCAGGAGCCAGGCGCCGAGCACGATGATGATCACCAGGCCGCCCACCTCGACGAGCGTGGCGACGACGTTGGCGCGGGTGGACTCGCGGATGCCGCGCGCGTTGAGCAGGGCCAGCGCCGCGAGGAACACGACCGCGACCAGCGCGACCGGGACGGTGGCGAAGGCCGAGAGGTAGTCGCCCGCGAAGCCCCGGGCGAGCGCGGCGACCGAGACGACGCCGGCGGCGAGCATGCAGAAGCCCGCGAGGAACCCGGCGAAGGGCCCGTAGGCGCGGGTGACGTAGTGCGAGGCGCCACCGGCGCGCGGGTACTTGGTGGCGAGCTCGGCGTACGACGCCGCCGTGAGCAGGGCCAGGGCGAGCGCGACGGTGAGCGGCACCCAGACGGCGCCGCCCGACTCGGCGGCGACCTGCCCGATGAGGACGTACACCCCGGCTCCGAGGACGTCGCCGAGGATGAAGAAGTAGAGCAGCGGGGTGGTGAGCGCCCGCTTGAGGGGCGCCCCCTGCTCCCCGTGCTGCCCCTGGTGCGCTTGCCGCTCTGTGGCGGTGTGATCCATGGCTGTGGACATACCGCCCGTTTGCCCGGGGAGACCGGCGGCACGCGGGACGTTCGTCCCCTCCTCACCGGGCCGGTCTCACCTGCGCATGGGGCCCCATGGGCGGCGCTGGCGCGCCACCTCGCGCTCGGCCTCCTCGATGACCCCGAGGTCGATCCAGCAGACCGGCTCGATGTCGCGGAGCAGCGGCTCGTTGTCCGGGCCGCGGGCGACCTCGCGGCCGCGCAGCGCCCAGGGGCGTACGTCGCCGTCCCGCTCCTCGCGCAGGTGGCAGTAGTCGTAGAGGCGCCGGGCCACCCACAGCCGTACGGGGCGGTCCTCCCACCAGGTCTCGATCTGGAGGGGGTTCGCCGAGAGGCCGGGCATGGTGATGCCGGTGAGGTGGTCGGCGCTGTGCGTGTCGTTCATGTCGTCGGCGGGGCTGCGGGACCACCGGACGTAGAGCCGGCCGTGGCGTTCCACCAGGTCGCCCAGTTCCTCGAGGCTGCTCACCGTGGGCAGCTCGGTCACTCCGTCGGGGGCCGTCCTGCGGCCGGTCGCCGCGTCGGTGTGGTCCATGCGGGTCACGCTCCTCGTCGTACCGCCGTCGTACCGCCCGTTCTACCGGGACGTCCGCCGCGTACCCCTGGCGAGGACCGGTGATTCCACCGATGCCGGTGGGGCGTGGGCGCCGGGACAGTGGCACCCCAGCGAACACGGCGGTACCGCCCCGACGGCACTCCTGTCACCGAGGGCTTCCCCGCCACGACCGAGAGGACGACTCAGTCGTGAAGAGATCCACTCTGGCGGCGTTCATCGCCACCTGCTGTCTTGGCATGACCCTGACCATCACTCCGGGTGCGCAGGCCGCGGAGAACCCCTACGAGCGCGGCCCGGACCCGACCACCGCCGGCATCGAAGCCGTACGCGGCCCCTACGCGGTCTCCCAGACGAGCGTCTCGTCGCTGTCGGTCACCGGGTTCGGCGGGGGCACCATCTACTACCCCACCACCACCGCCGACGGCACCTTCGGAGCCGTGGCCGTCTCCCCCGGCTTCACCGGGACCCAGTCCTCCATGGCGTGGTACGGCCCCCGGCTCGCCTCGCAGGGCTTCGTGGTCTTCACCATCGACACCAACACCACGCTCGACCAGCCGGACAGCCGCGGCCGCCAGCTCCTCGCCGCGCTGGACTACCTGACGCAGCGCAGCTCCGTGCGCGGCCGGATCGACGCCACCCGGCTGGGCGTGATGGGCCACTCCATGGGCGGCGGCGGCTCGCTGGAGGCCGCCAAGAGCCGGCCGTCCCTCCAGGCCGCGATACCGCTCACCCCCTGGAACACCGACAAGAGCTGGCCGGAGGTCACGACGCCGACGCTGCTCATCGGCGCCGAGGACGACACGGTCGCGCCGGTCTCCTCGCACGCGGAGCCGTTCTACACGAGCCTGCCGAGCACCCTCGACAAGGCGTACCTGGAGCTGAACAACGCCGGGCACCTCGCCCCGAACACCTCCGACACCACGATCGCCAAGTACAGCATTTCCTGGCTCAAGCGGTTCATCGACAACGACACCCGCTACGAGCAGTTCCTGTGCCCGCTCCCCCGGCCGAGCCTGACCATCGAGGAGTACCGGGGCACCTGCCCGCACTCCTCGTGACATCGGACGCGGTGCCCGGGCACAGAGTTGGACCGGCGGCGTTGGGCGCGTGCCCAACGCCGCTTCCGCCTGTCGTTAAGGCGAAGTAAACTGCGAGTTTGACCGGGGATTAATGGAGATAGGGATATGAAACCT
>NZ_JBEXNO010000043.1:22122-67329 GCF_040611175.1 Streptomyces sp. NPDC003036 | reverse complement strand
CATTCCGAACCCGGAAGCTAAGCCTTTCAGCGCCGATGGTACTGCAGGGGGGACCCTGTGGGAGAGTAGGACGCCGCCGAACAATTATTGTGGGGAAGCCCCGCACCGTTATGGTGCGGGGCTTTTCTGCGTTCACGGCCCGAAAGGCCGGTCGCGGAAATGGGTTGGCCAGCGGGGGCTCGGGCGGCCAGGATCGGGGGATGCGATACGTCATCCGTTCCCTCCGCGCCGACGAGTGGCGCCAGGCCCGAGCGATACGCCTGGCCGCCCTCCAGGACCCCGCCGCGCCCCTCGCCTTCCTCGATACGTACGAGAACGCCTCCGCCCAGCCCGACGACTTCTGGCGCGGGCGGACGGCCGGGGCGGCGGAAGGCAGCGACAGCGCCCGCCAGTTCGTCGCCGAGGCGCCGGACGGCAGCTGGGCGGGCACCGTCACCGTGCTCGTGGAGCGGGCGGGCGGGGACGTACGGTTCGGGGAGCCGGCGAAGCTGGACCAGACGCATGTCGTCGGCGTGTACGTACGGCCCGAGGCGCGCGGCAGCGGGCTGGCCGAGGCGCTGATGCGCGCGGGCGTGGAGTGGTCCTGGTCGCTGGAGGGCCCCCCGGTCGAACGCGTACGGCTCTATGTGCACGAGCGGAACGCGCGCGCCGCGGCGCTCTACCGCAAGGTGGGCTTCGTACCGACGGGTGAGAGCGTCCCCTTGGAGGGCGACGGCGACGGTGCTCTGGAGCTGGAGTACGAGATCAGGCGGCCGGAGTCGTCCGTCACGGTGTGAGCGTGTGGTGCGGCCAGCGGGCGCGGCCCTGCTCGGGGGAGCGGAGCAGGGCGAGCGTGGGCATGCCGGTGTCCTGACCTGACATCAGCAGGTCGGGCAGTTGGGGCAGCGGGGCCACCGCGGCGATGTCGTCGAGGACCAGCGTCATTGGTGGGTCGAGCCGACCGTCGGATGACCGTGCGGCCATGCGGCGGCCGTGCTCGACCACGTACGAGGCGAGCGCGGTGAGAAGGGGCATCGCGCCCGGGCGGGTGCGGGGATCCTCGATGGATTCCCCCACCACATAAAGGGTGCCCCCTTCCGCGATGAATGATTCCAAGGTCAGCGAATCAGTTCGATGAGGTGTGCACGCCTCGCGGATGTGGACCGAGGAGAGCGACGACAGCGCTCGGACCGTCAACTCCTGGGCGATCTCGCGGCGTTCCGGATACGCGGTGAGGGCGGACTCCAGGAGGCCGGCGTGGCTGTTGGTGGCCTTGGGGTGGGTGCGCAGGATGCGTACGGGTTCGTGGGCGCCGTTGTTCTGCGCCCAGCGGTGCACCTGCTTGAACGGGCGTCCGTCGACGGCCGCGGCGTGCAGCCAGCAGCGCATGAGCGTTTCGGCGGTGTCCGCGACGGCCGCGTCCATCCGGGCCGGAGGCCGCACGGGCCCGAGGAGCGCGGCGGCGCGGGCCGCCGCCGTGTCGGTGTCCTCGCACCCGGAGGTGGGGGACCAGTGGAGGCGAGCCGGCGTGTCGCAGAGGTGGCTGGGGTCGTAGACGAGGACCGGGCCGAGCTTCGCACGGGCGTCCTTGGTCTCCGCCCAGAGGCCGGGGTCGGAGGTGACGACGAGGGCGGCGCCTTCGGCGTCGTGGATGGCCTGGAGAGCGGTCGGGCGGCGCGTGTCGGGGCCGCCGTAGAAGACGCGGTCGGGCGTGCGGGGGGTCGGGACCGTGCGGGCGGTGAGTACGGGGGCAGGGGCCGTGTCTGCGGCGGTACCTGGAGTCCCTGACGTCGCTGTGTCCGGCGTCGGGGCCGGCGCGGGGGCCGGTGCGCTGCGGGTCTCAACGGGCGCGGGCCCGCGGTCCGGCTCGCGGTCGGGCTCGTACGCGTACGGCTTGCTCTGCCGACGGGTGGCCCGTACCGCGCGCCAGCGGGCCAGGGTGCCGAGGACGAACACCGTGAGCACCACCAGCACCATCAGCTCGCCGATGAACAGGCCCCAGAACAGCCCGTACCCCGACAGCTGGGCCGACGGGGTCTCCGGCCAGGCCGCCGCGAGGTCGTGGGGCTGGGAGACGAGCGCGCGCATCGCCAGCGGCGTACGGCCGAAGGTGACGGAGTCCGGCCAGGCGCCGTGCGCGAACATGCCTGAGAGGCCGGTGGCGGACCACACCAGCAGCGTCACGCCGAGCAGGAAGCCCAGCAGCCCCACCAGCAGGCCGTCGGGGATGCCCCCCTCGTTCGTACCGCCTCTGCCGTTCTTGCGGTCCATGTCATGGCGGTCCATGTCATGCCACCGTCGACTGTGAGGACTCGTTCATCTGCCGCTCCATGAGGGCCGCGCGCTGCTCCGCCTCCCATTCCGCAGCCTGGATGTCATCGGGTACGGACGACTCCGTCATCGCGCGGTCCGTGTAGACCAGCGGTCGTTCGGCCTCGGTGACCAGGTGTTTGACCACCTGGACGTTGCCGTTGACGTCCCAGACCGCGATGCCGGGCGTGAGCGTGGGGATGATCTCAACGGCCCAGCGCGGAAGCCCCAGTACCCGGCCCGTCGCCCGCGCCTCGTCCGCCTTCTGGGCGTAGATCGTGCGCGTGGACGCCATCTTCAGGATCGCTGCCGCCTCCCGGGCGGCCGCTCCGTCCACGACGTCGGAGAGGTGGTGGACGACCGCCACGAAGGACAGGCCGAGGCGTCGGCCGAACTTCAGCAGGCGCTGGAAGAGCTGCGCGACGAACGGGCTGTTGATGATGTGCCACGCCTCCTCCACCAGGAAGATGCGCTTCTTGCGGTCCGGCCGGATCCAGGTGTGCTCCAGCCACACGCCCACGATGGCCATCAGGATCGGCATCGCGATCGAGTTGCGGTCGATGTGGGAGAGGTCGAAGACGATCAGCGGTGCGTCGAGGTCGATCCCGACCGTCGTCGGGCCGTCGAACATGCCCCTCAGGTCACCGTCGACCAACCGGTCCAGGACGAGGGCCACGTCCAGGCCCCAGGCGCGTACGTCGTCTATGGCGACGTTCATCGCCGCCGCCGACTCGGGCTCCGGGTGGCGCAGCTGCTCGACGATGTCGGACAGCACCGGCTGGCGGTCGGTGATGGTCTCGTTGACGTACGCGTGCGCCACCTTGAGCGCGAAGCCGGAGCGCTCGTCCAGGCCGTGCCCCATCGCGACCTCGATGATCGTACGGAGCAGGGCGAGCTGGCCGGTGGTGGTGATCGACGGGTCGAGGGGGTTGAGCCGGATGCCGTCGTCGAGGGCGGCCATCGGGTCGAGCCGGATGGGAGTTATCCCCAGCTGCTGCGCGATCAGGTTCCACTCGCCGACGCCGTCCTCGCCCTGGGCGTCGAGGACGACGACCTGCCGGTCGCGGAAGCGGAGCTGGCGGAGCACGTACGTCTTCTCCAGCGCCGACTTGCCGTTGCCGGACTCGCCGAGGACCAGCCAGTGGGGGGCCGGGAGCTGCTGCCCGTACAGCTGGAAGGGGTCGTAGATGTACCCCTTGCCGCTGTAGACCTCGCGGCCGATGATCACGCCGGAGTCGCCGAGGCCGGGGGCGGCGGTCGGCAGGTAGACGGCTTGGGCCTGGCCCGTCGACGTACGCACGGGCAGGCGGGTCGTCTCCACCTTCCCGAAGAGGAAGGAGGTGAAGGCCTCGGTGAGGGCTGACAGCGGATCTCGCATGAGGATCAGGGCCCCTATCGGCGGATGCCGGTCGCGAACGGCAAGGTGTTCACAAAGGCCCGGTGGTGTTCGCGGTCGCACCACTCCAACTTCAGATACGACTTGCCGGCCGAGGCCCTGATCGTCCGCTTGTCCCTGGCCAGGGCCTCGGGCGAACGAGACGACACAGTGATGTACCCGACAAGATTCACTCCTGCCGCGCCGCTGGCGAGATCTTCACCCCGCTGGTCGAGCCGGCCGTGCGCGGCGATGTCGCGCGGGTCGACGGTGCGGTTCATCTTGGCGGCACGGCTGGCCTCCGCCTCGTCGTTCGTCTTCTCCGTGAGCATGCGCTCGATGGCGACCTCGGTCGGTTCGAGGTCCATGCAGACGGCGACGGTACGGATGACGTCGGGGGTGTGAACGAGGAGCGGGGCGAGGAAGTTGACGCCGACGGGCGTCATCGGCCACTCCTTCACCCAGGCCGTGGCGTGGCACCAGGGCGCGCGGGTGGACGATTCGCGGGTCTTGGCCTGGAGGTAGGTGGGCTCGACGGCGTCGAGCTCGGCGGGCCAGGCGTTTCTCTTCGTCATCGCCTGGATGTGGTCGATGGGGTGGTCCGGGTCGTACATGGAGTGCACGAGGGAGGCGAGGCGGGCCTGCCCGAGGGGCTGCCGGACCCGGATGTCCGCCTCGGCGAGGCGGGCGCAGATGTCGGTGAGCTCGCGGGCCATGACGACGGCGAGGCCGGCGTCCTTGTCGAGCTTCCGCGGGCCGGAGGTGCCGGCGGCGTGGCGGGCGGCGCGGGCCATGGCGTGGGCTTCGGCGGCCAGTTCGCGGGTGTAGTGCATGCAGGCGACGAGGTACGCGCGGTGCTGCTCGCTGGAGGTCGACACCATGGACTGGAGCTGGTCGTACGACTCCTGGAGCCAGGCGGGGCTCCTGGGGTCGCCGCGCTGGGCGACGTCCTTGGCGTGGGCGTCGGGGTCGGCGGGGAGGGTGCGGGCCAGCATCTGAATGCGCGTCACGAAGCCGTCGCCGTTGGCGACGTGCTTGAGAAGCGTGCCGAAACGGTCCACCAGGGCTTCCTGGTCCTCGCTGTCGCGCAGGCCGACGCCCGGGCCCTCGATCTCGATGGCGGCGGTGACGGTGCGGCGGTCGGCGTGGAGGAGGACGGCGATCTCGTCGGGGCCGAAGGGGGCGGAGAGCCAGTTGATGCGGCCGATGCCGGGCGGCGGGCCGACCTCGACCTCGCGGCCGTCGAGCCGGGTGCCGGCCTCCATGGCGGCGGAGCGGTAGGCGGTGCCCTGGCGGAGGGTGCGCTTGTAGCTGCGGTTGATCTCAAACCATTTGTAGAAGGTGCGGTGCTTGTACGGGACGTACACGGCGGCGAGGGCCAGCATCGGGAAGCCCATGAGCAGCACGATCCGCAGCGACAGGACCGGGACGAGCAGCCCGCTCATCATGCCGAGGAACGCGCCGGCGATGATCAGGGCGATCTCGCCGGTCTCGCGGTTCTTGCCGATGATGGCGTTGGGCCGGGCCCTGCCGATGAGATACGTGCGGCGGGGCGTGATCGCTGGGGACTGGGTCGTCAACGCCCTCCACCTCCTGTGCTTCCGGTGGTTCCTGTGCTCTTGCGGTGGCTGTGGGGGGTGCTGGTGGTCGGACTGCTGCTACTGGGGCTGCGGGGCGGGGGTGCGGCGGAGGGGACAGTTCCGCCGCCGCCCGCGCCGCCTCCGGCGCCTCCTGCCGTGGGCGTACGGGAGCTGTGGGCGGCCACGCCGCCGGTGAGGGCACCGGCAGACTGGGGCGCGCCGGAGCCGCCGGAGCCGCCCGTGTCGTTGCGGGTGCTGTGGGTCTTGATGCCCTGAGAGACGAGGGCGGCCGGCGAGGAGATGACGGCGGCGGCCTTGTTCTCGGCGCTGTTCTGGATGCGGTTGTTGCGGGAGGCCGCGATCTCGTCGCCGAAGCCGGGGACGAAGCGGTAGATCATCGCGGAGGCGAAGATGGCGAGCAGGATGATGGCGAGGCCCGTGACGACGGCGGAGAACGCCTTCGGCCCGTCGTCGCCGGCGAGCGCCCCGGCGAGGCCGAGCACGATGATGATGACCGGTTTGACCAGGATGACCGCGATCATGATGCCGGCCCAGCGGCGTACGTGGCCCCAGAGGTTCTTGTCGACGAGTCCGGCGTACACGACGACGCCGAGGAGGGCGCCGACGTACAGGAGCACGGCCCGGAGGAACAGCTCCAGGTAGAGCACGCCCGCGGCGAGGACGGTCACGAGCGACACGATGATCAGCATGATCGGCCCGCCGCCGATGCCGTCGCCCTTCTGGAGCGCCTCCTTGAAGCCGCCGAAGAAGACGTCCGTCTGGCCGCCGGTGCTCTGCGCGATCACCTCGGTGACGGCGTCGGTCGCGGAGACGACGGTGTAGAGGATCAGCGGCGTGAAGGCGGACGCGAGGACCGTCAGCCACAGGAACCCGATGGCCTCGGACATGGCCGTCGCGAGCGGTACGCCGCGGATGGCGCGCTTGGCGACGGCGAGGAGCCAGAGGAGGAGGGTGAGGAAGGTGGCGGCGGCGAAGACGACGGCGTACTGGGAGAGGAAGGTGCCGTTGGTGAAGTCCACCTCGGCGGTGGACTTCACGGCCTTCGACAGCGCGTCGACGATCGATACGGCGGCGTCGGCGCAGCCGCGGGCGAGGGAGGCGAGGGGGTCGAGGGCGGCGGTGGGGTCGGTGGGGGTGGAGCGGGAGCCGGGGGCGGGGCCGCTGCCGTTGTCGCAGTAGTCGCGGGCAGGGCCTCGGATGAGGTCGCACGGGTCGTTGCTGCCACTCGGCGAGGGTGACGGCGTCGGTGCGGCGACGGCGCGGCTCGCCAGCAGCACGACAACCGTCTGGACCGCCGTGAGGGCCGCGGCGGTCCGGACGATGCGTTGAGGGCGCTTACCGGGCATAGGTGAACCCTCCGAACTGCTGGACAGCGCCGGACATCTCCTCGGCGCTGGACGCGGCCTGGTCACGGCCCACCGGAACGGGGCCGTCCTTCTGCGTGAAGTCGGTGACCTTCCAGTCGCCGTTGACCCACTTCAGTTCGAACGTGTTCGTGTACCAGCTTTCGGAGACCGGATTCTTCGAACCCTCACCGGCGAGACCGAAGAGAGCTGAGTACCAGACGGCCACGGTCGCCGTGTCCTCGCTGAACCGCTCCACCTTCGACCCCACGGGGGTGAAGCGGGATACGAACGTCATCCCGCTCGGCGGTGTCCCATCCGGGTTCAGTCCGATGCTGGTCAGGAACTTGGAGTCGGAGTACACCTTGTCGAGGGCGCCTCGGCGGGCGGCGGCCACGTCGGGCGCGTACACGGCGTTGACGATTGCCTGACGCTGTTCGGCGTGGTACATGCCGTCAGACCCCAGCGCCACCGCGTAATTCGCCGCCGCGCTCTGCGCCCCCTGCTCGTCGTGCGCGTACCCCGTCGGGATCGTGCCGTCCTTGCCCGTCACCGGGCGCACGCCCGTCGCCGACGTGGGGGCCCCGGCCCCCGGGCCCTTGGCGGTGTCGTCGGAGGTGCCCTCGCCGGTGCCGCTTCTGTTCGCGAAGGCGATGGCGGCGATCAGCAGCACCACCACACCCACCACCGTGATCAGCGAGCGCGAGTTGCGCGCGGGGCGGCGGGCGCCGCCGTAGACGTCGCCGGTGCCGCCGTCGGGCAGGCGGGTGCGGGTCTGGCCGCCGTCGTTCTCGTCGCCGAGGCTCATGACGGGTACGCCCCCTCAACCTTTCGCTGTTCGGTGTGGTGACTTGACATCAGGTGACGCAACCTCAGGGACCGGGGACCGCGGGGGCCGCTGGCGGGAGGGGCTAGACGGCCATCCCGTACACGATGGTGAAGAGCGTGCCCAGCGAGCCGATGATGAAGACCCCGGTCAGGCCGGCCACGATGAGGCCCTTGCCCTGTTCGGCGCTGAACGTGTCCCGGAGGGCGGTCGCGCCGATGCGCTGCTTCGCCGCTCCCCAGATCGCGATGCCCAGGCACAGCAGGATGGCCACGGCCATCACGACCTCGATCATCACGCGGGCCTCGTTACCAAGGCTCCCGAAAGGCCCCCAGTTCGGGGCGATTCCGCCGATGATGGTGGTGATGTCGCCTTTTTCAGCCGCCAGGTACATGTAACTCACCGCCCCTGTTGGGTAATTCGACGCCCCTGCCACTCGGCACGGGTCACCGCACTATCTTCGCTGATGAAACCGCCCGCGTATGCCGACTTGGCTGGTCTCTTTACCCGATCCCCGCACGTTTGACCGGTCCGACCGTCGTGACCTGCGTCGGTTGGTGAACCGGGTGAGCGCGCGTACGCGTACGGTCACTCTGTGTATCACGGGGGGTGACTCCGGGCAATGACTGTCGTTGTCCCACCTTGGGCCCGTATGCGCGGTACGCCGCGCCGTTCCGTCAGCTCCGTCAGCGGTACGCGCCGACGAGGCGCGCCAGGTGACGACCCGCCAGCAGCAGGGGCTCCTCGTCGCGGTTGACCTGGGCGGTGACCTCGGCGCCCTCCAGGGTGTTGATGACCGTCACCGCCAGTTCGCGGGCGTCGGCGGCCGGGAGGCCGGAGCGGAGGAGCTTGTCGGCGACCATGTCCTGCCAGGCGCGGAGCGCGGTGGCGCAGGCGCGCTGGATCTCGGAGTCCGCGTCGCCGAGGGTCTCCAGGGCGGTGGCCGTGACGGGGCAGCCGTCGACCCAGCCGGACTCGCGCAGCGCCTCGGCGAGGAGACGGGCGCAGGCGTCCACGGCGGCGGCCGGGTCGTCGTGGACGGCCAAGGCCTCGCGGAGGATGGCCGCGAAGTCCTCGCCGCTGTGGGTGATCGCGGCGACGGCCACGGCCTCCTTGCCACCCGGGAAGAAGTGGTAGACGGAGCCGAGGGTGGCCTGCGCCTCCTTGGCGATCTGCTTGATGCCCGTGCCGACGTACCCCTGGCGCTGGATGAGGCGCGCTGCGGCGACGACGATCCGGTCGCGGGTGCTGGAGGGGGAGGCGGTGGGGGTGGCGGCGGGCTGCATGGGGCGATCCTAGCGAGAAATTGAGTAGAGCGTTCGTTCTAGAGCCGTGCTACGGTCACGTCAGCGCTCTGGATAGAGCGTTCGTTCTAGCGACTCCAGAAGGGGTTCCCCGTGAACATCGACAAGACCTCCGCCCCCGTCACCACCGCCCGCACTCCCGTCACCGTCATCGGTCTCGGCCCCATGGGCGAGGCCATGGCCGGTGCCTTCCTCGACCGCGGCCACCGCGTCACCGTCTGGAACCGCACCGCCTCCCGCGCCGGCGCCCTCGTCGCGCGCGGGGCGCACCTCGCGCCCACCGTCGACGACGCCCTCCGCGCGGCCGAGCTCGTGGTGGTGAGCCTGACCGACTACGACGCCCTGTACGCCGTCCTGGGCAGTGCCGACCCCGCCGCCCTCGCCGGCCGCGTCCTCGTCAACCTCACCTCCGACACCCCGGCCAAGGCCCGCGCCGCGGCCGCCTGGGCCGCCGAGCGCGGGGCCACGCAGCTCACCGGCGGCGTACTCACGCCGCCCTCCGGCATCGGCAGCCCCGACACCACCACCCTCTACAGCGGCCCGCGCGAGGTGTTCGAGGCGCACCGGGCCACGCTGGAGGTGCTGACGGGCACCGCCGACCACCGGGGCGAGGACCCGGGCCTGGCGGCGCTCCTCTACCAGCTCAACATGGTCATGTTCTGGACCGCCCTGACCAGCTACTGGCAGGCCCTCGCCATGGCCGACGCCCATGGCCTGAAGGCCGCCGACATCCAGACCCTGGCCGTCGACGCGCTGAACCTGAAGCAGTTCGTGGAGTTCTACGCGCCCCGCGTCGACGCGGGCGACCACCGCGGCGACGTCGACCGGCTGGCCATGGGCGTCGCCAGCGCCGAGCACGTCCTCCACACCGCCGTGGACGCGGGCGTCGACGGCGCGCTGCCCGCGGCCGTCCTCGACATCTTCCGGCGCGGCATGGCGGCCGGACACGGCGCGGACAGCTCCTCCAGCCTCGTCGAGGTGCTGAAGAAGCCGAACACGTGACGGAATTGGCGGTTACGTTGGTGGCGTGACCGACATCGCATCGAGGGTCGACACCCACAGGCCGCACACCGCCCGCATCTGGAACTACTGGCTCGGCGGCAAGGACAACTACCCCGTCGACCGCGAAGCCGGCGACCGGATCCGCGCCCTCCACCCCGGCATCGGCGCGTACGCCCGCGCGGACCGGCTCTTCCTCGGGCGCGCGGTGCGGCACCTGGCGGCGGAGGCGGGCATCCGCCAGTTCCTGGACGTCGGCACCGGACTGCCGACCGCCGACAACACCCACGAGGTCGCGCAGCGCGTGGCGCCGGACGCGCGCGTCGTGTACGTCGACAACGACCCGCTCGTCCTCGCCCACGCCCGCGCCCTGCTCACCGGCGCGCCGGAGGGGCGCACGGACTACGTGGACGCCGACCTGCGCGACACGGACGCCATCCTGGCGGCCGCGGCCAAGACCCTGGACCTCGACCGGCCCGTCGCGCTCATGCTGCTGGGCGTCGTCATGTTCGTCGAGGATGACGCTGAGTCGTACGCCGTCGTCCGGCGCCTGATGGACGCGCTGGCGCCCGGCAGCCACCTGGTGCTGTCCCACACCGTGCGCCACCCGGCGATGCCGGACGTCGACGCGGCGGTCGCCTTCTGGAACGAGCACGGCACCCCGAAGCTCACCCAGCGCACCCCCGAGGCCATCACCCGCTACTTCGAGGGCCTGGAGCTCCTGGCCCCGGGCGTCGTCTCCTGCTCCCGCTGGCGTTCCGAGGAACAAGCACCGGAAGAGGTCGCGATGTACGCGGGCGTCGGCCGCAAGCTCTGAGTAGGCCCCTGAAAACAGGGTCCGCCACCTACACTGATCCCCGGGTGGAGTCCCACAGCGCGAGGGGTGGTTGACGGTGCGTAAGGGCTGGCTCGTCGCCGGGGGAGCCGTCGGGCTGTGCATGGCGTTCGTCGCGTTGCTCGTCGTCGGGACGTACTCCGCGGCCGCCGGGCTGTTCGGCGGGGCCCAGGCGGGGGCGCAGGGTGTCGTGGGACTGGCCAAGGGGGCCGTGCCCGCGGCGTACCAGGGGCTCGTGCAGAAGTGGGGGAACCTGTGTCCCGCCATCAACCCGGCTCTGCTGGCCGCGCAGTTGTACCAGGAGAGCGGCTTCAACCCCAAGGTGACCAGCCACGCCAACGCCATGGGCATCGCGCAGTTCATCCCCGGCACCTGGGCCTCGCACGGCATCGACGGTGACGGGGACGGCGACCGGGACGTGTGGGACCCGGCGGATGCCATCCCGTCAGCCGCCTCGTACGACTGCGAGTTGGCCGGGTACGTGAAGGACGTACCCGGCGACCGCACCAACAACATGCTCGCGGCCTACAACGCCGGTGCGTACCGGGTGATAAAGGCCGGCGGGGTGCCGCGGATCAGCGAGACGCAGAACTACGTCCGGATCATCCGCTCCCTGGAGAAGAGCTTCGCCCGCCCCGTGGGGCGCGTGGCGCCCTCGCGGCAGGCGGCCGGGGCGATCTACTTCGCGCAGAAGAAGCTCGGCACGCCGTACCTGTGGGGCGGCAACGGCACGCCCGAGCAGCAGGGCCGGTTCGACTGCTCCGGGCTCACGCAGGCCGCCTACCGGACCGTGGGGATCGAGCTGCCGCGCGTCGCGAACGACCAGTACAACGCCGGACCGCACCCGTCGCGGGACGAGCTGCTGCCGGGCGATCTGGTGTTCTTCTCCGACGACTTGACGAACTCGCGGGCCATCCGGCACGTGGGTATCTACGTCGGTGGCGGGTACATGATCAACGCGCCGTACACCGGCGCCGTCATCCGGTTCGACAAGATCGACACCCCCGACTACTTCGGCGCCACCCGCGTCACCGAAGATGGCGCGAAAGCACTGCCGAACCGCGCGGCCGATCCGGTCTGAGCTGCGGCGACGTATCTCTCTTCGATAACGTCATCGTGATCGTTCGGTGGAGAGTGGAACGTACGCTTCCCTCGTGTCGTTCCCTGGACTGACACAGTGACAAGGCAAGGGGCCGCAGCAGATGGCTGGACTCGCATCGGACGGTTCGAACCCCGATGTCAGCCTGCTCTACGACATCAACGGGCTGGCCAAGTCCGCCCCGACCTGGTTCGACCGGGTCATGGAGTTCGTCGGCGAGTACGGGATCATGCTCGCGATGGTGCTGGTCGTGCTCTGGTGCTGGTGGAGCGCGCGCCGGCGCGGCGGCCCGGAGGACTCCATCGCCACCGTCGCCGGGCTGGTGTGGGCGCCGCTCGCCGCCGGGATCGCCCTCCTGGTCAACGTCCCGATCCGGGGCTTCGTGGAGCGGCCCCGGCCCTTCCTCGACCACCAGGGCCTGGAGGTCCTGGTCGCGGGCAAGACCGACTACTCCTTCGTGAGCGACCACGCCACGATGGCCATGGGCATCGGCGCCGCGCTCTTCGTCGCCAACCGGAAGTTCGGCCTCGCCGCCATCGGCCTCGCCCTCGCCGAGGGCTTCTGCCGCGTCTACATGGGCGTCCACTACCCCACCGACGTCGTCGGCGGCTTCGCCCTCGGCACGGCCGTGGCCCTGCTCCTCGCCCCGCTCGCCCTCGCGCTGCTGACGCCGCTCGTGTCGGCCGTGGCCCGTTCGGAACGGGCCGGGTGGCTCGTACGCTCGCGAAAAGCGCGTCCGCGGGGGGAGCGGCACGAGACGGTGGACCTGCCCGACCCCAAGGTGGGCGGTAGCGAGAACGACCTCGCCGCCTGAAGCAGGGCCTCGCCTGAAGCAGGGCCTAGAACGCGTGCGGGAAGGTGAAGCGGCGCTCCGGGTCGTAGCGCCGCTTCACCGCGGTCAGCCGGTCCGCCGCCGGTCCGTAGTACGCCGTGCGCCAGTCCTTCAGCGCCGGGTCGGGGTAGTTCTGGTACGCCGCCCCCGATGCGTACGGGCCCAGCGAGTCCCGCGTGGTCGCCAGCCACGCCCGCTGCGCCGTCCCCGGGGTGCCGGCCGGCCAGGAGGCCGAGTACTGCACCAGGATCCGCTGCCTGCGGTGCACGAAGGCCGTGGCGAGCGGGTCGACGCGGCCCGTCGCGCCGCCGAACGCCGTGAGCTGCAGGGATCCGGTGCCGCCGCCCTCCGCCGCCGGGATCCGGGCGAAGGCCTCCGGGGCGGCCGTCAGCGCCGCGACCGCCGCCGGTGACAGCTCCCGGTCGAAGAAGCCCGACACGGCGGTGTACGTGCCGCGCCGCAGCACGCCCCGCGGATCGCGGCCCGGGGTGGTGCCCGGCAGACGGCACTGCGCCTCGGTCAGTCCGTCGCACCCCGCGTACGCCAGCATCGCGTCCAGGTAGGTGCGAGCGCGCAGGTGTACGCGGTCGGCGGGGGCGCCCGCGTGGTCGGCGAGGCGGTCGAGGGCGTTCTCCAGCTCCGTACGGCCGCCGAGGGTGAAGACGGACAGGGTGACGGCGGGCCTCGAGTCCGCATCCGCCTCCAGGCGCAGGGCCGACCAGATCTCGTCGGGCTGCGCCGGGCCCCACTCCTGCCAGGCGGCCAGTACGGACCGGGCCCGGGCCCAGGGCCAGGTGACCCGCCCGGAGACGACCGTCGCCGGCACCGGGTGCGTACGGAAGCGCAGCTCGGTGACGACCCCCAGGGTCCCGGCCCCGGCACCGCGCAGCGCCCAGAAGAGGTCCGGGTGCTGCTCGGCGTCGGCGGTCAGGCGCCGCCCGTCCGCCGTGACGAGGGTGGCGCCGGTGAGGCTGTCGCAGGTCAGGCCGTACGCGCGCGAGGCCACGCCGTGCCCGCCGCCGAGCGTGAGGCCCGAGATGCCGACCGTCGGGCACGTACCGCCCGGGATCGTACGGCCGTGGCGGGCGAGGGCGCGGTAGACGTGGACGAGCCGGGCGCCCGCGCCGACCGCCGCGGACGTGCCGTCGGGGCGCACGCGGTCGATGCCCGACACGTCGACGACCAGGCGGCCCGTGCCGCTGGACCAACCGGTGTAGGAGTGTCCGCCGCTGCGGATGGCGACCGGCGTGCCGTGGCGGCGCGCGAAGGCGAGGCACTCGCGTACGTCGTCGTCCCCGGCGACGTACGCGACGGCGGCGGGGCGCAGGTGGTCGAAGCGGGTGTTGTAGAGCCGGCGGGCGGTGGCGTATTCGGTGTCCCCGGGGCGTACGAGCGGGCCGTCGAGGCCGCGGGCGAGGGCGGCCCAGTCGTCCATGGGGTGACCCTTCCCCGAAGGGCCCCGCTCAGTCGTCGGCGTCGGCCGGTGGTGCCGTCGTGTGCGCCGCCGCGTCCGTACGGGCCCGGTCCCGCGAGCGCCGCGCCGGGCCCGACCAGCCGCAGCTGCACCGGGCCACGCAGAACGAGCCGCGTTCGACGGTGGTGGCTTCGTGGCCGCTCGTGACGGCCGGAGGTGAGTCATGCACAGGCACGGCACCACGGTACCGGCGTGACGGGGCGCCGCGGTGGTCGTTAAGGGTTGGGGTGTCCCTGGGCCCTCAGGGCCCAGGGGAAGGGTGGGGGTCTCGGTCAGGCAGCACAGGCAGGCAGGTAAGCAGGCAGGCAGCAGCGTCTAGGCGTTGGGGGTTGCAGGCGATGGTGGTGCAGGGACAGCAGCAGCGGCGGCGGTACGGGCGCGGGTTCCCGGTGGCCCCGGTCGTGGCGCCGGTCGTGGCCGTGGTCGTGGCGGTGACGGCCGGTGGGTGTTCCGGCCCCGCGGGCGCGAGCCCCGGTGCCGACGCGGCCGCCGCGGCCGCCGCCGTGCGGGAGGCCCCCGACGCGCTGGCGCGCGCGGGCACGTCCAAGGCCCGTACGTCGATGGAGATGGCGACCGGCGGGACCCGGGTGACGATCCGGGGCGAGGGCGCGTACGACTTCGCCGCGCGGCACGGGCAGCTCAAGGTGGTCCTGCCCAAGGACGCCGCCGGCGGCAGCCGCCACCGGCCGATCACCGAGCTCCTCGCGCCCGGCGCGCTCTACATGAAGAACCGCGGCGCCGGTGTCCCCGCCGACAAGTGGGTGCGCGTCGACACCACGACCCTGGCCGACGGGAACCTGGTCACGGGCGGCGCGACCGATCCGGCGGCCGCCGCCGAGCTGCTGCGCGGCGCCGAGCGCGTCACGTACGTCGGCGAGGAGGAGCTCGCCGGGGTGCCGGTCACGCACTACCGCGGCGTCACCGATCTCGGGCGGGCGGCGCGGGCCGCGTCACCGCAGGTGCGGGGGGCGCTCGCGGCGGCGGCGAAAGGGTTCGCCAAGGACGCGGTGCCGTTCGACGCGTACCTGGACCGGGAGGGGCGGCTGCGGAAGGTGCGCCACCGGTTCAGCTTCACCAACGAGGGGCGCACGGTCGCCGTCGCGTCGACGACGCTGCTGTACGACTTCGGCGTGCCCGTCGTCGTACGGCTTCCGCCCCGGAAGGACATCTACGCCGGGAAGATCGAGGCCTGAGACGGGCGTGAGCCGCGTGATCCGTCAGGGCCCGAAGAATGGTCCGGACGTGCCATGCGCGGCGTGTGGTCCGCTCCCTACGCTGGGATACGCCAGGACCCGCAGGAAGAGGTGATGCGCGTGGCCCCGCTCCCTTCTACGACAGTCCAGGACCACGTGGCCCTCGCCGAGATCGAGCTGTGCGGTGAACTGATGATCGCCGCATCGGCCACGGACGGGGAGCGGCTCAGCGCGGACCTCATCGACGAGGTCCTGAAGGTCACGCCGGCCGCACCCCAGTGAGCCCTGGCTCCGGGCGGAGCGTCAGGTGCGCAGCATGCGGGCGATCGCCTTCGTGGCCTCCTCGACCTTGGCGTCGATCTCGTCGCCGCCCTTGACCGCGGCGTCGGCGACGCAGTGGCGCAGGTGCTCCTCCAGGAGCTGGAGCGCGAAGGACTGCAGGGCCTTCGTGGACGCGGAGACCTGGGTGAGTATGTCGATGCAGTAGACGTCCTCGTCGACCATGCGCTGGAGGCCGCGGATCTGGCCCTCGATGCGGCGCAGGCGCTTGAGGTGCTCGTCCTTCTGCTTGTGGTAGCCGTGCACGCCGTGGTCGTGGTCGGTGACCGGCTCCTCGACGGCCTGCTCCCCGATGGTCTGCTCCTCGACCGGAAGGCCGGCCGCCTCGGTGGTCGTCATCGCGTCCTCCCGTTGTCCAGTAGGGGTTTCTATACCCCTCATGGGTATATGGTACCGATCCTCGCGCCAAGGTGGCGGGGCCCCGGTTCTGTTCACTGTGCCTGATGGGCGACACTGAATGACGCCGGTTAGCCGTGGCCGGATGATGCGCCTAGCATCAGCCTGACCGAAACCCATGCACCCCGAGGACCCCACGTGCGCTTTCGTCTGACCCCCAGGGAGACGAGCTTCTACGACATGTTTTCCGCCTCCGCGGACAACATCGTCACGGGCTCCAAACTCCTGATGGAACTGCTCGGGGCGGAATCCTCCGCCCGGGCCGAGATCGCGGAGCGGATGCGGGCGGCGGAGCACGCGGGTGACGACGCGACCCACGCGATCTTCCACCAGCTGAACTCCTCCTTCATCACGCCGTTCGACCGCGAGGACATCTACTCCCTCGCGTCGTCGCTCGACGACATCATGGACTTCATGGAGGAGGCCGTCGACCTCGTCGTCCTCTACAACGTGGAGGAACTGCCGAAGGGCGTCGAGCAGCAGATCGAGGTGCTGGCGCGGGCGGCGGAGCTGACCGCCGAGGCGATGCCGCACCTGCGGACGATGGAGAACCTCACCGAGTACTGGATCGAGGTCAACCGGCTCGAGAACCAGGCCGACCAGATCCACCGCAAGCTGCTGGCCCACCTCTTCAACGGCAAGTACGACGCCATCGAGGTGCTCAAGCTGAAGCAGATCGTGGATGTGCTGGAAGAGGCCGCTGACGCCTTCGAGCACGTGGCCAACACGGTGGAGACCATCGCGGTCAAGGAGTCCTGAGCTTCGTGGACACCTTCGCACTGGTCGTGACCATCGCGGTCGCGCTCGGCTTCACGTACACGAACGGCTTCCACGACTCGGCGAACGCCATCGCCACGTCCGTCTCCACGCGGGCGCTGACGCCGCGCGCGGCGCTGGCGATGGCCGCGGTGATGAACCTCGCGGGCGCCTTCCTCGGCAGCGGGGTCGCCAAGACCGTGAGCGAGGGCCTGATCGCGACGCCCGAGGGCTCGCGCGGCATGGGCATCCTCTTCGCGGCGCTGGTCGGCGCGATCGTCTGGAACCTCATCACCTGGTACTTCGGCCTGCCCTCGTCCTCGTCGCACGCGCTGTTCGGCGGCATGGTCGGCGCGGCGCTGGCGGGTGGGACCGATGTGATCTGGTCGGGCGTCGTCGACAAGATCGTCATCCCGATGTTCATCTCGCCGGTGGTCGGCCTGGTGGTCGGCTACCTGGTGATGTGCGGGATCATGTGGATCTTCCGCAAGGCGAACCCGCACAAGGCGAAGCGCGGCTTCCGTATCGCCCAGACCGTGTCGGCGGCGGGCATGGCGCTCGGCCACGGCCTCCAGGACGCCCAGAAGACGATGGGCATCGTCGTGATGGCACTGGTCATCGCGGACGTCCACGACGCCGGGGAGGCGATCCCGGTCTGGGTCAAGGTCGCCTGCGCGGTGATGCTGTCGCTGGGTACGTACGCCGGTGGCTGGCGCATCATGCGGACGCTGGGCCGCAAGATCATCGAGCTGGACCCGCCGCAGGGGTTCGCGGCGGAGACGACGGGCGCGTCGATCATGTTCGGCTCGGCGTTCCTGTTCCACGCGCCGATCTCGACGACGCACGTCATCACGTCGGCGATCATGGGTGTCGGCGCGACGAAGCGGGTCAACGCGGTGCGGTGGGGTGTCGCGAAGAACATCATCCTCGGATGGTTCATCACGATGCCGGCGGCGGCGCTGGTCGCCGCGGCGAGCTTCGGCGTGGTGCGGCTGGTGTTCGGCTGACGGCTGCGTGCCGGGCCGTGTTGCTGGGGGTCCGGGGGTTATCCCCCGGGGGATTGCAGTATCACGATGCCGGCGGCGGCGCTGGTCGCCGCGGCGAGCTTCGGTGTGGTGCGGCTGGTGTTCGGCTGACGGCTGCGTGCCGGGCGGGTGCGGTGGGCCCTGCGGGGCTGTTCCCCACCCCGCCCCTTCCCGAACCGGGGCTCTGCCCCCCGGCCCCCGCGCCTCAATCGCCGGCGGGGCTGCTTTTCGAGTGACGGAAGGGCCCGCCCCCTGGGACAGGGGGCGGGCCCTTTGCCTTGCGGTGGCACCGCCATGCAGCACCGCAAGGGGATTCCGGCGGACGGTCTATCCGAAGCGGCCCGAGATGTAGTCCTCGGTGGCCTGGACGGACGGGTTGGAGAAGATCCGCTCCGTGTCGTCGATCTCGACCAGCTTGCCCGGCTGGCCGACCGCCGCCAGGTTGAAGAAGGCGGTGCGGTCCGAGACGCGGGCCGCCTGCTGCATGTTGTGGGTCACGATGACGATCGTGAACCGTTCCTTCAGCTCGCTGATCAGGTCCTCGATGGCGAGCGTGGAGATCGGGTCCAGCGCCGAGCACGGCTCGTCCATCAGCAGGACGTCCGGCTCGACCGCGATCGCGCGGGCGATGCACAGGCGCTGCTGCTGGCCGCCGGAGAGGCCGGAGCCGGGCTTGTTGAGGCGGTCCTTGACCTCGTTCCAGAGGTTCGCGCCCTTGAGGGACCGCTCGACGGTGTCGGCCAGGTCCTGCTTGCGGTAGCTGCCGTTCAGGCGCAGGCCCGCCGCCACGTTGTCGAAGATCGACATCGTCGGGAAGGGGTTCGGGCGCTGGAAGACCATGCCGACCGTGCGGCGCACCGCGACCGGGTCGACGTCCTTGGCGTACAGGTTCTGGTCGTCCAGCATCACCTTGCCCTCGACGCGGCCACCGGGGGTGACCTCGTGCATGCGGTTCAGGGTGCGCAGGAAGGTGGACTTGCCGCAGCCGGACGGGCCGATGAAGGCCGTCACGGAGCGGGGCTCGACGGTCATGGAGATGTCGTCGATCGCCTTGTGGGCGCCGTAGTAGGCGGTCAGGCCGCTGACGTCGATTCGCTTGGCCATGGTTTCGATCACTTCCAGGAGGCCTTAGCGGCCGGTCTTCGGGGCCTTCCAGCGGGCGATGCCGCGGGCGACCAGGTTGAGGATCATGACGAAGGCGATCAGGACGAGTGCGGCGGCCCAGGCGCGGTCGTACGACGCCTCACTGCCGACCTTGTACTGCTCCCAGATGTAGAAGGGGAGCGCGGACTGAGCACCTTCGAAGGGGTTGGTGTTGATCAGCTGGCTGCCGAAGACCAGCAGCATGATCGGCGCTGTCTCACCGGCGATGCGGGCGATGGCGAGCATGACGCCGGTCGTGATGCCGCCGATCGCCGTCGGGATGACGACCTTGAGGATCACGCGCCACTTCGGTACGCCGAGGGCGAGCGCCGCCTCGCGCAGCTCGTTCGGGACGAGCTTGAGCATCTCCTCGGTGGAGCGGACCACGACCGGGATCATCAGGATCGCCAGCGCCAGCGCGCCCATCAGGCCGGACGGCTGGAGGTCGGCCATCAGCATGATGGAGAGGATGAAGAGGCCGGCGACGATCGACGGGATGCCCGTCATGACGTCGACGAAGAACGTCACGGCCTTGGCCAGGGAGCCCTTGCCGTACTCGACGAGGTAGACCGCGGTCAGCAGGCCGATCGGCGCGGAGATGAGGGTGGCGAGGCCGACCTGCTCCAGCGTGCCGACGAGCGCGTGGTAGACACCGCCGCCGACGTCGAAGCCGGGGACGCCGGCCATCGAGTGGGTGAGGAAGTAGCCGTCGAGGACCTTCAGGCCCCGGCTGACCGTGACCCAGATGAGCGAGAACAGCGGGATCACGGCGAGGATGAAGCACACCCACACCACGCTGGTGGCGAGGCGGTCCTTGGCCTGGCGCTGGTTCTCGACGGCCGAGGTCACGGCGTACGAGACGACGACGAAGGCGAGCGCCGAGATCAGGCCCCACTGGATGCGGCTCTCGAGGCCGGCGGCCACGCCGGTGCCGCAGCCGAGGGCGACGGCGACGGCGGCGAAGGCGGCCGGGGCCCAGCGCGGCAGGTGGCGCTGGCTGAGGCTGTCCTTGCGGGGGCGGGGGGCGGCCTTGGCGGGCGCGTCCTGGATTGCGTTGCTCATCAGGCGTTCGCCCCCGAGTACTCCTTGCGGCGCGCGATGATCAGGCGGGCCGCGCCGTTGACCAGCAGGGTGAGGACGAAGAGGACCAGGCCGGAGGCGATCAGGGCGTCACGGCCGAGCTGGTCGGCCTCGTCGAACTTCGCCGCGATGTTCTGGGCGAACGTGCCGCCGCCCGGGTCGAGCAGGTGCAGCGAGATCAGGAAGCTCGGGGAGAGGACGGTGGCGACGGCCATGGTCTCGCCGAGTGCCCGGCCGAGGCCGAGCATCGAGGCGGAGATGACGCCGGAGCGGCCGAAGGGCAGCACGGCGAGCCGGATGACCTCCCAGCGGGTGGCGCCGAGGGCCAGGGCGGCCTCCTCGTTCATGCGCGGCACCTGGAGGAAGACCTCGCGGCTCACGCTGGTCACGATCGGCAGGATCATGATCGCGAGCAGGATGCCGACGGTGAAGAGGGTCCGCGCGACGCCGACCTCGGTCTTGTCGAAGACGTACGTCCAGGCGAAGAACTGGTCCAGCCAGAGGTTCAGGCCCTCCAGGTACGGGACCAGGAAGAGCGCGCCCCAGATGCCGTAGATGATCGACGGTACGGCGGCGAGCAGGTCGACGACGTACGCGAGGGGCGCGGCGAGCCTGCGGGGCGCGTAGTGCGAGATGAACAGCGCGATGCCGACCGCGATCGGGACCGCGATGACCATCGCGATGACCGAGCTCATGATCGTGCCGAAGAGGAGGACCGCGATGCCGAAGACCGGGCGGTCGCCGACCGGGTTCCAGTCGAAGGTGGTGAAGAAGTTGCCCTCGTTCTCGGCGAGGGCGAGCGAGGCCCGGTAGCTGAGGAACACGGCGATCGACGCCATGATCACCAGGAGCAGGATCCCGGAGCCGCGGGAGAGGCCGAGGAAGATCTTGTCGCCCGCGCGGCCGGTGGAGGTGGGGCCCGGCTTCCCGGCGACCGGCGGCGGAGCCGGTGCGTTGTCAGTCGTTATAGCCATGGTCTTTCCGGTCTGTGTGGGGGAAGTCCGCGGTGGCGGCTCCCCTGGCGGCGGTGCACCGGATGGGGTGGGGGGCCGGCCCGGCGAGCGGCCGGGCCGGCCCTGCGTGCGGTTACGACAGGCCGTTGACGGTCTCGCGGACCTTGGCGTTGATCTCGGCCGGGATCGGGGCGTAGCCGGCCTCGGCCAGGACCTTCTGGCCCTCGTCGGAGGCGGTGTAGGTCAGGAAGGACTTGACGGTGCCGAGGGTGTCGGCCTTGTTGCCGGTGTCGCAGACGACCTCGTACGTCACCAGGACGATCGGGTACGCGCCCTCGGCCTTGGTGGTGTAGTCGAGGTCGAGCGCCAGGTCCTTGCCGGTGCCCTTGATCTTGGCGGCGGCGATGGCCTTGGAGGCGTTCTCGGAGGTGGCCGGGACCGGGGCGGGGGCGCCGGTGGCGATCTGGACGGCCGGGATGTTCTGCGAGGCGGCGTAGCTCAGCTCGAAGTAGCCGATGGCGCCCTCGACCTGCTTGACCTGGGCGGCGACGCCGGAGGAGCCGGACGCGGCCTGGCCGCCGGGGGCGGGCCACTTCTTCTCGGCCTCGTACGGCCAGTCGGCCTTGGCGGCCTTGCCGAGGTACTTGCCGAGGTTCTGGGTGGTGCCGGAGTCCTCGGAGCGGTGGAAGGCCTGGATCGGCGTGCTCGGGAGCTTGGCCTCGGGGTTGAGCTTGGCGATCGCCGGGTCGTCCCACTTCTTGATCTTGTCGTTGAAGATCTTGGCGATGGTGGGCGCGTCGAGGACGAGGTCCTTCACGCCGGGGACGTTGTAGCCGATGGCGATCGGGCCGCCGACCATGGGGAGGTTGATGCCCTGGCCGGACTTGCAGATCTTCTTGGACTCGGCGACCTCTTCCGGCTTCAGCGCGGAGTCGGAGCCGGCGAAGCCGACACGGCCCTGGTTGAAGGCGATGATGCCCTCGCCGGAGGAGGAGGACTTGTAGTTGATCTCCACACCCGGACAGGCGGCCATGTAGTTCTTGACCCACAGGTCCATGGCGTTCTTCTGCGCGGAGGAGCCGGAGGCCAGCAGCTGGCCCTTCGCGCCGTCGCACGTGATGTTCGAGGTGGCGCCGGTCTTCTGGCCGCCGTCGGGGGCGCCCGTGTTGTTGTCCGAACCACACGCCGTGAGTACCAGGGCGCCGGAGACGGCGAGGGCGCCGAGCGCGGTGGCGCGAAGCCCGGTCTTGCGCTGAAGCTTCACTGTTTGGGTGTTCCTTCCAGGAGCCGCCGCGGCGTCGTCCGAATCCGTGCGTGAGCGCGGTGGCGGCGTGTGTCAGTAACCGTGTACGGCCGAAATTAGGCAGATCAGGTGACATGGCTGGCGGGGGAGAGTGAACGGTAGGTGAACCGTGACGGAAGCCGTGGTGAGCCGTGGCCAGAGCCTGTGGGGCCATTGTCCCGGGGGCGCGGTGGGCGGCGGGAGTGAGGTTTACGGCGGGGTCGCGCGGGGTCGTACGGGGTCCCGGGCAGGCGAGGGCGCGCTCCGGCGGCGCGAGGCGCGGAGCGCGGGGTTGTGCGCCGGTACGCGGGCGCACGGAGGCCGCACCGGGGCCACTCGTGAGGGTGGCGGTGGTGCGGGGCGGGTTGCCCCCGGAAGGGTGAGGCCGCCCGGAAGGGTGAGGCCGCCCAGAAAGGCGAGGCCGCCCGGAAAGCTGAGGGTCGCCGGTGCCGCGCGCGGTCAGCGGCGCCCGGGGGAGATCGCCGCGAGGGCCGCGTCGACCAGGTCCCGGTCGACGGGATACGACAGGAGCGCCCGGGCCTCGGGCGGGGAGAGCCAGCGGAGCTCGTCGACCTCGCCGTTGGGGCGGAAGGCGCCGCCCGTGGCCTCGGCCGCCCAGTAGCGGACCTCCTTGGGACGGTCGCCCGCCCGGTAGCAGGCCTTGGGCAGCTCGGGACCGAGGGCGCAGGTCATACCGGTCTCCTCCAGCACCTCGCGGACGGCCGCGTGCCGGTGGTCCTCGCCGGGGTCGAGTTTGCCCTTGGGGAGGGACCAGTCGTCGTGCTTGGGGCGGTGGATGACGGCCACCTCGATGTCGCCGCTGCCGCTGCCGCTGCCGCTGCCGCTGCCGCTGCCGGTGCCGCTGCCGCCGGCCGCGACGCGGCGCCACAGGACGCAGCCGGCGGCATGGACCAGGGGCGTCACCGGGCCGTCACCGCCGTACGCTGCCACGCGCGGTGGAAGCAGACGCGCGCCGCCTCCACCTCGTGCCGCTGGTCCGCGTGGAGCACGCCGAGCACGTACGCCGTCGCCGGCGCGATGCGCGGGGTGCGCGCGGCGCTCGCCGCCGCGGACGCGGCGTCCGCGGCGTCCCGGTGCCGGTCGAGCGCGCGGCCTGCCTCGTACAGCTGCGCGTCCGTGCCCAGGACCTCCTGGGCGTGGCGGTGCAGCCGCAGCAGCAGCCGTACGTGGTGCCAGGAGGTGTCGTGCTGCTCGCCGCCCACGGCAGGGCTCATCGGCAGCGCGGCCACCGCGTCCAGCAGGCGCCGCTCGACGGCCTCGGCGGGCGGGCCGAGGACCTCGCCGGCGCGGGCGGCCGCGGCCGGGCCCAGCGGTACCTCCGAGGCGAGCAGGGCCACCGCGTCGGCGACCGCGTGGAAGCGGGACGAGCCGAGGGCCTGGAGCGCCGCCGAGTGGGCGCGCGTCCGCGCGAGGGTCAGGCGGCGCTCCAGCAGGGCCCCGGCCCGCGCGCCGCCCACCGCGAGCGCCTCGGCGCCGCCCGTCAGGCGGGACAGCGCGTCCACCAGGCGGACGAGCCGCGAGGTGCACGCCTGCTCCTGCGCCAGCAGGCCGGACAGCCACGCCAGTTCGGTGCGCAGCTGGTCGGCCCAGGAGGCGTCGAGCAGCGGCCGGAAGGTGTGCAGCGTGGAGCCGATGCGCCGGGCGGCGGTGCGCAGTCCCCGTGCCGCCTCCTCGGCGCCCGCCGTGTCCGCGCCGCTCTCGGCGTGCTGGCGCAGGTTCCGTAGGAAGTCCCCCGCGCGGGCGTGGAGGTACGGGGACAGGACCTCGCCCGCGGTGACTTGGTCAGGGCTGAGCACGCCGGCGCCTCCGCGCGTCTATGAGCATCTCCTGGACATGCCGCAGCGGCTGGCCGTCCCCGTCCGTCGCGTGCCGCGTCCACTCGCCGTCCGGGCCGAGGTGCCACGACGAGGTCGTGTCGGCCATGCCCGCTTCCAGCAGCCGGCAGAGCGAGGCGCGGTGCGCGGGGTCGGAGACCCGGACCAGCGCTTCTATCCGGCGGTCCAGGTTACGGTGCATCATGTCGGCGCTACCAAACCACACTTCGGGCTCGCCGCCGTTCCCGAACGCGAAGATCCGCGAGTGTTCGAGGAACCGTCCGAGGATGGAGCGGACCCTGATGTGCTCGGAGAGGCCGGGCACGCCCGGCCGTACGGCGCAGATGCCGCGGACCCAGATGTCGACCGGTACGCCGGCCCGCGAGGCGCGGTAGCAGGCGTCGATGACGGCCTCGTCGACCATCGAGTTGACCTTGATGCGGACGTACGCGAGCCGCCCGGCCCGGTGGTGGACGATCTCCTTGTTGATGCGGGAGACCAGGCCGTCGCGGAGCGACTTGGGCGCGACGAGCAGGCGCCGGTAGGTCTCGCGGCGCGAGTAGCCGGACAGCCGGTTGAAGAGGTCGGACAGGTCCGCGCCGACCTGCGGGTCGGCGGTGAGCAGGCCGAGGTCCTCGTACAGGCGGGCGGTCTTGGGGTGGTAGTTGCCGGTGCCGACGTGGGAGTAGCGGCGCAGCGTCTCGCCCTCCTGGCGGACGACCAGGGAGAGCTTGCAGTGGGTCTTGAGCCCGACGAGGCCGTACACGACGTGGCAGCCGGCCTCCTCCAGCTTGCGCGCCCACTTGATGTTGGCCTGTTCGTCGAAGCGGGCCTTGATCTCGACGAGGACGAGGACCTGCTTGCCCGACTCGGCCGCGTCGATGAGGGCGTCGACTATGGGGGAGTCGCCGGACGTCCGGTACAGCGTCTGCTTGATGGCGAGGACGTCGGGGTCGGCGGCGGCCTGCTCCAGGAAGGCCTGGACGGAGGTGGAGAACGAGTCGTACGGGTGGTGGAGCAGGACGTCCCGCTCGCGCAGGGCGGCGAAGACGTCCGGCGCGGACGCCGACTCGACCTCGGCCAGGTCGCGGTGGGTCCCGGCCACGAACTTCGGGTACTTGAGCTCGGGCCGGTCCAGCGCCGAGATCCCGAACAGCCCGGTCAGGTCCAGCGGTCCGGGCAGCGGGTACACCTCGGCGTCGGTGACCTTGAGCTCGCGCACGAGCAGGTCGAGGACGTACGGGTCTATCGACTCCTCGACCTCCAGGCGCACCGGCGGGCCGAAGCGGCGCCGCATGAGCTCCTTCTCCAGCGCCTGGAGGAGGTTCTCGGCGTCGTCCTCCTCCACCTCCAGGTCCTCGTTGCGCGTCACGCGGAACATGTGGTGCGCCAGCACCTCCATGCCCGGGAACAGCTCCTCCAGGTGCGCGGCGATGACGTCCTCCAGCGGGACGTAGCGCTGCGGCGATGCCTCCAGGAAGCGGGAGAGCAGCGGCGGGACCTTCACGCGTGCGAAGTGGCGGTGGCCGCTGACGGGGTTGCGCACGACGACGGCGAGGTTGAGGGAGAGGCCGGAGATGTACGGGAAGGGGTGCGCCGGGTCGACGGCGAGCGGGGTGAGGACGGGGAAGATCTGCTGGCGGAAGAGGGTGAAGAGCCGGGCCTGCTCCTTCTCGGTCAGCTCGGGCCAGCGGATGAGGTGGATGCCCTCGTCGGCGAGGGCCGGGGCGATGTCCTGCTGGAAGCAGGCGGCGTGCCGGGCCATGAGCTCCCGCGAGCGGGTCCAGATCAGCTCCAGGACCTCGCGCGGCTGGAGCCCGGAGGCGGACCGGGTGGCCACGCCGGTGGCGATGCGGCGCTTGAGGCCGGCGACCCGGACCATGAAGAACTCGTCGAGGTTGGAGGCGAAGATCGCGAGGAAGTTCGCTCGTTCGAGGAGGGGCGTCGCCGGGTCCTCGGCCAGCTCCAGCACCCGTTCGTTGAACGCCAGCCAGGACCGCTCGCGGTCCAGGAAGCGGCCGGGGGGCAGCTCGCCGGCGGGGCCGTCCTCGTCGTACGCGTCCAGGTCGGAGTCGAGGTCCGGCGCCAGGTCGGACACGGGCCCGGCGGTCACCATGTGCGGTCGGTGCGCGGCTATGGACCCCACGGACGGCTGGGCGTGCTGGATCGGGACGTCGGCCTCGGCGGGCTGCTGGCTCATGGCACCATTCTTCCGCGCCAGGGGGTGGTCAAGCGCGTCGGAGCGGGCCGCTGACACGGCGGGCTTCATTCGCTGAGCGTCGCAAGCCCTTCTGAATGGTCGGTAACCATTACGTGACGTGCTGGGGGCGGACGGCCAGACCCCCGTCCGGGCCGACCGCCCCCCGGTCCGGTGGTTACGCATGGTGGCGGCGCAGGACGCGGAAGGCGGCGTACGCGGCCAGGGCCGCGAGGGCGAGGACGATGTCGGTCTCGGCGAGCTGGACGGGCCAGAAGTGCGAGGCGGGGTGGTATTCGGCGTACCAGCCGGTGATGCCGAGGCTCGCGGGGCAGTCGTCCAGGCCGCCGGTTGCCCGCCAGCACGCGTCGTACGGGAGTCGGCCGTGCGCGGTGACGTATCCGGACTCGAGCAGGAAGGCGTCCCGGGGGAGGCCCTGCAGGCCGGTGAGCTTGTCGGTGCCCGGCCCGCTCAGCGCAGGGTGTCGGCGACGGTGAGCTGCGGGTACAGCGGCTTGTCCTGGGCGACGTACGCCACGCGGTGGCGGGTGGCGGCCGGGTCGGTGCCCAGGACGCGGAGTGTGCCGGCGGTCGGCCGCATCAGGCCGGCGGCCAGGGCGAGGAGCGTGGACTTGCCGGCGCCGTTGGGGCCGACGAGCGCGCAGATCCGGCTCTCCGGGAGGCGGAAGGAGCAGTCGTCCAGGGCGGGTTTGCGCCGTCCGTACCGTTTGGTGAGGCCGTGGGCCACGAAGGCGCTGGTCATGAGTCGTCCCCCTCGTAAGTCTGTTCCAGTACGGAGCCGAAGAGCGCCGTCACGTCGTCCCGCTCCAGCCCGGCCGCGCGGGCGCGGGCGGCCCAGGCGGCCAGCTCGTCGCGGAGCGGGGAGTCGGCGGAGGCGCTGCCGAGCGTCTTCCGTACGAAGGTGCCGAGGCCGCGGCGGGCCTCGACGAGGCCCTCGCGCTCCAGTTCGCGGTAGGCCTTGAGCACCGTGTTCGGGTTGATGGCGGTGGCCTCAACGACCTCGCGCGCGGTGGGCAGCTTGTCGCCGGGCTCCAGGAGTCCCAGGCGCAGGGCCTGTTTGGTCTGCTGGACGATCTGGAGGTAGGTGGCGACGCCGCTGCGCCGGTCGATGCGGTACGCGACCACGTCCTTGCACCACCCTTTCACTAATCAAGTAGTGAAAGGGTGGTGCAAGAGAGGGCGAGGTGTCAACACCTCGCCCTCCAAGCGCTGTTACGTCACGTCTCCGAGCGGTACATCAGGTCCACCTCGTGCGTCGCGAACCCCATCCGCTCGTACACCCGCACCGCGGCCGTGTTGTCCGCGTCCACGTACAGCATCGCCGTCGGCAGCCCCTGCGCCGCCAGGTGCCGCAGGCCGATCGCCGTCAGCGCCTTGCCGAGGCCGCCGCCCTGCGCCTGCGGGCTGATGCCGAGGACGTACACCTCACCCAGCCGCTCCTCGGCGTGCACCTTCGTCCAGTGGAAGCCCACCAGCTCGCCGTCCGCTTCCCGTACGGCGAGGAAGAAGCCCTTCGGGTCGAACCACGGCTCCTCCTTGCGGTCGTCCAGGTCCCGCTGGGTCATCGAGCCCTGCTCCGGGTGGTGCGCGAACGCGGCCGCGTTCACCGCGAGCCAGGCCGCGTCGTCCTGGCCCGGTACGAAGGTGCGCACGGTGATGCCCGGCGGCAGCTCGGGCTCGGGGATGTCCAGCGGCGCGAGCGGCCGGCGCATCTGGCGCAACTCGCGGAAGAGCGTCAGCCCGAGGACCTGGGAGAGGTGGCGGGCGGCCGACTTGCCGCCGTGCGCCCACACGCGCAGCCGCTTGCCCGAGGCGGCGAGCAGCGCGGCGCCGAGCGCCCGCCCGTGGCCACGGCCGCGGTGCGAGGGGTGGACGACGAGCTCGGCGGCCGGCGCCTCGACCGGGTCCGTGTCCTCCATCTGCGCGTACCCCACGAGCTCGCCGCTGACGGTGAGCAGCAGGTGCGAGACCCCCTCGCGTCGCCCGTGGCGCAGCTGGAGCCGCCCCTGTTCGGAGACGGCCTGCATCCCGTCGATGCGGGCGGCCTCGGCGAGCAGGTCGAGGACGTCCTGGGCCTGCGCGGGGGTGAGCTCGTCGAGGGTGTCGATACGTCGACCGGGCTCAATGCCGGGTACGGGGGCGTCAGTCGTCATGCGACGAGCGTACGACTAGGGAGTGTCGTCAAAGTAGCGTCGTCCGCCCGGAGGCTGGGCCAGGCGGCGGCAGATGCGCGTGCCAGGCGTCGCCGGGCAGACGGGACTTTGACGACACGACCTAGGGCCTTTCGGAGGAAGGCAACCAGCTCGTAACCCGCTCCCCCCTGTTGCGCTACGCGCGTTGACTCTAGGCTGCGCTGGGCCCTACCCGTCCACACGCCTTGCCGTACCCAGAGGGGACAGATGTCAGCGACACACAAGAAGCAGCGCGCGGTCACGCGGATACTCGCCACCGCCGCCGGACTGGCGACCGTCGGAGCCGTGGTCGCAGCCCTGCCGGCGGGCGCCGACGACCGGGTGCAGGCCGCCGGGCACCACTCCGGCCGCACCGTCGACGTACAGCTGCTCTCCTTCAACGACCTGCACGGCAACCTGGAGCCCCCGGCCGGATCGTCCGGCGAGGTCAGCCACACGCACGCGGACGGCCGGGTCGAGAAGATCAAGGCGGGCGGCGTCGAGTACCTCGCCACCCACCTGCGCACCGCGCGCCAGGGCCACCCGTACTCCATCACCGCCGCCGCCGGCGACATGATCGGCGCCTCGCCGCTGATGTCGGGCCTCTTCCACGACGAGCCCACCATCGAGGCGCTGAACAAGCTCAAGCTCGATGTGACGTCCGTCGGCAACCACGAGTTCGACGAGGGGGCCAAGGAGCTCGCCCGGATGCAGAACGGCGGCTGCCACCCCACCGGCGGCTGCTACGAGGACGGCAAGACCTTCCCCGGCGCGAACTTCCCATACCTCGCCGCCAACGTGACGGACGAGAAGACCGGCAAGCCGATCCTCGACCCGTACTTCATCTGGGAGCGCAAGGGCGTCAAGATCGGCTTCATCGGCGTGACCCTGGAGGGCACCCCGAACATCGTCACCGCCGAGGGCGTCAAGGGCCTGAAGTTCGGTGACGAGGTCGAGACGATCAACAAGTACACCAAGGTCCTGGAGCGCAAGGGCGTCAAGTCGATCGTCGCCCTCATCCACGAAGGCGGCGCCCCGGCCTCGTCCTCCTACAACTACGACTGCGACAGCCCGGGTGCGGGCGACGGTATCTCCGGGCCGGTCGTCGACATCGCGAAGAGGCTGAGCCCGCAGGTCGACGCCCTGGTCACCGGCCACACGCACCAGGCGTACGTCTGCACGATCCCGGACCCGAGCGGCAAGCCGCGCATGGTCACGTCGGCGTCCTCATACGGCAAGCTCTACACCGACACGACGCTGACGTACGACCGGAAGACCAAGGACATCGTCCGTACGGCGGTGAAGTCGGCCAACCGCGTCGTCTCGCGCGACGTGGCGAAGGCCGCCGACATGACCTCGCTGATCGAGCGGTGGAACGCGCTCGCCGCGCCCATCGCCAACAAGCCGCAGGGCTACATCTCCGCCGACATCAACGGCCGCGGCTCCACGGCGTACGAGAAGCCGCTCGGCGACCTGATCGCCGACGCGCAGCTCGCCGGGCTCGCCCCCGCCGACAAGGGCGGCGCGCAGATCGCGCTGATGAACCCGGGCGGTATCCGCTCGGACCTGGTGTACAAGGCGTCCGGCGCCGAGGGCGACGGGGTGGTGACGTACGGCGAGGCGTTCACCGTGCAGCCGTTCACCAACATGATGAACGTCGTCGACCTGACCGGCGCCCAGCTCATCGCGGGTCTCCAGCAGCAGGTCAGCGGCTCCAACGAGGCCTCGCCGAAGATCCTCCAGGTGTCGAAGGGCTTCACCTACACCCTCGACCTGACGAAGACGGGCGCGGCCCGTGTCGATGCCGCCTCGGTGAAGCTGAACGGTGAGCCGATCGACCCGGCGAAGACGTACCGCGTCGCGATGAACGAGTTCCTCGCGGGTGGCGGCGACGGCTTCCCGGCGCTCGGCCAGGGCAAGAACAAGCTGGTGGGCGCGTCCGACCTGGACGTGCTGAACGCCTACCTGGCGGCGAACTCCTCGCCGTCGAACCCGATCGCGCCTCCGGCGGCCGACCGCATCACGGTCGTCAAGTAGCGGGCGTCGCGTAGCGGGTACGCGTACGAGCACGGGGCGGGGCGGCCCGGACCATCGAGGTCCGGGCCGCCCCGCTCACGTGTGGGGGGCGGCCGCCGGGGGCGGCGTCGGCGCACCCGGCAGGCGGATCACCGCGCGGGTGCCGCTGCCCTCCCGCGCGCCCACCGGGATCAGCCGCACCTCGCCGCCCGCCCGGCTCACGGTGCGGGCGACGATCGACAGGCCGAGCCCGGAACCCGGCAGGCTGCGGGCCGACGGGGAGCGCCAGAAGCGTTCGAAGACGTGCGGGAGCTCCTCGGTGGGGATGCCCGGCCCGTGGTCCCGTACCGTCAGCTCGCCGTCCACCAGGGTGACTTCGATCGTCCCGCCCGGCGGCGAGAACTTCACCGCGTTGTCGAGGACGTTGACCAGCGCGCGCTCCAGGCCGGCCGGTTCGGCCCGTACGTACCAGGGGCGTACGTCCTCGGCCGTGATCGTCAGCTCGGGGCCGCGCAGCCGCGCCCGCTGGATCGCCGTGTCCAGGATGTCGTGCAGCGCCACCACCTCCAGCCGGCCGCCGGGTCCGGTCGCGTCCGGCCGGGACAGCTCCTGGAGGTCGCCGATGAGCGCCGCCAGCTCCGTCATCTGCGCCTTGACCGACGCCATCAGGGCCCGCCGGTCCTCGGGCGGGATCGCCCGGCCGGTTTCGTCACTGCGCGCCAGCAGCTCGATGTTGGTCCGCAGCGAGGTCAGCGGCGTGCGCAACTCGTGCCCGGCGTCGGCGATCAGCTGGGCCTGCCGGTCGCGGGAGGAGGCGAGCGCGGCCGTCATCGCGTTGAACGACCGCGACAGGCGGGCGATCTCGTCCTCGCCCTCGACGGGGATGCGTACCGCCAGGTCCTCGGTCCGCGCCACGTGCTCGACCGCCCCGGTGAGCCGGTCGACGGGCTTGAGCCCGGTCCGGGCCACCCACAGCCCGGCCGCGCCCGCACCGACCGCCCCGACCCCGGCGAGCAGGGCGAGGACGAGCGTCAGATCGCCGAGCGCGTCGTCCACTTCGTTGAGGGGGCGGGCCACGGACACGGCACCGGAGTAGCCGGCCAGCGGATAGGTGAGCACGCGGTACTCGGAGCCGTCGGACGCCTTGGCGTTGTGCGCGGTCTCCTCCGCCCGGCCCTCGGCGACCGCGATGTCGGCGGGCGTGACGGTGACGGACTGCTGGCCGGTGAGGACGCAGCTGTTGCCCTTGGCGTCGATGACCTGGATGGTCTGCTTGAACAGGTCCTGGGTGGTGCGGTCGGGGGCGCACCGGCCCGCCCGGACTTCCTCCAGCACCCCCCGCGGGTCGACCCGGTTGACCCGCAGCGCCTCGTCCAGCGAGCCGAGCAGCGCGCCCCGCACCATGAACCACGACGTCACCGCCACCGCGGCCACCGCCACCGCGACCGCGACCGCCGTTAGCAGGGCGAGGCGCGAGCGCAGCGGCAGCGCGTGGAAGCGTCGCAGCGGGCCCCTCATCCGTCGCCCCCCGTGCGCAGTACGTAGCCCACGCCCCGGACGGTGTGCACCAGGCGCGGCTCGCCCGCCGCCTCCGTCTTGCGCCGCAGGTACATCACGTACACGTCCAGGGAGTTGGAGCTCGGCTCGAAGTCGAAGCCCCACACGGCCTTGAGGATCTGCTCCCGCGTCAGCACCTGCCGCGGATGCGACAGGAACATCTCCAGGAGCGTGAACTCGGTACGGGTCAGCTCCACGCGCCGCCCGCCCCGCGTCACCTCGCGCGTCGCCAGGTCCATCCGCAGGTCCGCGAAGCTCAACACCTCCGCTTCCGGCTGCTCGCCCACGGTCCGGGCGTACGAGCTGCGCCGCAGCAGCGCGCGGATCCGGGCGAACAGCTCGTCCAGCTCGAACGGCTTGACCAGGTAGTCGTCCGCGCCCGCGTCCAGTCCGGTGACGCGGTCGCCGACTGTGTCCCGGGCCGTCAGCATCAGGATCGGCACGGTCGACCGGGCGGCGCGGATGCGGCGCGCGGCGGTCAGGCCGTCCATGCGGGGCATCTGGATGTCGAGCACCACGAGATCGGGCGCGTACGCCTCCATCTTCGCGAGCGCGTCGACGCCGTCGACGGCGACCTCGGTGCCGTACCCCTCGAAGGCGAGGCTGCGCTGGAGCGCCTCGCGGACGGCGGGCTCGTCGTCGACGATCAGGATGCGCTCGGCGTCAGCGGGTGCGTTCACGGGGTTCATGAGGTTCACGGAGTCAGCCTCGCACGCGTTCAGGAGCCGTCGCGGAGCTCGTCGAGGTCGGCCTTGACGGTGTTGACGGGTATGGCGAAACCGAGGCCCACGCTGCCGGCGGTGGACCCGGTGGCGGCGCTCGGCGAGTACATGGCGGAGTTGATGCCGATGACCTCGCCGTTCATGTTGATCAGCGCGCCGCCGGAGTTGCCGGGGTTGAGGGAGGCGTCGGTCTGGATGGCCTTGTACGTCGTCTTCGACCGGCCGGTGTCGCCGTTGAACTCCTGCCCGCCGAACTCGAACGGCCACCCCTGTCCCGGGTCCTGCGGCTGCTGGTCCCCCTCCTTGGAGACCGTCACATCGCGGTCGAGCGCGGAGACGATCCCGCTGGTGACGGTGCCGGTCAGGCCCTCGGGCGAGCCGATCGCGACGACCTGGTCCCCGACGCGCACCTTGCCGGAGTCGCCGAGTGTGGCGGGCTTCAGCCCGGAGGCGCCCTTGAGCTTGATCAGCGCGAGGTCCTTGCCGGGGTCGGTGCCGACGACCTCGGCGGCGTACGTCGTGCCGTCGCTGAGCCGGACCGTGATCTCGGAGGCGCCGGAGATCACGTGGTTGTTGGTGATGATCTCGCCGTCGCCGGTGATGATCACCCCCGATCCGGTGGACCGCCCGGCCGTGGACGCCGCCTTGATCTCGACGATGCTCGGCGACACGGCCTGCGCGACGCCGGCGACGGTGCCCTTGCTGGACTGCGCCACGCTGGTCCCATTGACCGCGCTCCCCGCGCCCTCCCCGCCCCGGCTCACCTGCTGCACCAGCGCCGACGCCCCGCCCCCTATCCCGGCGGCCGCGATGGCGACGGCGACGATGAGCGCGACGGGCCGCCGGGCCCGCTCGCGCCGTGGCGGCGCGGGCGCGTACCCGGGTGAGGCGTACTCGGGTGGCGCGTACGCCGGCGGCGGCGGGTACGGCGGGGACGTCTGCTGCTGGTCACGTTGCGAGTAGTCCGTCATGGATACGACTCTCGGTGCCGTACATGAGAGGACGCTGAGGACGCCCTAAGAGTCCGGACAGATTCCCGTATGCCGCATATAAAGAGCCGCGCGGAGCGCCTGCGCGCCGCCTACTCCCCGTCACACCCGCACGACCGGCGCACGATCAGCGCCGACGGGAACTGCTTCACCCGCTCCCGGCGCGAGCCCGCCACCCTGAGCCCGTCGTCGAGGACCAGGTCCACCGCCGCGCGGGCCATCGCCGGACGGTCGGAGGAGACCGTCGTCAGGGGCGGGTCCGTCAGGGCGGCTTCCTTCACGTTGTCGAAGCCCGCGACCGCGAGGTCGCCGGGGACGTCGAGGCGGAGCTCGCGGGCGGCGCGCAGGACGCCGATGGCCTGGTCGTCGGTGGAGCAGAAGATCGCCGGAGGCCGGTCCGGGCCGGACAGGATCTTCAGGGCGACCTGGTACGCGTCGTAGCGGTTGTACGCGGCCTGGAACAGCCGGCCCTCCACCGAGCGGCCGGACTCCAGCATCGCGCGGCGCCAGCCCTCCTCGTGGTCGGCCACCGGGTCGCCGACCGCCGGGGTCGACTCGACGCCGCCGAGGCAGGCGACGTACGCGTGGCCGTGCTCCAGCAGGTGGCGGACGGCGAGCTGGGCACCGCCGATGTCGTCCGTGACGACCGCGACGTCGTCGATGGCCTCGGGCCGCTCGTGCAGCAGCACCACGCGGGCGTCCCACGCCTCGATCTCCTGCGCGGCGCGCTGGCTGGGGCCCTGGCTGACCAGGATGAGGCCGGCGACCCGCATGCCGAGGAAGGCCCGCAGGTAGTGCAGCTCGCGCTCGTCGCGGTAGTCCGAGTTGCCGACGAGGACCATCTTGCCGCGGTCGGCGGCGGCCCGTTCGACCGCGTGCGCCATCTCCGCGAAGAACGGCTGCCGGGCGTCGGGGACGATCATGCCTATGAGGTCCGTGCGCCGCGAGGCCATGGCCTGGGCGACCCGGTCGGGCCGGTAGCCCAGCTCCTTGATCGCTGCGAGTACCCGCTCGCGCGTGGCCGGGGCGACCGGCCGGGGTCCGTTGTTGATGACGTAGCTCACGACCGCGGTCGAAGTACCCGCAAGTCGTGCCACGTCGTCCCGCGTCACCTTGGCCACGCGCCGCAGTCTACGCGGGGTGACCTACCTCTGGGCAGGTCGTACGGCCGCTTCCTCGACCTCTTCGGTGTCGGCCGTACGGGTGACGGCGGCCTTTTTGGCCTCCTTCGTACGGGCTTCGTCGGCCGCGCGCTCCACCTTCTCCGGGGTGACGAACCGGTAGCCGACGTTCCGGACGGTTCCGATGAGCGACTCGTGCTCGGGCCCCAGCTTGGCGCGCAGCCGCCGTACGTGGACGTCGACCGTCCGCGTGCCGCCGAAGTAGTCGTAGCCCCAGACCTCCTGCAGGAGCTGGGCGCGGGTGAAGACCCGGCCCGGGTGCTGGGCGAGGTACTTCAGCAGCTCGAACTCCTTGAAGGTCAGGTCCAGGACCCGTCCCTTCAGCTTCGCGCTGTACGTCGCCTCGTCCACCGACAGGTCGCCGTTGCGGATCTCCATCGGGGAGTCGTCGGCGGTGATCTGCTGGCGGCCCATCGCCAGGCGCAGCCGCGCCTCGACCTCGGCGGGGCCCGCCGTGTCCAGCAGGACGTCGTCGATGCCCCAGTCGGCGGTGACGGCGGCCAGTCCGCCCTCCGTGACGACCAGGATCAGCGGGCAGCCGGGCCCGGTGGAGCGCAGCAGCTGGCACAGCGACCGCACCTGCGGCAGGTCGCGGCGGCCGTCGACGAGGATCACGTCGGCACCGGGGGTGTCGACGAGTGCGGGGCCCTCGGCGGGCGCCACGCGCACGTTGTGCAGCAGCAGTCCGAGGGCGGGGAGCACCTCCGTGGACGGCTGGAGGGCATTGGTCAGGAGCAGCAGAGAGCTCATCGCGACGCCCCACCTGCCCGGGTCGTCGTTCCTCGGTCGTGCACGGTTCGCTCGCCCATAACGTCGGTTCCTCCTCGGTCCCTGCGAGGACGTCCTGTGGCACTGCTGTCGACTCCCGCGCCCAGAGAGCCTTTGTTCATCCGCCTGTAACAACGGTGGCAAAACACAAAAGGACCCGGGGGCTGCTTCGCCCGGATCCTCTTCCCAGCACAATAGCCGACATGGGATCCGAGGCAGAGGGTGCGTTTCACATCGCGGATGTTTCCTCGGTCACTCCTGGACTTCTGCGCGCCACCCTCCGTACCCCCGACGGGATCCGTATCGAAGCGGTACACGAGCCGCATATGGGCCATAGGGACAGTGTGACGGACACGGCCATCGTTGTCGCCCACGGCTTCACCGGCTCGGTGGACCGGCCGGCCGTCCGGCGGGCGGCGCGGGCCTTCTCGCGGCGCGCGGCGGTGGTGACCTTCTCCTTCCGGGGGCACGGCCGCTCCGGCGGCCGCTCGACGGTCGGCGACCGCGAGGTGCTGGACCTGGCCGCGACCGTGAGCTGGGCGCGGGAGCTCGGGTACACGCGTGTGGTGACGGTCGGCTTCTCCATGGGCGGCTCGGTGGCGCTGCGGCACGGCGCGCTGTACCGGGACGACCCGAGGGCGCGCGCGGACGCGGTCGCCGCCGTGAGCGCTCCCGCGCGCTGGTACTACCGGGGTACGGCTCCGATGCGCCGGCTGCACTGGGTGGTGACCCGGCCCGCCGGGCGCCTGGTGGGCCGCTACGGGCTGCGCACCCGCATCCACGACCGCGACTGGGACCCGGTGCCGATGCCGCCGGTCGAGGCGGTGCCGCTGATCGCGCCGGCGCCGCTGCTGATCGTGCACGGCGACCGCGACCCGTACTTCCCGCTGGACCACCCGCGGATGCTGGCGGCGGCCGGACCGTCCGAGCTGTGGCTGGAGCCGGGCATGGGCCACGCCGAGAACGCCGCCGACGACGCCCTCCTCACCCGGCTCGCGGACTGGCTGTCGGCGGCATAGCCCATCATGGATGCCGACGAGGCCGATGAGGCCGACGAGAGGAGTGCCGCTATGGCAGCGGGGACCATCCGCTACTGGGCCGCGGCCAAGGCCGCCGCCGGGACCGCCGAGGAGCCGTACGCCGCGGAGACCCTGGCCGAGGCGCTGGAGGCCGTGCGCGAGCGGCACCCGGGCGAGCTCGCCCGCGTGCTCCAGCGGTGTTCCTTCCTGGTCGACGGCGACCCCGTCGGGACCCGGGCGCATGAGACCGTACGGCTGGCCGAGGGCGGCACGGTCGAGGTGCTCCCGCCGTTCGCAGGAGGGTGAACCGCACACCATGAGCAGCAGCAGCGACCAGCAGTACCCGCCGTACGGCGAGTCGTCGTACGGCGGTCCGTCGTACGAGCAGCAGGCGTACGGGCATCAGGCGTACGGCTACCAGGAGCCCGAGCCCGAGCCCGGCGTCGCGCAGACGTGGCAGGGCCAGACCTGGGACACGAACTACCAGCCGAGCGTGCAGGAGCAGCAGCAGGCGGCGGCCCAGGCCCAGCCTCCGGCCCACCCCCAGGCCCAGCCCCCGGTCTCGTACCCGCTGCCGCCGGAAATGCCGTACGACACCCCGACGACGATGCTGCGCCCGGTGGCGCCCGAACCGGCCCCCGCGGTGGCGGAGGTCCCCGAGTACGGCGCGCCCACCACGCTGGGCAACGCCCGGATGACCGCCGCCCAGCGCGCCCGCGCCGAGGGCCGTTCGCCGATCATCGAGCCCGGTGTCCAGCCGGCCGCGCTCACGGCGCTGCTCGGCGTCCTGCTCGCCGCGGGCGCCGCCCTCTCCCCGTACGGGCTCCTCGTCCCGCTGGTGCTGCTCCAGGCCGTCACGGCCGCCGGATGGTTCCGGCTCAACGGCATGTGGCCGGCCCGGCAGGGCATCGCGCTCGCCTTCGCGGGCGGCGTCACCGCCGACATCGCGCTGCTCGCCGCCGGTGAGGAGCACGCGCCCGTCGCGATCCTCGGCACCCTCGGGGTGTGGGTGCTGCTGGTGCTCGTGCTCCAGCTGCGCAGCCACGCGGGCGCCGACGAGCGGCGGTACGGGCTGATGGCCACGGTGGCCTCGTCGGCGCTGGCCGTCGTCGCGGCCGGGTACCTCGCCGCCGCGCCGGACGCGGTGGTCGTGGGCGCCCTCGCGGCCGCGGCCGCGGTGCTCGTCCGCGCGCTGCCGCTGCCGGGTGCCGTGTCGCTCCTCGGGGGCCTGCTGGCGGCCGCCGGAGCCGGGGCCGCCGCCGGGGGGCCGGTCGGTGCCGGGCCGCTCGGCGGCGCGCTGCTGGGGCTCGGCGCGGGGGTCTGCGCGCTGGTCGGCCACCGGGTGGCGAGCTACGACTACCCGTCGCGCTTCGTGCACATGACGGCCGGGGTGGCGCTGCCGCTCGCGGTCGCCGCGCCCGCCGTGTACCTGCTGGGGCGCGTGCTGGTGTGACGGCTGCGGCTGACGGCCGCGGCTTTTCGTGAGGGAACCAATGAACGATCCCGTACGTCGATCATGACGTGACGGGGGGCCGGGCGCGACAAGGGTGGGGGATCACCGAACCATGCGAGCACTGCGAATACTGCTGATCACCGCCGTGGTACTCGGTGGCCTCTTCATCGCCGCGGACCGGCTGGCGCTGAACTACGCGGAGGGCGAGGTGGCCGGCAAGATCCAGGCCCAGCGGGGCGTGGGCGGCGGCTCGGCGGACGTCTCCATCAAGGGCTTCCCATTCCTGACGCAGGTGCTGGGCAAGGAGCTCGACGAGGTGGACGTCACCCTCAACGGCGTCGAGGCGCAGGCCGGCGGCCGCACGCTGCACATCGCCCGGATGACCGCCGCGCTCCACGACGTACGGCTGGGGAGCAACTTCTCCACGGCCACCGCCGCCACCGCCACCGGCACCGCGCGCGTCTCGTACGCCGAGCTCGCCAAGGCGTCCGGCGAGGACGTCACCGTCGGCTACGGCGGCAACGGCAAGGTGAAGGTCACCGGCTCGGTGCAGGTCCCGGTGCTGGGCAGCGTCACGCGCAGCGTGCTGTCGACCGTGAGCATCGCCGACGGCGACACGATCCGGGTCCGCGCCGACGAGGTGCCCGGCGAGGGCATACCCGGCGTGGAGGAGCGGGTCCGCGAGCGCACGGACTTCGACCGCTCGGTCGCCGGCCTGCCGGCCGGCCTGAAGCTCCAGAAGGTCGAGGCGACGGCCGAGGGCGTCGTCATCACGCTGACCGGCACGAACGTCGTCCTGGCGGGCTGACGAGCGAGCTCCAGGGGGCCGTGGCCACATGGTGAGACGGCGGCGTCCGCTCCGTAAACCACCTGCGACGACGGCCTGAGAGGCGCGGGGCCGGGGAGGCTCCGGGGCCCTACCTCATCCCACATCGCGGACGATCGCGTCTCGAAATGCGACACGCCGGTGACACGGCCGCCCGTCCGTCCCTACGATCTGACCCATGAAGCGACAGGCGGACCTCACGAAGCGGCGGGCAGTAGACCTGTGCCGCGTCGCCGCCATGCTCTGTCGCTCCGTCTGAGCGGGACCCCAACCTCCCGCCTTCCCCGGGCCCTTGAGCACCTCGGGCCCATCCCCCGTGCCGAACGCAGCCGACGAGCGCGCCCGTACCCGCGTACCCCGTACACGACGAGCGACCGACGGCCGGCCGGCACCACCCGCCACACCCCGCCGCACACTGCCCCGGAGGAGAAAAGCATGAGCCGCAGCGACGTCCTGGTAGACGCCGACTGGGTCGAGGCCCACATCGACGACCCGAAGGTCGTCATCGTCGAGGTGGACGAGGACACGTCCGCGTACGACAAGAACCACATCAAGAACGCCGTCCGGATCGACTGGAAGCAGGACCTCCAGGACCCGGTCCGCCGCGACTTCGTCGACCAGGAGGGCTTCGAGAAGCTCCTGTCCGCGAAGGGCATCGCCAACGACGACACCGTCGTCCTCTACGGCGGCAACAACAACTGGTTCGCCGCGTACGCCTACTGGTACTTCAAGCTGTACGGCCACGAGAACGTCAAGCTGCTCGACGGCGGCCGCAAGAAGTGGGAGCTCGACTCCCGCGACCTGGTCGACGGCTCCGAGGTCCCGAACCGCCCGGCCACCCAGTACAAGGCCAAGCCGCAGGACACCTCGATCCGCGCCTTCCGCGACGACGTCGTCGCCGCCATCGGCAGCCTGAACATCGTCGACGTGCGCTCCCCCGACGAGTTCAGCGGCAAGCTGCTCGCCCCGGCGCACCTCCCGCAGGAGCAGTCGCAGCGCCCCGGCCACGTGCCGAGCGCCCGCAACATCCCGTGGTCGAAGAACGCCAACGACGACGGCACCTTCAAGTCCGACGAGGAGCTCAAGGAGCTCTACGCCCAGGAGCAGGTCGACCTGGCCAAGGACACCATCGCCTACTGCCGCATCGGTGAGCGCTCGGCCCTGACCTGGTTCGTCCTGCACGAGCTGCTCGGCCAGGAGAACGTCAAGAACTACGACGGCTCGTGGACCGAGTACGGCTCCCTCGTCGGCGTGCCGATCGAGCTCGGCGCCAACAAGTAATCCCGGACCTCCCGTCCACCCCTCACACCCCTCAGGAGTACCCATGTGTGGAGCACAGGCCGGCGGCCCGGACGCTTCGACGATCAAGCCCGGTGAGACCACGATCCAGGGCCAGGTGACCCGTAACGGCGAGCCCGTCACCGGTTACGTCCGCCTGCTGGACTCGACCGGCGAGTTCACCGCCGAGGTCCCGACCTCCGCGACGGGCCAGTTCCGCTTCTACGCCGCCGAGGGCACGTGGACCGTCCGCGCGCTGGTCCCCGGCGCCACGGCCGACCGCACGGTCGTCGCGCAGCAGGGCGGCCTGGCCGAGGTCGCGATCGCGGTCTGACGGCGACGACGCTCTGACGGCGACGTCACACATACCGGCCGAAGGGCCGCACCTCCTGGGGGTTGGACGCTTACCGGGACCGAGGTGCGGCCCTTCGGTCGTACGCTGATTACATGCTGGCGCGGCGCAGGCGTGTCTACTTCACGCTGATGACGGCCTGCCTGGTGCTCTTCGTGGGCGCCTGGGCCGTCGTCCGGCTGTGGTCGGTCACGGCAGCGGTCGCGATGTGCTTCGTCGCCATGGTCATCCCGCCCGTCGCCGCGATGATCGCGAACCGGCGCGGGCCGGACGACCGCTGGTGGGACGACCCGTCCGGCGACCCGAAGTCCGACGAGTGGTGGGACGAGCTCGACGGCAAGCGGAAGCGCCCGTAGGGCTCAGTAGACGAGCGCCTGCGTCCCCTCGGCCATCGCCTCGCTGACGAAGACCTGCGCGCCCGCGATGCGCACGCCCTCCAGCACGTCCTGCTCCGTGATCTCGCGGCGTGCCGCGCACTGCGTGCACAGCGTGATGCGCCCGTTCGCCTGGATCGACTCGATCAGATCGGGCAGCGGCGCGGCGTGCGGCAGCTCGAACTCGGCCGCGCGCCCGGGCAGCGCGAACCACGACGACTCGCCGGTCAGCCAGAGCGAGACCTCCACCCCACTGGCCACGGCCACCGCCGCCACCGTGAACGCCTGCGAGCACCGCTCGGGGGCGTCGGCCCCGGCGGTCACCTTGATCACGAGCTTCTTCGCCATACGCGGAACTGTAATCCGCGCGCGTACAACCCTGCGCTGCCTGTACATGTCAGTGATGTGTGCAGGTATCCGAGCCCGCACTTCACCGGTCTCGTGGGGGGACCTCTTGGACATCGAAGAAAGACCGGCGCAGCGCCGTCGGCGTGGCCGTACGGCGCTCCTGATCGCCGCGGCGGCCGTCATCGGGATCGTCGGCGGCACGGCCACCGGCTACCGGATCCAGGCCGACCGTCCGCCGACACCGCTTCCGCCGTTGAACCAGCCGGGCCTCGCCTACCCGGCGAAGCCCCTGCCCAAGGGCCAGGAGCCGAGGCCGCTGAGCGCCGCCGAGGACCGCGCGGTCCGGACGGAGGGCGACCTCCGGAAGCTGCTGCTGCCGCGGCCGAAGGGCGCACGCGACCTGGACAACTGGAGTGTGGGCGACGGCTGGCTTGACCCCGTGGACTACGCGCTCGAGTTCAAGGACGAGGACTACATGTTCGAGAACCTCGTCGGACAGGGGCTCCGCCGGATCGCCATCGCCGGCTGGTCGGAGGAAGAGCACCGCGACACCACCATCAAGCTCGTGCAGTTCCACGCCGGGTACCAGCGGGGCGCCGCCCTCCACGCCTCCGGTCAGCGCGCCTACATGCCCGAGGACAAGAACGGAGCCGGCAACGACGGCGATCCGATCAACGGCAGCACCGAAGGGCGCTACTACCTGTACCCCGTCAAGAACAAGCCCGGCTACCTCCCGATGTACCGGGCGCGGGCGATCTTCCACCGAGGTGACGTGATGGTCGACATCGACGTCTTCGACACGGAGCGCATCGGCAAGGACGTCATCCGCAAGCTCGCCGAACAACAGCTGGAGCGCCTGTGAACGAGGAGCACGAGCCGCGCCGGACACCGGGCAGGGCCCGCAATGTCTTCGGGATCGCCTTGCCGTTGGCCCTGGTGCTGGGCGCGGTCGGCGGTGGGCTGGCGTACACGCGGCACACGGTCGACACGGCGGACCGGAGCGTCACCACCACGCTGTGGTCGGGGCCCAAGGAGGCCAACGCCAAGGACCCGGCGGCCGGCTTCGAGAAGGGCCGCGCGCACACGCCGCTCGGCAAGCTGCTGATGCCGGTGCCGGAGTCGTACCACCTCGGCCCGGACATCGCCGACTACGGCAACGACGGCGAGCTGAGTGGCAAGGCCGCCACGGCCCTGATCAAGGAGTCCGGCCGCGGACTGGCCGGCAAGAAGCGCCGCGCCTTCGACAAGCGCATCGACGAGCTGGGCGTCCAGGGCATCGCCATGCGCTCGTACGTCTCGTACGGCAACGACCTGGTCCTGGAGGTTCAGATCGTGCGGATGAAGGACACGAAGGAGATCCACGACCTGCACCAGCTCCGAACGGACCTGGCCGAGGCACTGGACATGAAGAAGGGCCCCAAGATCGAGGGCCACAAGAAGGCCAGCTGCTTTGTGCGGCCGCTGAAGAAGGACGGCGGGGACGCGGCCCTGGAGTCGATGCACTGCGCCTCGTACGCGAACGATCTCCAAGTGGCCGTCAAGGCGTACGGCACGAAGCCGCTCGACCGCTCGGAAGTGGCCGATCTGGTCAAGGACCAGCTCGACCACATCGCGTCCCCGGGGGAGTACATATGACGGACGACACCGCACCGATCGCGACGGACCCCACGACCGGCGTCCGTACGCGAAGGGTCCTGCGGGCTGTGGGGCGGTGGGTCACCGCTGCCGTGGTGTGCGGCGGGCTCGGGGCCGGGACGGCGTACGGGATCAGCGGGATGGAGCGGCACGAGGTGCCGGGGCTCGCGACCGAGCACGACGGGCGCTGGGAGTACCCGAAGCTGACGCTCCCCGCGCTGCCCCAGGGCTCCCCGCGTCCCTTCACCGACGGCAACCAGGCCGAGGCCCACCACGCCGACCTGCGCAAGCTGCTGCTGCCCGCGCCCGCCGGCGCCACCGTCGACAAGAAACTGAACGGTGGCTGGACGACCGTCGGCCAGTACCTCGCCGAGTACGAGAAGGACGAGCGGCCCGCGCTCCAGCAGGCGCTCACCGAGCACGCCGTCCGGCACGTCGTCGCCCGCGGCTGGACCATGCCCGACGGCACCTCCACCCGTATCCACCTGCTGCGATTCGACTCGGTGGCCTTCACCCAGGCCTTCCAGGACGTCGACCTGGAGTTCGGTGCCGCCGCCGGGAAGCCCCTGGCCGGCTCCCCGGACCTCGCGCCCGACGAGAAGTGGCCCAGCCAGGACGTGGTGCCCGGGACGACCTCGCACGCGTACGTCGAGAAGGCGCCGTACGGGCCGGAGCGGACCCGGCTCGCCTACATCGTCGCCGGCGACACCGTCGCGATGATCGTGCAGTCCCGCAAGGGCGACACCGCCGAGGTGCCGTTCCACCAGACGGTCGTGCTGCAGAACCAGCTCCTCGGCTGACGCGGGCGTCGGACGCACCTCACACCGAGGGGCCGGGTCCCACCCATTACGCTGGGAGCCGGCCCCTTCTTCACCCACATCGCTCACCGAGGAGCACCCGTGCTTGAGGCTTTCTTCTCCGCCCTGCTGGTCCTGGTCTGCGTCGGCGTCGTCGCCTTCGCCGCCCTGACCGTGAAGAAGCTGTACCAGGGCCAGCGCTGACCACTCCCACCGACCGACAGAGCTGCTCATGATCGAGATCCCGTCCGACCTGAACCCCGACCTCGTTCCCCTCGCGTTCCTCCTGGGTACGTGGGAGGGCGCGGGTGTCTCCGACTTCCCCGGTGCCGAGAAGTGCAACTTCGGTCAGTCCGTGACCTTCAGCCATGACGGGCGGGACTTCATCGAGTACACCTCCCGCACCTGGGTCCTGGACGCCGAGGGCCAGAAGGTCCGCCCCCTGGAGAGCGAGAGCGGCTACTGGCGCATCGACAAGGACCGCAAGGTCGAAATCGTGATGGTGCGCGACCAGGGCGTCGTCGAGGTGTGGTACGGCGAGCTCGCCGACCAGAAGCCGCAGATCGACCTGGTCACGGACGCCGTCGCGCGTACCGCGGCCTCGGGCCCGTACAGCGGTGGCAAGCGGCTGTACGGCTATGTGAAGGGCGACCTGATGTGGGTCGGCGAGAAGTCGACGCCCGAGGTGCCGCTGCGGCCGTACATGTCGGCGCACCTGAAGAAGGTCGTCACGCCCGACGAGGTCGCGGCGTGGGCCAAGGACCTGGGCGACCTGCCGGACGACGGCATCGCCTTCTTCAAGTAGGCCCGGTGAATCGGCGGTCGGTGCTCCTACACTGGAGCGCGTGGTGAGCACCGACTGGAAGAGCGATCTGCGGGAGCGCGGCTACCGGCTGACTCCCCAGCGCCAGCTTGTCCTGGAAGCGGTGGACGCGCTGGGGCACGCGACGCCCGACGACATCCTCACCGAGGTCCGCAAGACCGCCTCCGGCGTGAACATCTCCACCGTCTACCGGACGCTGGAGCTGCTGGAAGAGCTCGGACTTGTCAGCCACGCCCACCTCGGGCACGGCGCCCCGACGTACCACCTGGCCGACCGCCACCACCACCTGCACCTGGTGTGCCGGGACTGTACGGAGGTCATCGAGGCGGATGTGGAGGTGGCCGCCGAGTTCACCGGGAAGCTCCGCGAGACCTTCGGCTTCGACACCGACCTGAAGCACTTCGCGATCTTCGGGCGGTGCCGGGACTGCACGGCGAAACGTACGACCAGCGGTTCGTAGTACGGGTCGTAGGCTTGCTGCCATGAAGAGCCCTCTCCTGTCCCTGCCCGGCGCGGTGCCCGCCGAGGGACGCGACGAAGGGGTCGCCGCGCACTACGGCGACCTGTTCCGTGAGCAGCGCGCCCTCGCCGACGGCAAAGGCATGGTGGACCTCAGCCACCGAGGCGTGCACCACCGAGCAGGTCGTCGCGGGCATCGACTGGGTCACCAAGAACCACCAGGGCCCGTCAGTCGCCAACATG
>NZ_JBEXNO010000043.1:0-22112 GCF_040611175.1 Streptomyces sp. NPDC003036 | reverse complement strand
CCACTCGCCCCACCTGTCCGGTGAGCCGCGCCCCCCCCCCCCGGCAACCGGATTGGAGCCCCCCCCCCCCGGCGGCGTCGTCGCCGTCAGCGGCGACGACCGGCTCAGCTGGCTGCACCTGCTGCTCACGCAGCACGTCAGCGAGCTCCCGGCCGGGCACGCCACCGAGGCGCTGATCCTCTCCGCGAACGGACACATCGAACACGCCCTCTACCTGGTCGACGACGGCGAGACGGTCTGGGCGCACGTCGAACCGGGCACGCAGGAGGCGCTCATCGGCTACCTGGAGTCGATGAAGTTCTTCTACCGCGTCGAGGTCGCCGACCGGACCGCCGACATCGCCGTCGTCCACCTGCCGGCCGGCTCGATCGCCGAGGTGCCGGACGGCGTCGTCGTACGGGAGACCTCCCACGGCCGCGACCTGTTCCTGCCGCGCGCCGAGCTGGAGGCGTACGCGGCCGGGCACGGCCCGCTCGCCGGGATCTGGGCGTACGAGGCGCTGCGCGTCGAGGAGCACCGGCCCCGCCTCGGCTTCGAGACCGATCACCGGACCATCCCGCACGAGATCGGCCTGATCGGCACGGCCGTCCACCTCCAGAAGGGCTGCTACCGCGGCCAGGAGACCGTGGCGCGCGTCCACAACCTGGGGAAGCCGCCGCGCCGCCTGGTCTTCCTGCACCTGGACGGCAGTGAGGTGCACCTGCCCGCCCCCGGTACGCCCATCCGGCTGAAGGCCGACGGCGAGGAGGGCCGCCAGCTGGGCTTCGTCACCACCGCCGTACGCCACCACGAGCTCGGGCCGATCGCGCTCGCGCTGGTCAAGCGGAACGTGCCGGTGGACGCCGAGCTGCTGGCGGGGAACACCGCGGCCGCCCAGGAGACGGTCGTCGAGCCTTAGGGACCTGAGGGCCCTCAGGGCCTAGACCTCGACGATGACGGTGAACGGGCCGTGGTTTGTGAGCGAGACCCGCATGTCCGCTCCGAACCGGCCCGTCTCCACCCGCGCCCCCAGCTCCCGCAGCCGCGCCACCACCTCGTCCACCAGCGGCTCGGCCACCTCGCCGGGCGCCGCCGCGTTCCAGGTGGGGCGGCGGCCCTTGCGGGCGTCCCCGTAGAGGGTGAACTGCGAGATCACCAGCAGCGGCGCGTTCACGTCCGAGCAGGACTTCTCGCCCTCCAGGATCCGCACCGACCACAGTTTGCGGGCCAGCTGCGCCGCCTTCTCCACCGTGTCCTCGTGGGTGACGCCCACCAGCACGCACAATCCCTCGCCGACGATCTCGCCGACGGTCTCACCCGCGACGACGACCTTCGCGCCGTCGACCCTCTGCACCACTGCACGCATGCGTACCAACGTAACGGGGCCGAACGGGTGCAGTGCACCTGCGCATCGCATGCGGGAGTGGCACCATGCGTGTCAGGCGGTGCGGCTGCGCACCGGTCGAGGGGACGGATCACCATGAGCACATCGGGCGCCGGGCAGACGCCAACGCCACCGCATGCCGTACACCATGTCCACCTCAGGCCGCCGGGGCCGCGCACGCCGGCCGAGACCGTCCTGCCGGAGGTGGGGCACCCCGACCTGAAGGCGCTGCGCCTGCCGGAGCTGCGCGCCCTGCGGCGCGACGCGCACGGCGACGAGGCCGACCTCAGCTACGTACGACGGCTGCTCCAGGGCCGGATCGACATCCTGCGGGCCGAGCTCGCGCGGCGCGGCGGCACGCAGGTCCCGGTGGTGGACCGGCTCTCCGAGATCCTCGCCGACACCCCCTCGCGGCACCGCTCCTCCGCCCGCCACGTCACGGTCTCCACGCCGCGCGGCGAGACGTACCGGCGGCTGGCCGCCGAGATGCTCGCCGACGTCGAGCTGTCGGACCTGACCGCCCGAACGGACGAAGAGCTGCGCGCCGCGATGGGACGTCTGGCACGCTACGAACAACAGGTGTCCCGGCGCCGGCAGCAGCTCCAGCGGACCGCAGACGACTGCAGCGCCGAGATCGCCCGCAGGTACCGTGAAGGCGAAGCACAAGTAGACGACCTGCTCAGCTGAGTCTCGCGACCGAGTCTCCCGGAGGAGCTTCCCTCTCCCGAAGGAGCTCCTCGACACGGGCTCGCGGGCTCGCGGGTCTCGTTCCGTCCCGGAAGGCCACCGTCATGACCTCCACCTCCGCCAACGCCTCCATACCTCCGGTCCTCGCCGAGGTCGTCCGGTCGGGCTTCGTCGAGGGCCATCATCGGGGGTCGCTGGTGGTGCTGGCCGAGGACGGCACCATCGAGTTCACGGCCGGGAACGTGACGGCGCCGGTCTTCCCGCGCTCGTCGAACAAGCCCATGCAGGCGGCCGCGCTGCTGCGCGCCGGGCTCGACCTGAGCGGGGAGCGGCTGGCACTGGCCGCCGCGAGCCACTCCGGCGAACCGTTCCACCTCGACCTCGTACGCAAGATGCTCGCCGAGTACGGGCTGACCGAGGCCGACCTCCAGACCCCGCCCGACCTGCCCCTGGACCCGGTGGAGGCGGAGGCCTACCTGGCCGGCGGGCGGGTCCGGGAGCGGATCACCATGAACTGCTCCGGCAAGCACACCGCGATGCTCGCCGCCTGCGCCCAGAACGGCTGGGACCCGGTCGGCTACCTGGACCCCGCCCACCCGCTCCAGCGGCTGATCCACTCCGAGGTCGAGGCGGCCTCCGGTGAGACGGTCGACACCGTCGGCACCGACGGGTGCGGCGCGCCGCTGATGGCGATCAGCCTGGTGGGTCTGGCCCGCGCGTTCCGCTCGTACGTGCTCGCCGAGCCCGGCACGCCCCAGCGGCGGGTCGCGGACGCGATGCGCGCGTACCCCGAGTACGTGGCGGGGACCCGGCGCCCGGACACCTGGCTGATGCGGGAGGTGCCCGGCGCGCTGTCGAAGATGGGCGCCGAGGCCGTGCAGGCGGTCGCCCTGGCGAACGGCCGCGCCCTCGCCTTCAAGATCGACGACGGCTCGGCGCGCGCGATGGGCCCGGTCCTGGCGCGCGGCCTGGAGCTGCTGGGCCTGGACGCCGGCACCACGCCCGTACTCGCGCGGATCGCGGACGCGCCGCTGCTCGGCGGCGGCGAGCGGGTCGGGGCGGTGCGCGCCGCGTTCTGACTGAGACGCCGCGTTCCAAGACGCCGGGGCCTAAAACCCGGTGCGTCGGAGACGAGTGGCCGCCTAGCGTGGCGGCCATGAGCAGCGTCGACGTCCGCACCGTCACCGAGTCCGAGTTCCCCGACTGGTTGCGTGCCGTGCGCACCGGTTTCCTGGTGCCGCCGGTGATCCCGCCGGAGGAGGAGGTGAAGCGCCGCCTCGCGCACTTCGACCTGGCGCGCACGCAGGGCGCCTTCGACGCCGGGCGCTGTGTCGCCACCTTCCGGTCGTTCGCCCAGGAGCTGACCGCCGTGGGCGGCGCACCGGTGGCGGCGAGCGGTGTGAGCCAGGTCGCCGTCTCTCCGACGCACCGGCGCCGCGGCCTGCTCAGCCGCATGATGGACGCCGAACTCCGGGCGTCCAAGGAGCGGGGCGAGGCCGTCTCGACGCTGATCGCCGCGGAGTACCCGATCTACGGGCGGTACGGCTACGGACCGGCCGCCTCGCTCACCGAGTGGACGGTCGACGTACGGCGCGCCGGCCTCGACCCGCGCTGGTCGGGCCCGGAGGACGGGGGCCGCATCGACCTGATCGACGCGCCCGAGTTCCGCAAGATCGGGCCCGATCTCCACAACCAGGTACGGGCCGTGCGGCACGGCATGGTCAGCCGCTCCGAGCTGAGCTGGCAGGCGCGCACGGGCGCCGTACCGCAGCCGGACGGGCAGCCGTTCACCGAACCGTTCTACGCGCTGTACCGCTCGCCGTCCGGCGAGGTCGAGGGGTACGCGGCCTACTCCTGCGACGACCACTGGGACGACGGCAAGCAGCCCATGAACACCGCGACCGTGCGCGATCTGATGGCGCTCACCCCGGCCGCCGAGCGCGCCCTGTGGCGGTTCGTCTGCTCCGTCGACTGGGTCACCCTGGTCAAGAGCGGCTACCGCGCCCCCGACGACCTGCTCCCGCTGCTGCTGCCCAACCCGCGCGCCGCCCGCGTCACGACGTACGCCGACTTCCTGTGGGTGCGGATCCTCGACGTCGTACGGGCGCTGGAGTCGCGGACGTACGGCACGTCCGGCAGCCTCGTGCTGGAGCTGCGGGACGCAGCCGGGTTCGCGGGCGGCCGCTACCGGCTGGACGCCTCGCCGGAGGGGGCCACCTGCGCCCCGACGAGCGCCTCGGCCGACCTGACGATGGACATCGCGGAGCTTGGCACCCTGTACCTGGGCGACGAGTCGGCGGTGCGGCTCGCCGCGCTGGGCCGGGTGGCGGAGGACGCGCCGGGCGCGGCGGCCCGGGCGGACCTGCTGCTGCGCGCGTCGCGGCGGCCGTGGTGCCCGGACGTGTTCTGAGGTGGTCGTAGGCTCGTCCGCATGAGCGGGTTGCGCGAACGCAAGAAGCGGCAGACGTACGAGGCGATCTCCGAGGCGGCGATCGCGCTCTTCCTCGACAAGGGCTTCGACCGGGTCTCGGTCGCGGAGGTCGCGGCGGCGGCGGAGGTGTCGAAGCCGACGCTGTTCCGGTACTTCCCCGCCAAGGAGGACCTTGTCCTGCACCGGTTCGCCGACCACCGGGACGAGGCGGCGCGCGTCGTCCGCGAACGCCCCCGGGGCACCGGCCCGCTCGGCGCGCTGCACCGCCGCTTCCTGGACGGGCTCGCGCGCCGCGACCCGGTGACCGGGCTGAGCGACGAGCCGTCGGTGCTCGCCTTCCACCGGCTGCTGTACGGGACGCCGAGCCTGGTGGCGCGGTTGTACGCGTACCAGGGCGAGGCGGAGGCCGAGTTGGCGGCGGCGCTGGGTCCGGTGCTCGGTGCCGGGGTGGCGGCGCGGCTCGCGGCGGGCCAGATCGTCGCCGTACAGCGGGTCCTGGCGGAGGAGAACTGGCGGCGGATCGCGGCGGGGGCGAGCGCCGACGCGGTGGAGCCGGACGCGGTGGCCGCCGCGGAGCTGGCGTTCCGGCAGCTGCGCGACGGCCTCGCGGAGTGACGGCGGCCGCGGCCTGAGGGCGATTGCCTCAGGGGCGACTGCCTCAAGGACGGCTGCCCGGCCGCGGTTACCACATCACGGGGAGGCGCTCCGGGATGCGCTTCATGAAGCCGGTCCGCCAGACGAGCTGGGCGATGGGGACGGCCAGCTGAAGGTCCGGCATCCGGTCGAGCAGCGTCTCCAGGGCGATTTCCGCGTGCTTCTTGCCGAGCGCGGTGGCGGGGCAGTAGTGCCGGCCGCCGCCGAAGGAGAGGTGCGCGGTGTTGTTCTCGCGGGTGAGGTCCACGGTGTGCGGGTCGCGGAACACCTCGGGGTCGAAGTTGGCGCCCTCGACGAGTACGAGGACCAGCTCGCCCTTCTTCACCTCCACGTGGCCGAGGGTGACGTCCTCCAGGGCGAGGCGCGGCAGCCCGTCGCCGATGGAGAGGTTGATGCGGAGCAGCTCGTCGACGGCCGCCGGGATCTTGGTGCGGTCGGCGAGGAGTTCGGCCTTCAGCTCCGGGTGCTGGATGAGCGAGACCAGGGCCATGGTGAGGAATCCGGCGGTGGAGATGACGCCCGCGCCGAACATGGTGACGCCGACGGTCGCCAGCATCTCGTCGGTGAGGTGGTCGTACTCCGGGTCCTCGCGCAGGGCCGCGAGCTCGGCCATCAGACCGGTCGTCGACGGGTCGTCCAGCCGCTCGACCATGTACGCGATGTCGCGGTCCCAGTTGAGCTTGGCGCCCGTGATGGGGCAGGCCGAGTTCATGAACGCGATGTCCAGGCTCCTCATCAGGCGGGGCGCGTCCGCCTGCGGGATGCCGAGGATGTGGCAGTGCATGGCCGCCGAATAGGGGTCCGCGAACTGCCCGCGCAGGTCCGCCGGGGCGCCTTCGGAGATGATGCGCTCGACCAGGTCGGCGGCGGTCGACCGCATCCACTCCACCAGGCCCGGCGCCTTGGGGTTGAGCGCCTTGAGCACGGCCTTGCGCAGCCCGGCGCCGGTGATGTTGCCCATGTTGTTGACGACTTCCGGCGGGATCGTCAGGGCGTACTGGCGGGGTACGCCGGGGGCCGAGGTCTCCGCCAGGCTGAAGCGCGGGTCCTCCAGGACCTGCTTGCACAGGGCGTGGGAGGACACCAGCCAGGCCGGGTCACCGGCGATGGTCCGCACCCGCTTGACGGGCTCCTTGCGCAGCAGCTCTATCTCGTCGGGGAGTTGGTCGCCGCGCCAGGAGAAGGGGAAGTCCGGCAGTTCGTCGGGCAGTTCGTCGTACAGCTCGTCGTGCAGGGTCTCAACGGACATCGGAGTCTCCTTCGGCGCGCTGTGCGGGCGGGGTCGGCTGGGCGTGTTCGGCGGGCGTGACGATGGCGTGGCCCTGGTTGCGGGAGGCGCGCAGGCCGGAGCCGCGCGAGTAGAGCAACTCGGCCATCGGCAGCAGCTGGTGGTAGCAGTTCAGGGAGGACGGCACGCCCAGGATGGCGGGGGTGTCGAGGAAGAGCGGGGCTTCGGCGCAGACGTACTCCACGCACACCTCGCGCTGCCGTGCCGTGGGGGCCTTCCCGTCCAGGACCTTGGAGGAGAGGAAGGTGTCCACGAGCGCGTCGCACGTCTTGCGGAAGTCCGGGTCGGTGTCCAGCCTGTCCTGGAGGTGGTGGCGGATGTCCCGGTAGGCGGGGTTGTCCAGGAACGCCGACATGGGGTGGGCGCGCAGCCGGATGCCGTCGGGGTCGACGGTCTCGACGGCGTTGGTCACTTTGGCCCGTACGCCGCGCAGGTTCTTCACGGCTTTGCGGCGGGCGTCCTCGGCGGTGTAGCCGGACGCCTCGTACATCTCGGCGACGTGCAAGTCGGTGTAGACGAAGTCCACTTGCTCGAAGTGGGCCATGCCCCAGCGGGCCAGGTCGATGACGCGCTGGGCGGAGAAGTAGCTGTTGCCGGGTGAGACACCGATGACGGCGTGGGCGCCCTCGGCGCATATCACCTGGCAGTGGGCTGTGTAGGGCCGGACGGTGAACAGTCCGGCGGCGGTGTCCGGAGGGGTGAAGGGCTGGATCTCGAAGACGGTCTCAGTCGTCAACTGGGAAGGAGTCCTTCGCGTCGCTAGTCCCTGAGGAGCCTCGTGCTCCTGGTGTGGCGACGACGCCGCGAAGTTAGCTTCCGGATACGGAGAGTGTCAACGAGCCCCCGGTCGCGTTGACCGGAGGTCGGCTGGAATTCATCATTCCGCCATCTTGAGAGTGAGTCATTATCTTTACTCGGTTACGTTAACCTTGGGGGAATGACCTCACTCGACGATGAACTGAGCAAGGAACGGGCCCATCACGACACCTGCCGCGCCGCGCTGACCCGGATGGCCGAGGGTGCCGAGCACCACGTCGTCACCGGCGAGGACGTCTCCGCGTCGGGCGCCGACGCCGAGGCGCTCGGCTATCAACTCCGCAGCCACGCCAAGCGGTTGCGCGAGGAGCGGCCCGGCCCGCTCTTCTTCGGCCGGCTCGACCACGCGGACGGGCAGCGCCACCACATCGGCCGCCGCCGCATCGCCGAGCACCCCGCCTCCCCGCCGCTCGTCATCGACTGGCGCGCCCCCGTCGCACGCGCCTTCTACCAAGCGAGCGCCCGCGATCCGCAGGGCGTACGGATACGGCGGCGGTTCGGCTGGGCGCCGTACAGCGACGGCGACTCGGCGGACCTCACCGCCCTGGAGGACGAGCACTTGGCGGCCGGGCGCCGGGGCGAGGGCGAGGCCGGTGTGATCGCCGCCGGTGCGATCGCCGCCGGGGAGGTCCTCGCGGGGGAGATCCTCGCCGGGGAGATCGAGCGGCCCCGCGTCGGGCCCATGCGGGACATCGCGGCCACCATCCAGCCCGAGCAGGACGATCTCGTCCGGGCCGACCTCGCCCTCTCCCTCTGCGTGCAGGGCGCGCCGGGCACCGGCAAGACCGCCGTCGGACTGCACCGGGCCGCGTACCTGCTCTACACCCACCCGCGGCGCATCCGGCGCGGCGGACTGCTGGTCCTCGGGCCGAACCGCACGTTCCTGACGTACATCTCCGAGGTGCTGCCCGCGCTCGGCGAGGTGGACGTACGGCAGTCGACGGTCGAGGACGAGATCGCGCGGGGCCACGAGGTGCGTGCGGACGACACGCCGGAGGCGGATGCCGTCAAGCACGACGCGCGCATGGCGGGCGTGCTGCGCCGGGCGCTGTACCGCAGGGTCGGCGCGCCGGCCGAGCCGTTGGTTGTTCCCGACGGCTCGTACCGGTGGCGTGTGCCGCTCGACGAGCTGGAGCGGCTGGTCACCGGCGTCCGGGCCGAGGAGCCGCCCTACGCCGTGGGACGCGAGCGGCTGCGCAGCCGGGTGGTGCGGGCGCTCCAGGACCAGGCCGAGCGGCGCGCGGGGCCGAAGGGCGGTGCGTGGGTGCGGAAGGTGGAGCGGGCGCGGGCGGTGACGGCGTTCGTGGACGCGTGCTGGCCGAAGGTGACGCCCGAGGAGGTGCTGGCCGAGGTGCTGGCCGATCCGTGCGACGACGCCCTGTCGGCGGAGGAGCGGGCGGCGATCCGCTGGGCGAGGCCGCCGCGCTCGTACCGCTCGGCGCGCTGGTCGGCGGCGGACCTGGTGCTCCTGGACGAGCTCGCCGGGCTCGTCGAACGCCCCGGCGGCTACGGCCACATCGTCGTCGACGAGGCGCAGGACCTGTCGCCGATGCAGTGCCGCGCCATCGCGCGCCGCGCCGGCTTCGGCTCCCTGACGGTGCTGGGCGACCTGGCGCAGGGCACCACGCCCTGGGCCGCCCGCAGCTGGCCGGAACAGCTCGCGCACCTGGGCCGGCCCACCGCCGAGGTGGTCCCGCTGACGGCGGGCTACCGCGTCCCGGAGGCCGTCGTGGAGCTCGCGAACCGGCTGCTGGACGGCCTGGACGTGGACGTACCCCGCCCCCGGGCCATGCGGCCGGGGGGCGAGGTGGCGGTACGCCGGGTGGAGCCGGGGTCTCTCGTGCCCGCGACGGTCGAGGCCGTACGGGCGGCGCTCGGCCGCGAGGGCTCGGTCGGCGTGATCGCCACCGGCCCGACGGCCGAGCTGCTGCGCGGGGCGCTCGCGGAGGCGGGGGTGGCGGATCCGCAGGAGGCGGAGGCGGGGGGCACGGCGGTGGCGGACCGGCGGGTGACGGTGCTGCCCGCGGCGCTCGCGAAGGGCCTGGAGTACGACCACGTCGTCGTGGTCGAGCCCGCCGCCATCGTGGCGGCCGAACCCCGCGGGGCCCACCGGCTCTACGTGGCGCTCACGCGCGCGGTCTCCCGCCTCGACGTGCTGTACTCCGGCGAGCTGCCGGCCGCGCTGCTCGCCCCGCCGGGGGCCTGACGCCCCGGGCGCAGCACCAGGACCGCGACGGCGAAGGCGGCGACGATGAGCCCCGCGCCGACGGTGAAGGCCAGCCGGTAGCCGCTGGTCAGCGCCTCGGCCTGGGGCGTGCCCGCGGTGAGCAGGCCCTCGGTGCGGGAGGCGGCCAGGGTGGACAGGACGGCGACGCCGAGGGCCATGCCGATCTGCTGCGTGGTGTTGAACAGCCCGGAGGCGAGGCCCGCGTCGTCCTCGCTCGCGTCCGACATGCCGAGCGTGGTGAGCGCGGGCAGCGCGAGCCCGAACCCGGCCGCCAGCAGCATCACGGGCAGCAGGTCGGTCACGTAGTCCGCCTGTACGGGGACGCGGGCGAGCAGCCCCAGGACGCCGAGGAGCAGGGTCAGGCCCGCCAGCAGGACGGTGCGCTCGCCGAAACGGGCGTTGAGGCGGGCGGAGACCCCCAGGGACACCGCGCCGATGACCGCGGCGGCGGGCAGCATGGCGAGACCGGTCGCGGCGGCGCCGTACCCGAGGACCTTCTGGAGGTAGAGCGCGACGAGGACCTGGAACGAGAACAGCGCGGCCACCATGAGGATTTGGACGAGGTTGGCGCCGACGACGCTGCGCGAGCGCAGGATCCGCAGCGGCATCAGCGGCTGCGCCGCCGTGGCCTGCCGTACGACGAACCCGGCGAGCAGCGCGAGGGAGAGGGCGCCGAGGCCGAGCGTGGGCGTCGAAGACCAGCCGTACTCCTCGACCTTGACGACCGTGTAGATGCCCAGCATCAGGCCGCCGGTGACCAGCAGGGCGCCGATCACGTCGGCTCCGGCGGCGAGGCCGCGCCCGCGGTCGCGGGGGAGGGCGGGGACGGCGGCGGCGAGGGCGGCGAGGCCGATGGGGAGGTTGATGTAGAAGATCCAGTGCCAGTCGAGCGCGTCGGTCAGGACCCCGCCGAGGACCTGGCCGAGCGACGCGCCCGCCGCGCCGGTGAAGCTGAACACGGCGATGGCCTTGGCGCGTTCGCGCGCCTCGGTGAAGAGCGTGACGAGGATGCCGAGGCTGACGGCGGAGGCCATCGCGCTCCCGGCGCCCTGGAGGAAGCGGGCGGCGATCAGTACGGCGGGGGTGGTGGCGAGGCCGGCGAGCAGCGACGCCGCGGTGAACACCGCGGTGCCGGCCAGGAACATCCGCTTGCGGCCGATGAGGTCGCCGAGCCGTCCGGCGAGCAGGAGCAGGCTGCCGAAGGCGATGAGGTAGGCGTTGACGACCCAGCTGAGGCCGGCGGGCGAGAAGCCGAGGTCGCTCTGGATGGCGGGCATCGCGACGGTGACGATGCTGCCGTCCAGCACGGTCATCAGCATGCCGGTGGCGATGACACCGAGGGCGAGGCCTCGTGAGGTGCCCGGCGAGGTCCCCCGTGAAGTCATGAACATGACGATCTCTCCTGTCGAGGCGGCGGTGAGCGTGGCGGTGACGACAGGAGAGACCGTAGCAGATAGTTTCGTTGCAGACTATCTATTGAGGGATGGTCCTTGGGTGTGTGCGGTGCGGCTCTACGCCTGACGTGCCCGCCGGGCCGGGCGGGGGCTCTCCACCGGTTCCGCCAGATGCCCGGCGGCCAGGTGGTTCAGGGCGCGCAGCAGGGCCTCGCGGTCCCCGTCGGGGATCGACGCGAGGGCCTCCGCGTGGACGCGGTCGACGATGGCCTGGCTCTGCCGGGCGACCTTCGCCCCCTCCTCGGTGACCGCGATGATCCGGGCGCGCCGGTCGCGGCTGGAGGGCCGGCGCTCGGCGAGCCCGGCCTTCTCCAGGGCGTCCACCGTCACGACCATCGTGGTCTTGTCCATGTCGCCGATCTCGGCCAACTGGATCTGGGTGCGCTCCTCCTCGAGGGCGTGCACCAGGACGCAGTGCATGCGGGCCGTCAGGCCGATCTCGGCGAGCGCGGCCGACATGCGGGTGCGCAGGACGTGACTGGTGTGGTCGAGGAGGTAGGAGAGGTCGGGCTCGGTGCGTGCGGGCGACATGGCGGTCATGCCGCCAGCGTACAACTGGATCCGTACCGGATAATCCGAAACCGGACGGGTGTCTCCGGGGGCGCGCGTCAGAGGCGGCCAGTGACCTTGGCGGGCGTCACGCGCACGATGAGCCGGTCGCCGTCGGCGGCGTTCCCGCCCATGAACGAGGCGAAGTCCTGGCCGGTGAACTTGCGCGCCAGCTCGTCCGCCAGCTCCCCCGTGGTGTCCGGGGTGAGGGTGGCGGTGCCGCGCACGGCGGCGTAGGTGTACGGGTTCTCGGGCGGGTTGATCATCACGGTGATCCGCGGGTCGCGGGCGAGGTTCCTGCCCTGCATGCGCTGCGCGGTGGTGGAGAACACCAGGTCCTCGCCGTCCCGCTTGATCCAGACGACCGTCAGGTGCGGCTGCCCGTCGGGAAGTATGGTCGCCACGGTCGCGAAGACCTTCTGCTCGTCGATGTACTTCTTCAGCTCGTCCGAGAGGCTGGCTGTCACGGTCGGGTGCTCCTTCGTGCTCTGGGCGGTGCTCCGTACGCATGCCCCAACACCCGTACGACGCGGAGGAATTCCGGCCGCGCCGACCCAGCCGCGCCGACCCGGTGGCGGCTACCGGCCGAGGAGAGAGCGGACCGGCCAAATGCGCCGACACCGGGGGCCGACCGGCGCCCCTCGCCCTACCGTGGTGCCATGGCCGACACACCCAACCTCCTGACCCGGCTCACCCTCGACCAGCTCCGCCGACGCACGAGCGCGAAGTGGCGCGCCTACCCCGAGGACGTGCTGCCGCTGTGGGTGGCCGAGATGGACGTACCGCTGGCCGAGCCGGTCGCGCGGGCGCTCCACGACGCGGTCGCACTCGGCGACACCGGCTACGCCTCCGGTACGGGGTACGCCGAGGCGCTGGCGGAGTTCGCCGAGCGGCGGTGGGGCTGGGACGGCGTGGCCGTGGAGCGTACGGCGATGGTCGCCAACGTCATGCAGGGCGCGGTGGAGCTGCTGAAGCTCATCACCGGGCCCGGTGACACGGTGGTGGTCAACAGCCCCGTCTACCCGCCCTTCTACGCCTTCACCGAGCACATGGGCCGCCGCGTGGTGGAGGCGCCGCTGGGCGAGGACCTGCGCATCGACCTCGCCGCCCTGGAGGAGGCGTTCCGCGATGCGGTGGCGGGCGGGCGGCGGGCCGCGTACCTGCTGTGCAGCCCGCACAACCCGACCGGCACCCTGCACACCGCCGACGAGCTCGCACAGGTCTCCGCGCTCGCCGACCGCCACGGCGTGCGCGTCGTCGTCGACGAGATCCACGCCCCGGTGGTCGCCCCGGGGGCCGCCTTCGTGCCGTACCTGAGCGTGCCGGGCACCGAGAACGCCATGGTGCTGACGTCGGCGTCCAAGGCGTGGAACCTCGCGGGCCTCAAGGCGGCGCTCGCCCTCTTCGGCCCGGCGGCCGCCGCCGACCTCGCGCGCCTCCCGGACGAGGTGAGCCACGGCCCGAGCCACCTGGGCGTCCTGTCCCACACCGTCGCGCTGCGCTCGGCCGACGACTGGCTCGACGCCCTCAACACGGGCCTCGCCGCCAACCGCCGCCTGCTCGCCGGCCTCCTCGCCGAACACCTCCCCGCCGTCACCTACCGCCCCGCCGAGGCCACGTACCTCGCCTGGCTCGACTGCCGCGCCCTCCCCCTCGGCGACGACCCGGCCGCCGCCTTCCTCGACCGCGGCAGGGTAGCCCTGAACTCGGGCCTCCCCTTCGGCACCGGCGGCGCGGGCCACGTCCGGCTGAACCTCGCCACTTCCCCGGACCTCCTGACGGAGGCGGTCAAGCGGATGGCGAAGGCGGTGCCGTGACGGAGGCGGAGTGGGGGCGCTTCACCGCACTTCGACGCTCCCGCACGTGAACGTCGTCCCCTCCAGCAGCTCGGGCGTGAGGGCGACGCCGGTCAGGTGCTCGGCGAGGGCGCGTTTCCTCCCGCCCTTCCAGGCGGTGGAGTACGGCGGAGGGCGCGAGGTTCTCCACCAGCGCGAAGCAGTAGGCCTCCGCGAGATCCGGGAAACGGTCCTCAAGCCAGGCGTAGTCGGCATGGGAGCCGGGCTAGTGACCGAAAATCGCCGCTCTGTGTGAAAATCCCAGGACGGAGAGCGACTGCCTGTGACACGGTCGGGTCATGAAAAGGATCGCAACGGGGGCGGCGATCACCATCGCCGCAACGACCCTTCTCGCCGGCAGTATCACCACGACCGCTCATGCCGCACCGGCCTGGGACAAGACCGTCAAGTGCAAGCAGGAAGACTGGGACGGCAGGGTGATTCCCACCCGTGTCGGCAACAGTGAGCTGGGCTGGAAGCACTTCTCCGGGCGTCACAACATCAAGAAGTGCAAGATCGTCAATGCGGCGATCAACGGTAAGCCCGACAAGAAGAACGGCGCGCGCCTCGAATACTGGGCCTATGCCTGGAACGGCAGCCGCCGGGTGCAGATCATCGTCATCGTTCAGTACGCCCGCAAGACCGCCGACGGGCGTTATGACGCCGGCAACGGTCAGAAGATCGGCGTCATTACCGCCTACTGCAAGGGTATGAACAGGTGCCCGGACTGGCTGAATCAGTGACAACATCGACCAGTGACCCTCGTGCCTGAAGAGATCGCGGAGCAGCAGGCGGACATCACCCGCCTGCTGCTCCACCACATCCACGCTCCGCTCCCCGGCGATCAGCGCATCCGGGGCATCCTGCCACCGTCTGCTGAGGCGATCCGCGTCGTCACCGGTGGTGAAAGTGCCGTCGACCCAGGGGGGTTGACGGTCTGGGAAGTCCCACTTCGCGCCTCGGGCGACTCGCAGGACCTGATCGGGGGCGAACAAGTCCTCAACGTCCTGCGCACCCTGCTTGCCGGAACGCACGTCTACTCCAGCAGCCGCGTCGACACGGTGATGGGCATGACCCTCATCCGCGTGGATCCGGCGCAGGTCGCTCCCGTCGCCCCGGGGGAGTTCGACAACGCCTTCACCATCCTGCGCACCCTCACCTCCCCCTGGACCGAGGAACAGCCCGACCCGCGCCTACGGGGGTTCCTCCTCCAGGGCCCGGACCGGATGCGCCTGTATGTCGACCACGCGGAAGACACGGACGTGATTGCGGTCGATGTGCGGCCGTCCGGTGCCCTGACCGCCTTGCTCGCGGCTCTGCCCTCCCTGATCGAGGAGGAAGAACGCGCCGTCAGGGGCGGCATCGACGACCCGCACTGCTCCCGATTGATCGACCTCACCGACTGGTGACTGCGGCCCGGGCCCAGACATGGGGCGGATACCCCAAGGGCACAGCAGCGGCAGGTCGGGAGCGACACACCTGCAAGCATTCGCTTGCAAAAGTTAGCAAGAGTGGTGCACCATCAAGCCATGGCATCGCTCAACGTCGGCAATCTCGGTGAGTACCTGCGCGAGCAGCGGCGCAATGCGCAGCTGTCGTTGCGGCAGCTCGCCGATGCCGCCGGGGTGTCCAATCCGTATCTGAGCCAGATCGAGCGCGGGCTGCGCAAGCCGAGCGCGGAGGTGCTCCAGCAGGTCGCGAAGGCGCTGCGGATCTCCGCGGAGACGCTGTACGTGCGCGCCGGGATCCTGGATGAGCGGGAGCGCGAGGAGTTGGAGACGCGCGCCGTGATCCTCGCCGACCCGTCGATCAACGAGCGGCAGAAGCAGGTGCTGCTCCAGATCTACGACTCGTTCCGCAAGGAGAACGGGCTCGATGCGGACACCAGCGAGGACGGCGCCTCACCCGAAGACTGACCCCGACTGACCCACCCGCGTTCCCGGAGGATCCACAGTGGCCATCATCGAAGAACTCCGTACGCCCCTCTACTTCGCCGCCGGTACGGCGAACCTGGCCGTGCAGCAGGCCAAGAAGGTGCCCGGTCTGATCGAGCAGCTCAAGACCGAGGCGCCGGCGCGGATCGACGCGGTCCGCAACACCGACCCCAAGGCCGTACAGGAGAAGGTGGCCGCCCAGGCCAAGGAGGCGCAGGCCACCGTGCAGGCCAAGGTGGGCGAGGTCCTCGGCTCCCTTGAGCCGGACCTGAAGAAGCTGGGCGAGACCGCCCAGGACCTGGCGCTGCGGAGCGTCGGCGTGGCCGCCGAGTACGCGATCAGGGCCAAGGAGACGTACGAGAAGGTCGCCGAGCAGGGCGAGCAGGCCGTCAGGCAGTGGCGTGGCGAGGCCGCCGAGGAGCTCACCGAGATCGCCGTGGCCGTCGAGCCGGACGCCGCGCCGAAGACGGAGGCGAAGACCGAGCCGAAGGCCGCTACCGGTACGGGTACGAAGGACAAGCCCGCCGCCAAGCGGACCGCTCCCGCCGGGAAGGCCCCCGCCGCCCGGAAGCCGGCAGCGAAGAAGACCACGGCCCCGGCCGACAAGTGACCCCCACCGCCCCGCCGCCGCACGCGGCGGGGCGGCGCTCGTGGGGGTACCTTGGCGGCGAGGGGTTACATCACTGGTGAGGCGGTGCTCAGCATGCTGATTGAGGGATTCACGTCGTTCCTCTCCTTGATCTACCTGGCGATCCTGGTGATCGCGGTCGTCGCGTTCTTCTTCGCGGCGACGGCCCGCGAGGACGCCTACCGCGCCGCCGACAAGCAGACCAAGACCTTCTGGCTGATCATGCTCGGCGTGACGGTCGCGGTGAACCTGCTCGTGCCGTGGCTCTTCCTCCAGCTGGCGGGGCTCGTCGCGTCGATCGTCTTCATGGTCGACGTACGGCCGGCCCTCCAGCAGGTGTCCGGCGGCGGCCGGCGCGGCGGCGGCTCCAGCAGCGACGGCCCGTACGGCCCGTACAACGGCGGCCGGTAGCCGCAGCCCGTACAACGGCGGCCCGTAACCGGAGCCCCGTAACCGGAGCCCCACGCCCCGCAGCTGCTAGCCCGCGACCCGCGCGTCGCGGGCCAGCAGCAGCACCGCCACGTCGTCCGTCAGCTCGCCGCCGTTCAGGTCGCGGACCCGCGTCACGGCCGCGTCCAGCAGGGCCTCGCCCGTCAGGCCCGACGACAGCTGCTCGTTGATCATGGCCACCATGCCGTCCTGACCCAGCCGGGGCGAGCCCGGCCCCTCCGAGCGCCCCTCGATCAGGCCGTCCGTGTACATCATCAGGCTCCACGAGCCGCCCAGCTCCACCTGCCGGCGCGGCCAGCGGGCGCGCGGCAGCAGGCCGAGGGCCGGGCCCCCGTCCTCGTACGGCAGCAGCCGCGCCGCGCGGCCCCGGCGGGCGATCAGCGGCGAGGGGTGGCCCGCCAGGCACAGCCCGGCGCGGCGGCCGTCCGGCGCGATGTCCACGGTGCACAGGGTCGCGAAGATCTCGTCGTTCTCGCGCTCGTGCTCCAGCACCCGCTGGAGCGTCGACAGCAGCTCGTCCCCGCACAGCCCCGCGAAGGTCAGCGCCCGCCACGCGATCCGCAGCTCCACGCCGAGCGCCGCCTCGTCGGGCCCGTGCCCGCACACGTCGCCGATCATCGCGTGCACGGTGCCGTCCGGCGTGCGCACGGTGTCGTAGAAGTCGCCGCCGAGCAGCGCCCGCGAGCGCCCCGGCCGGTAGCGGGCCGCGAACCGCAGGTCCGACCCCTCCAGCAGCGGCGTCGGCAGCAGGCCCCGCTCCAGACGGGCGTTCTCCTGCGCCCGCACCCGCGACTCGGCCAGCTTCACCTGCGCCGAGTCGGCGCGCTTGCGCTCGACGGCGTACCGGATGGCCCGGCTGAGCAGCGGCCCGTCCAGCTCCTCGCGGAAGAGGTGGTCCTGCGCCCCGGCGCGTACGGCCTCGGCGGCGAGCTCGGGCTCGCTCGACGTGGCCAGCGCCAGCACGGCGTGGCGCGGCGCGAGGCGCAGCACGTGGCGCAGCGCCGCGAGCCGGTCGGCCGCCTCGTCCTGCCGGGGCGCCGGCAGTGCGAGGTCCACCAGGACGCAGTGGACGTCGTCGGTGAGCAGCCGCTCGGCCTCGGTGAGGTTGCGGGCGGTGCGTATGCGGACCCGGGTGCCGGAGGCGTCCACGAGCTCCGGGACGGTGAAGGCGCCCGCCGGGTCGTCCTCGATCACGAGAAGCGTGAGGCTGAGGTCCGTGGTCCCGGCGGCTTCCGCGACGGTGGCGGATGCGGCTCGGCCGGAGTCCACCCTCTGTCGCGGTACGGGTACGGGCATCGGTCTGTTTCCTTCCCTCCCCCCGAGGGCGCGGTGGCGCGCCGGTCGACGCACCACCAGCCGGGACCATAGCGGTACGCGGCGGCCGAACGGAATGGCGTTCGGCGAAGAGCGGATGGCATATGCCGCGTGGTGGGAGGTAGTTGGGCATTGGCCCATGACGAACATCACGCGCCGCGTGTGGGGGCCCTCACACGGCCCTCACGCGCTCCGAAGATCGGACAAAGGCTACTTGTCCGGGCGTACGACCCCGAGGATCCGCATCGAGCCCGCCCCGGCCAGCGTCACGTTCCGCCCCGGGCGCGGCGCGTGCACGATCATCCCGTCCCCGACGTACATGCCCACATGGCTGGCGTCGGCGTGGTAGATGATCAGGTCGCCCGCCCGCATGTCCCGGATGTCGATCCGGGGCAGCAGCCGCCACTGCTCCTGCGAGGTGCGCGGGATGGCCTTCCCGGCCGCGCCCCACGCCCGCTGCGTCAGCCCCGAGCAGTCGTACGACCCGGGACCCTCCGCGCCCCACACGTACGGCTTGCCGATCTGGGCGGTGGCGAACTCGATCGCCTTCCTGCCCTGGGCGCTCGCGCTGCCGCCGGCCTCCTTCAGCACGCCGGAGCCCAGCCACGCCGTCTGCGCACGCGACTGCTCCTGCTGCTCCAGCCGCAGCAGCCGCTCGCGCTCCTCGGCCTCGAGCTGCGACTCCAGCTTCTCGGCCGCGGCGATCTTGGTCTCGATCTCCTTCTTCGCCTTCGCCTGCTGGGTGCGGTGGGCCTCCAGGCGGGTCCACTCGGTGCCGGCGTCGGCGGTGTAGGACTCCAAGTCGGTCTGCACGCGGGAGAGTTCGCCGAGGAGGTCCTGCGTGGCCTTCTGGCCCTGCTGGAGGCGCCCGGCGCCGTCGAGGAAGCGCCGCGGGTCGTTGGCGAGGACGAACCTCGCCTCGTCCGGTATGCCGCCGTTGCGGTACTGGGCGCGGGCGGCCGCGCCGGCCCGCTTCTTCAGGTCGTCGATACGCGCCTGACCGTCGACGATCGCCTGCGCGAGTCGTACGACCTCGGCCGACTGCTTCCGCGCCCGCTCCTCGGCGAGGTTGTACGCGTCGGTGGCGGAGGCGGCCTGCCGGTAGAGGCCGTCGATCTCGGCGCGTACCTCTTCGAGGGTCCTGCGCGGCTCCGGCGGCGGGGTGGGCGCGGCGTACGCCGGTGAGGCGAGCACGGTCAGGGCGCAGACCAACGTGATCGCGGCGGAGACGCAACGGCGTCGGTTCACGGAGTCCCCCTCTGTGCCGGTATCAGGCCCCAGATCTGATTTACCGTCAGTAACTTTTCGCGGTCTCCGCGATGGTGCCATGTCGCCCGGCAAAGTAACAGAGGGTTCGCGCCACGCCCCGGTTCCCGCCGTGGCCCCCCGGCCGCGCCCCGGCCATGCCCCGCGACCCCCGCCCGGCTACGCCACCGGTGCCCCCGCCGCGGTTACGCGACCGGCGCGGGCGCCAGCGCCGACCACTCCACCGTGAGCTCCCCCTGCCGCCACCGCCGCCGCCCGTCCGCCAGCGGCCAGTCCTCCGCCAGCGCCCGCGCCGTCGCGATCCACCGCTGCCGGGCCCCCAGCGAGGCGTACGGCGACGCCGCCGCCCACGCCCGGTCGAAGTCCCGCAGGAAGGCGTGCACCCGCTCGCCCGGCGTATTGCGGTGGATCAGCGCCTTCGGCAGCCGTTCGGCCAGGTCCGACGGCCGCTCCAGCGACCCCAGCCGGGTGGCGAACGTCACGGTGCGCGGCCCCTCGGGCCCCAGTGCCACCCACACGTGCCGCCGCCCGATCTCGTCGCAGGTTCCCTCCACCAGCAGCCCCCCGGGCGCGAGCCGCGCGCACAGCCGCTCCCACACGGCGGCTACCTCGCCCTCCTCGTACTGGCGCAGCACGTTCGCGGCCCGGATCAGCGCCGGGGCGCCCTCCACGGGGACCTCGAAGCCGCCGTGCACGAAGGTGAGGCCGTCGCGCGCGTACGGCTGGGCGGCCGCGACCCGCGCGGGCTCGATCTCGACGCCGACGACCCGGGCGCGGGGGTCGGCGGTGCGCAGCCGGGCCAGCAGTTCGACGGCGGTCCAGGGCGCGGCCCCGTATCCGAGGTCCACCGCGACCGGGGCCGTGGCGGCGCGCAGCAGCGCGGGGCCGTGGACGGCGGCGATCCAGCGGTCCATGCGGCGCAGGCGGTTCGGGTGGGTGGTCCCGCGTGTGGTGGTGCCCACGGGGCGGGTGATGCGCGGGGCCATGCGATCGAGGGTAAATGATTTGGCAAACCGGAAATGAAAGGGCGTATTCCGCTGTTGAGCGCGGGAGAGAGGATCGACCCAGCGCATCCTCCCTTTGCCATGCCTCGCCATGCCCCATGCCATGAGCACCACCAAGGACTGCGGAAGGACGCCGACGTGAGCCAGTACGTGTCCCGGTTCGCCGGCACCCTGGCGGCCACGCCGTCCCGGCTCCGGCTGCCCGGCCGGCCCCGGACGCCCCGCCGGATCGCCATGCTCAGCGTCCACACCTCCCCCCTCCACCAGCCCGGCACCGGCGACGCGGGCGGCATGAACGTCTACATCGTCGAGCTCGCCAAGCGCCTCGCCGCGATCGGCATCGAGGTCGAGATCTTCACGCGCGCCACCGCCGGCGGCCTGCCCCCGGCCGTCGAGCTCACCCCCGGCGTCCTCGTCCGGCACGTGGACGCCGGGCCGTACGAAGGGCTCGCCAAGGAGGAGCTGCCGGCCCAGCTGTGCGCCTTCACGCACGGCGTGATGCAAGCCTGGGCCCGGCACCGGCCCGGCCACTACGACCTGGTCCACTCCCACTACTGGCTCTCCGGCCACGTCGGCTGGCTCGCCGCCCAGCGCTGGGGCGTCCCGCTCGTCCACGCCATGCACACCATGGCCAAGGTCAAGAACGCCTCGCTCGCGGAGGGCGACACCCCCGAGCCCGCCGCCCGCGTGATCGGCGAGACGCAGATCGTCCGCGCCGCCGACCGGCTGATCGCCAACACCGAGGGCGAGGCCGACGAGCTCACCCGCTTCTACGAGGCCGACCCCGCCAAGGTCGCCGTCGTCCACCCCGGCGTGAACCTGGACCGCTTCCGGCCCGCCGACGGCCGCGCCGCCGCCCGCGCCCGGCTCGGGCTGCCCGCCGACGCCTTCGTCCCCGTCTTCGCCGGCCGCATACAGCCGCTGAAGGCCCCCGACATCCTGCTGCGCGCGGCGGCCCTGATGCTGGAGCGGGAGCCCTCCCTGCGCTCCCGGATGATCGTCCCGGTGGTCGGCGGACCCAGCGGCAGCGGCCTGGCCAAGCCCGAGGGCCTGCAGAAGCTCGCCGCCCGCCTCGGCATCGCCGACGTCGTCCGCTTCCACCCGCCGGTCGGGCAGGAGCGGCTCGCCGACTGGTTCCGGGCGGCGTCCGTGCTGGTCATGCCCTCGTACAGCGAATCCTTCGGGCTCGTCGCCATCGAGGCGCAGGCGGCCGGCACCCCGGTCGTCGCGGCGGCCGTCGGCGGCCTGCCGGTGGCGGTCCGGGACGGCGAGACCGGCTTCCTGGTGCGGGGCCACGACCCGGCGGCGTACGCGCGCGTCCTGCACCGCCTCGCCGACGACCCGGCGCTCACCGCCCGCCTGGGCGAGGCGGCGGCGCGCCACGCGAGCTCCTTCGGCTGGGACACGGCGGCGGCGGCGACGGCCGACGTGTACACGGCCGCCCTGCACGAGCACCGGCGTCACGTACGCTCCCACCATGGCTGACGCAGCGCACGCAGACGCACGGCACACCATCGAGACCGCGCTGGACGACGCCGGGCTGACCTGGGAATCCCCGGCCCCCGGCACGTACGTCGTCACACTCCCCGGCACGAAGAAGCTCTCCACGACCGTCTCCCTGCGGGTCGGCAACCACTCCCTCTCGCTCAACGCCTTCGTGATCCGCCACCCCGACGAGAACGAGGCGGCCGTCCACCGCTGGCTGCTCGAGCGCAACCTCAAGCTGTACGGCGTGAGTTACGCGGTCGACGGCCTCGGCGACATCTACCTGACCGGCAAGCTGCCGCTCGCCGCGGTCACGGCGGAGGAGCTGGACCGGCTGCTGGGCTCGGTGCTGGAGGCGGCGGACGGGGCGTTCAACACGCTGCTGGAGAAGGGGTTCGCGACGGCGATCCGCAAGGAGTACGAGTGGCGCGTCGCGCGCGGCGAGTCGACGCGAAACCTGGCGGCGTTCACGCACCTGACGACCCCTCGGCCGGGGTCGTAGGCCTCGCCCGACCGACCGTACCTAGGCGCTGACTTCGGGCTTCCGGTCCCGCGCGAGGCCCGCGGCCTCGGCCCGAGCGGCCTCGGCGGCAGCCGCCGCTTCCGCCGCTTCCACCGCGGCGGCTTCCACCGCGGCGGCCTGCGCGGCGGCCTCCGCGGCTTCGGCGGCGAGGGCAGCTCGACGTCCTTCACCTCGACCAGGGTGACCTTGACGCCCCACGGGTTG
>NZ_JBEXNO010000042.1:0-68397 GCF_040611175.1 Streptomyces sp. NPDC003036 | reverse complement strand
TCTCCTTCCCCCAATCGATCACGTCTCCAGCACGGTCGTAACCGCCCTCGACGACCTTGCCGAACATGTCCCAGCCCGACATCAGCGCATCCCCCGATTGCTTTACTGTCCCGCCCGCTCGACCGCTTCCCGCGACGGATCGAGGACCTCGCGGCTCCCCGCCTCCACCTGCTGACGCTCCTGTGCGGAGATCAGGCCCGATCGCTCCATGGAGTCCATCTGCGCATCCAGCACGTCATAGCGCGTGTCCCGCCACAGCTGGTCCGTCTCCGCCTGCGCCCGTGCCATCGACTCGGCGCTGTAATCGGGGTTGTCCGTGGGGCGCTGCGACTTGATCTCGTCCCAGTCCTTGGCCGCCACCCCCTCCTCCGACAGGTGCGGATTGCCATTGACCGAATTCACCGCGACCTTGACCGTGTTCTTGACGTACTGGTCCTGCTCCTGGAACCCACCTGCCGCCACGCCCACCGCAGCCGCGAAGTTGGTCCCTTTCTGCACCAAAGTGCGCACCCCCCAGCCCCAACGCTCACAGAACGTCTCGAACTGCTGCGCCAGACCCGGGTGACCCATATCCATGGCCGACAGGCTCAGATCGGCGAAGCCGTGCCCCGCCGTGGCCTCCCCGATCCTGCCGTGCTCCTTCAGCTCTCCATGGGCCTTGTCGATACCGGCCTTGATCAGCTGCAAGGCGGCTTGCGACACCGCCAGATTCGGCTGCTCACCACTCATCGCGTCCCCCCGAGGACCACAGCCGCCGATTCCGGCACGACACCGGCCACCGGCGGGAAGAGCATCCCGTCTTCACTGCCCGCATCAAGGGCCACACCCGCCGGTACACCCAGCGCGGGGACCATCACATCCAGCAACCGCGCACCCAGAACGGCCCGGTACTCCCACGCACGGTCCGCCTCCCCCCGAGCGCGAGCGAACCGCTCCAGCGTCTCCTCATTCGAAAACGCGCAAATCCAGCGGACGCCCCCCTGCTCGGCCGTCCACAGCGACCCGTACGGGTCAACCGGCACCAACACCGCCGCACGCCGGAACTCACCCAGCAGCACGGCGAACTCCCCGGGATCCACCACTGCCTGCCCCTCCGTTCCAGGCGGAACATCCGAGGCACCCGCCGAACCGGCAGGCCACACGGGCCGCTCAGAATGCGTTCCCGCGCCTTCGCGTCTCTCCCCCTCGACACCCATGGGGGCGATCATCGCATGGTCAGATTTTCGGCTCCAAGCAGTTGCGGACGGCCCAGTCGGCCCAGGAGCGCAAACCAGCCATTCACCCGTTCGGAGTAACCCAACCGCGCAGCATCACTCGACCGGCCCTACGGTCGAGAAGGCGTGCAATCACCGAACTTCGCATCAGTGAACCTCGAATCACCGAATCACCTCGCCGAAGCGCGCCGGAAGGAGGCAGTCATGCGCTCCACCAGAGCAGCAGCCGTCGCCCTCGCGGGAGGCGCCACCTTGCTGGCCCTGACCGCCGCCCCCGCTACGGCGGTGACCACCGGTCCCAAACCGCCGGCCAGGTCGGTGGACTGCGGGCAGGCCTCCAATGGCCTTCAGGTCATCGCGGTCACCACGAAGGGCAGCACCGCCTGCGGCACCGCGCACCGCGTGGCCGAGGCGTGGCTCGGGGCCGACCAGCAGGACGGCCGCAAGGCCGTGGTCGTCCATGTGGACGGAGCCCGCTGGAAGTGCCGTGAGAAGCAGGGCCACCCCAACCCGTCCACGGAGTGCGTCAAGCTCAAGGACCGGGCCGAGAAGGTGCAGCTGTTCTCCTGAGCCCGGAGGACGGCGGCGGGCCGCCTCCCCCTCGGGGGCGGCCCGTCCGTCCGTGCGTCACGCGTCCTTGAGCTCCTGCCGCTGCCGGCCGAGGCCCTCGACCTCCAGCTCCACCACGTCGCCGGCGCGCAGGTACGGCTTCGGCTCCGGCTGGCCCATCGCCACGCCCGCCGGCGTACCGGTGTTGATGACGTCGCCGGGGTAGAGGGTCATGAACTGGCTGACGTACCGCACCACTTCCCCGACCGGGAAGATCTGGTTGGCGGTGGTGCCGTTCTGCTTGAGCTCGCCGTTGACCCACAGTTTCAGCGACAGCGCCTGCGGGTCCGGCACCTCGTCCGCCGTCACGAGCCACGGCCCCAGCGGGTTGAAGGTCTCGCAGTTCTTGCCCTTGTCCCAGGTGCCGCCGCGCTCTATCTGGAACTCGCGCTCGGAGACGTCGTGCGCGACCGTGTACCCGGCCACGTGCGCGAGCGCCGCCTCCGCGGACTCCACGTAGCGGGCCGTACGCCCGATCACGACGGCGAGCTCGACCTCCCAGTCGGTCTTGCGGCTGCCGCGCGGTACGAGCACGGTGTCGTCCGGCCCGACGACCGTGTCGGCCGCCTTGAGGAAGACCACCGGCTCGGCGGGCGTCGCCTGGCCGGTCTCGGCGGCGTGGTCGTGGTAGTTCAGCCCGATGCACACGACCTTGCCGATCCGCGCCACCGGCGGCCCGATCCGCAGCCCGGTCGCGTCGAGCGCGGGCAGGACACCGGCGCCGACGGCGGCGCGGATCCGGTCGAGGGCGGAGGCGTCCGAAAGCAGGTTCCCGTCGATGTCCGGCACGAGCGCGGACAGGTCGCGGAGGGTCCCCTCCTGGTCGAGCAGCGCGGGACGTTCGGCGCCCGCCGTACCGACGCGCAGCAGCTTCATGGTCTTCTCCCTGTGGTCGAGGTGGGCCCCGGCCGATGGGGTGCGGCCATCGGAGGATTGGTCGATCCTCCAATACCGCAGGTCACCCGGCAAGACCCCGTTCACACAGTGGACCTTTACGCGCGGGTAACCTCGGCGGTCCCGCGGTACAGATACGCCCGCTCCGCCGCGCCCCACGCCGTGCTCGCGACGACGTACAGCCCGGCCGCCAGCGGCAGGACGGCGACGCTGACGAGCGTCCCGTACCCCAGCAGCGGCATGAACCTGGCGCCGGGCAGCTCCGACCCGCTCATCTCGCGCCGCGTCCGCCGGTACGTGTACGTGGCGAGCCCGGCCACGATCGCGAACAGCGCCAGGTACACCAGCCCGGCCGCCCCGAGGAGCCCGCCGTCGGCCAGGGCGTCCGCCCAGTGCCCGCCGAGGGGAGCGGCCAGCAGCGCGTGCCCCTCCATCCCGCCGCCGCCCGAGAACAGGTGGTACATCAGGAAGAACGCGGGCAGCTGCAGCAGGCTCGGCAGGGAGCCGGCGAACGGCGACACCTTCTCCCCCGCGTACAGCTCCATCACGGCCCGCTGCAGCCGCTCGGGATCCCGCCCGTACTTCTTCCGCAGCTCGGCGACGCGCGGCGCGAGCCGCATCCGCGCCCGCTGGCCGCGCGCGGCGGCCCGCGACAGCGGGTGGAGGGCGAGCCGTACGGCCACGGTGAACAGGACGATCGCGGCGGCGGTGGCGGAACCGTGGAACAGCGGCTGGAGCAGCGCGGCGAGGCGCTCGACCAGCGAGGCGAAAACGGACATGGGGAAGGAACCCTCCGAGGGTCTCGTCGTACCGGAATGAGGTGTTTTCGGCATGCCGGATTGACGACGGAACCGCGGGGAGAACGAAGCGAAAAGGACCCGGAACCTCTACGCGGCCGTCGCGACGAGACGCGACCCGGGCGCCCTGGGCCGCCTGCGCCCCGGCGCGTCGGGGTCGCGCTGCGGCAGGAAGGCGGTGCGCTGCTCGCGGTCACGGAGGGCGGTGCGTATGTGGGTCGGCGGCACGGCGGCCACGCTGCGCGCGGCGACGACGGCGTACGTGACCAGCGCGGAGCCGACGGCGACGAGCGCGGCGGCGACGGAGAACGCCCCGCCGCCGGCGAAGAGGAGGTAGAGGACACCGGTCAGCCCGCACAACACGGACACCCACGCGACAAGACGGCGCATGCGATCCCCCTCCCTTCACCTCCTCGAACGCGTGCGCGTCACGGATGGTTCCCGGCGCGGGGGAGGCGCCCCCCGCCGACCCCGTACAGCAGTACGGTGTCCCCCATGCGCCCCGATGACACGTCTGCCGACCACATCACCGAAGCCGAGCGCCTGCTGCGCACCGCGGCGCAGTACCCCGAAGACCGCGAACCGCTGCTCCTGCGGGCGGCCGCCCACCTGGAGCTGGCCGGCGCCCGCGACCGCGCGACGGCCCTCTACGACGACCTCCTCGCCGCCGCCCCGCCGCCGGAGAACCCGCACCTGGTCAAGGCGCTCAAGGCGGCGAACCTGTGGGAGTACGGCCACGAGGCCGAGGCCCGGGCGATCATCGACGGCCTTCGTGCCGCGGCCCCGACCGACGCCGCCGCGTGGGAGATCATCGCCGAGACGCTCGAATCCCACGACGAACTCGAATCCTCCGAGGCCACCTTCACCACGGCGGTCACCACCCTGCTCCGTTCCCCCGACGACGAGGTCCCGTACCCGGCGCAGTCCCTCCTCATGAGCCGCCACCGCGTCCGCCGCCTGCTCGCGCTGCCGCACGACGACTGGGACGTCCTGGCCGACCGGCTCCACCGGGGCGCGGTCCCGCTGGACGAGCTCCACGACCCCAAGCGCCTCTGGTCCCTCGGCTCGGACGACCCGGCCGAGCTCCAGGCCGAGATCGCGCGCCTGCGCAGCGAGCTGGGCTCGTACCGTACGGCGCTCTCCCGCCCCTTCCCGGTGGCGGTCCTGCTCTGGCCGCCCGACGAACTGGCCGAGCTCCTCGCGGCCTACCCGGAGCTGGAGGCGGAGTACCCGACCCACGAGGCCCACCTCACCGACCTGGAGGCCTCCCTCCGCGAACTCGCGGCCGCCGGCACCCCGAACCTCGGCATCGTCCAGGGCACGGTCCCCTCATACGAGGCCTTCGCCGCCTCCGAGGCCGCCTCCCCCGCCAACCCGGACCTGCTCCCCCAATACGCCACCACCCTCGCCGCCCGCGGCCGCGCGACCCCGTGGCCCCCGGCGCGCACGGCCCCGTGCTGGTGCGGGTCGGGTGCGGCGTACGGGGAGTGCCACGGGACGGCGCAGCCGTAAAAGGCCGAGGAGCAAATGGACCGTTCTCCTCCCCTTCACCGTCTCCTTACAGTAGTTTCACCATGAACTGCTGTCGCTGACTGGCCGCCTGTCCCCCCACACAGCCCCGGCCCCTGTGTGTGAGGAGACGTGTGCCCATGAGCAACCCGTACCACCAGCCGTCCGCCGCTCGCCCACTGCTCCGCATGAAGCGCGTGTGGGCGGGCGGCCTGCTCCTCCTCCTCATAGGCACCGGCTGCGGAGCCCTCGGTTCCGACGACACCGCGAAGACCGGTGCCAAGCCCGCCCCGACGGCCACCGTGACGGCGACCGCCACGGTCACGGTCACCGCGACTCCCGCCGCCGCACCGGCCTCGGCCGCACCGACGGTCACCGCGACCAAGACCGTCACGGCGACGGCGACGGTCACCCGTGAGGCCGCCGCCAACGACTCCTCCAGCAACGACGATTCGGGCAGCGGCGGCAGCAGCAACGACAGCGGTGGAGGCTCCGTCTACTACAGCAACTGCTCCGAGGCCCGCGCCGCCGGCGCCGCCCCCGTCCACCGGGGCGAGCCGGGCTACGGCCGCCACCTCGACCGCGACAACGACGGCGTGGGGTGCGACAACGGCTGATCGGGCTGGCCAGCCAATCGGTTACTGCTCCACGGTTGCACCCCACCGAACCGCCGGGGGCCCTGCGATGTGGATGCTGCCTTCAGGGCGCGCGGCATCCAGGTGCATTTCGTTGTACCCGCTGCTCGTTTTGGCATCAGCGCATTCCAGCGAAAAGCTCAGATCCACCGGCTCGACAGTGACGGTGAGTGTTCCGTGACCTCGGCAGTTGATCTGGATGGCCAGGCGTCCCGCGCGAAGCTTCCCCAGCGGAAGTACGGCATTTCCTGTGCGTGACTGCGTAGCGAGCAGCACCAGCCCATCGTTGATGGGCGTCGGTGCTTGGAACACGGTCTCCCCTTCGACGCGCTCCGGTCTCTCGGCATCTTGAGCAGGGGGACCGGACCGAGGGCTTGCCGGGGCGCTAGACGGCCTGTCCCGACGTGTGCCGTCGCCGCCGTTGCAGCCACTCACAGCCAGCACCATCACACTCCCCAGCACCGCAGAGCCTCGACGTAAGTTGATGCCCACAAGGCACCTTCCCTCAGGCCGCTCCTCGCTGGAGCGGCTGCGTCATCAGTAGGCCGCCAAGGATGGCTCAACGAGACCCAGTTGTCAGTGCCCCCTGGTACAACACACCCAGTGATCAAAGCGTCCACGGGAGCCCGCCATGCCTCAGCTCGGCACCGACTCGTCCAGCCTGTCGACAGGGTTGTACGAACAGCTCATCACCATGCGGCTTGAGCAACGGCTGGCGGAGATCACCGACCAGGGATGGCATCAGATCAGCGACACCGTGGGGGCCGAGTCCGTTCCCCACGTCCTGGCCAGGCACGTATCCGAGACGGTACGCCGCGTCCTGCAAGGACTGCCTGCCGAAGAGCGGGTGCACGCCGCGAACCACATATTGGAGTCCATCAGCACCCTGCAAGGGGCGCGTGAATGGGTCGACTTGGTAGCCGACGGGCCGCGTGAGCTGCTCGCACTTGCTCGCCAGGAGGCTCCAGGCGTGTACGCGCTCCGCCCCGCCACGCCTCTCTCCGATACGGCGCTCATCACCAACTCTCCCGAGGACCCGAGTCTCGGCTTCGAGCTCCGCACCGAGATCGCCACCGCTGACCGCGTCGACCTGCTCTGCGCCTTCGTGAAGTGGCACGGGCTGCGCGTCATCGAGCAGTCGTTGACGGCCGCCCGTGACCGTGGGGTGCCGATCCGGGTCATCACGACGACGTACATCGGAGCGACCGAGCGTCGCGCGCTGGACCGGCTCGTGGAGGAATTCAACGCCGAGGTCAAGGTCAACTACGAGACCCGCTCCACTCGCCTCCACGCCAAGGCGTGGCTGTTCCTGCGCGATACCGGGTACGACACGGCGTACGTCGGCAGCTCCAACCTCTCCAAGGCGGCGCTGCTGGACGGGCTCGAGTGGAATGTGCGCCTCTCGTCCGTGGCCACGCCCGACGTCCTCCGCAAGTTCGAGGGCACCTTCGACGCGTACTGGAATGACCCGTCCTTCGAGGCGTACGACCCCGAGCGTGACGGCACCCGACTCGACGAAGCACTCACCATCGCGGGCGGCTCTTCCCCGTCATCGGCTTCCTCGACCCGCATCACGCTGTCCGGTCTGGAGGTACGCCCCTACCCGCACCAGCGCGACATGTTGGAGCGACTCGACGTCGAGCGCACCGTCCACGACCGTCACCGCAACCTCTTGGTCGCCGCGACGGGCACGGGCAAGACGGTCATGGCAGCGCTGGACTACAAGCAGCTGTGCAAGCGGCACGGCCGCGCCCTGCGGCTGCTCTTCGTGGCTCACCGGCAGGAGATCCTCCAGCAGTCGCTGCGGACGTACCGGGACGTCCTCACCGACGCGAACTTCGGTGAGGACTTCCACAGTGGAGAGATCCCCGAGCGTTGGACCCATGTCTTCGCCAGCGTGCAGTCGCTCAAGGGTCATGTACTGGACCGGCTGGCGCCCGATCACTTCGACGTGATCGTCATTGACGAGTTCCACCACGGCACGTCACCGACGTACCGGAAAATCGTCGATCACTTCCAGCCGACGGAGCTTCTCGGCCTGACGGCCACGCCCGAGAGGGCGGACGGAAAGAACATCCAAGACGAGTTCTTCGACGGGCGGATCGCAGCCGAGATGCGCCTTTGGGAGGCGCTGGAGAACGACCTGCTCAGCCCCTTCCACTACTTCGGCATCAGCGACAACACCGACCTGAGTGCCGTGCGGTGGAAGCGCGGGGGTTACGACGCGTCCGACCTCGACAACGTGCTGACGGGTAACGACGCCCGTGCGCGGCTGGTCGTGAAGGCAGTGCAGGACAAGATCGCCGACCCGGGCAGGATGCGGGCATTGGGCTTCTGCGTCACCGTCGCCCACGCGCACTTCATGGCGGAGTTCTTCCGCGCCGCGGGACTCAACGCCATAGCCTTGTCCGGCGAAACCCCCATCGAGCAGCGCAGGCAAGCGCTGGCCGACCTCAAGGCCGGGACCCTCCAGGTGATCTTCTCGGTCGACCTGTTCAACGAGGGGCTCGACATCCCTGACGTGGACACCCTTCTCCTCCTGCGTCCGACGTCGAGTGCGACGGTGTTCCTCCAGCAGCTCGGGCGTGGGCTGCGGCGCAGTGAGAACAAGGCCGTGCTGACCGTCCTGGACTTCATCGGTCAGCACCGCAAGGAGTTCCGGTTCGAGAACCAATTCCGGGCGCTCACCAACCTCACCCGCAAGCGGCTCCTGGCCAACATCGAGCACGACTTCCCCAAGCTGCCATCGGGCTGCCAGATCATCCTGGAGGAGAAGGCCAAGAGCAGGATCATCGCGAACATCAAGGACCAGATCGGCGTGAACGTCACCGCGCTCGCCCGCGAGGTCGCCGACTACGCCATACCGGAGCTCAGCCGCTATCTGGCCGAGAGCGGCCGGGAGCTGAAGGAGCTCTACCGGGGCAATGGGAACTCGTGGACCGGACTCCTGCGACGCGCCGGCCTGCTGAAGGGCGAAGCGCCGGAAGGCGAAGCCGCGCTACTGAAGCGGATTCCGGCGTTCTTGCACGTGGACGACCCCCAGCGGGTGAACGCGTACACCCGCCTCCTGGAGGACGACGCTCCGGCCTACGACGCGCTTGACACCCAGGCGCAGGCGTACGCCCGCATGCTCTTCTTCCAGCTCTGGCCGCTGGGTGGCATCACCCGCAAGGGCTTCAGCACCTACGACGAGGGGTTCGCCACCCTTCGCGCCCAGCACGCCTTCCGCGACGAGCTGCGGCAGGTTTTGGCGTACAACCTGGCCCACACGGAGCACGTCCCGATCCCGCTGCTGGGCGACCTCGCCGGGCTGCCACTCACCGTGCACGCCTCGTACAGCCGCGAAGAGATACTGCCCGCCCTCGGCCAGTCGTCCATCGGCGGTTTCCTGCCGGGCGACTTCCGCGAGGGCGTCAAGTGGTGTGAGTCCATCAAGACCGATGCGCTGCTCATCACGCTGGAGAAAGACGAGAAGGACTTCTCACCGCAGACTCGCTACCACGACTACGCCCTCAGCGAGACGCGCTTCCACTGGGAGTCCCAGAACCAGACCTCCGAGAGCTCTCCCACCGGCTTGCGGTACCAGCGCCACGCAGCCGAGGGAAGTCACGTCCTGCTCTTCGTCCGCCGCTACAAGAGCACCGACATCGGCGGGGCCCAGCCCTGGATGCTGCTCGGCCCGGCCACGTACCGCGGGCACAAGGGCAGCAAGCCGATGGCGATTACGTGGGAGTTGCGGCACGAGATCCCCGCGGATGTCTACACCTACTCGGCGATCGCGGCGAGCTGAATGCTGCGTGCACGTACGCTTCCGCAACGGCTCCGGCGGTGAATGCGGGGAATGTGGGAATGCGGCTGGACGAGTGACACCGCCCTCATCCGGGGCTCCGAGCGCCGTGCGGGGCCTACCGTCGTTGCCACGCCGTACGGGCCGTACCCGGTGCAGAACCAGGTTGCCACCTTGCGGAAGCTGCGTGAGGACCACATCCGCAAGGGCGCCTCACGGGAGCTGATCCCACCCGCCAGTGTCACGGTGGAGCTGGACGAGTCCGACGCCGGGCCGGACGAGCTGATCAAGGCGTTCATCGAGGTCACGCCCGTCAGGCCGTACCGGCTGGAGGAGGCGGTCCGGGACTTCTACCGCGCGATCGGCGCGCCGGTGCCGCCGCTTCCCCACGAGCGGCGGCGCACCGCGCAGGCGTGGTCGGTCGGGGCGCGGCGCAGGCCGAACCCTCGGGCCGACCAGTTGCTGCGGCTGCTCGCCAGGGGCAACCTGGTCACCCACACCCGAAGGTCGGCCGGCTTCACCGTGAGCGCCCAAGCGGTCCGCCTTCATATCCACGGGGCAAGCGCGGACATGGACTACGCCGACGCCGTCGAGCTGCACGCTGCCTTGGACGCCTGGCTCCGCCTCAAGGCCGTGGACCGCTAGTCGCTCACCCACAGGGACGGCAGTTGCGCCGCCCGCGCCTCAGTCCTGAGCTCCGCGGGTCGGCAGAGGCGCCTCTCGGTGACCTCCCGCAGCAGTGCGGCGACCGCGGCCTTGCTCCCGAGGTGCGGAATCGCGTCCGCGACCGCGCGGGGCAGGGGCGCGCAGGCCATGTTGCGGACCGGGACCCGGAGGGCGGGGCGGACCGTGGGGTGGACGCGGACGTACGCCTGGCTGCGGGGCGTCGCCCGGTGGGCGACCAGGACGTCCACCTTCGCGAGCGCGGCGGGTGACGGGACGGCCTCCAGGCCGTACAGGGCCAGGGCCGCCGGGCCGGTGAGGAGCGCGTCGGGGCCCGCGTACAGGAGGGCTCCGCGCAGGCGCTGTTGGGGCGTGGGGTCCGTCGTCTGGAGGACGATCACCCGCGGCAGCAACCGCCGCCAGGGGCCCGGCGGGCGGCAGTGGGCGGCGATCGCGGAGGACGCGCAGCCCAGGTCCATGAGCTGGTGGACGGTGGCCACTCCGTCCTGCGCGACGACCAGCGGGTCGGCGGCGTAGCGGTGCGGCGGCGTGGGGGTCGGCATGCGCGTTTCGTGCCCGTACGGCGCGGCCCGCCATGCGTGGGGCGTGCGGTTGTTACGTGCTGGTGGCAGGAAGGGTCCTGCACCCTGCACGACGGCCGATTCTGTCGGCGGATCGGTACGGGGGCGGCGTCGCGAGCGCCCACACCCCCCGCGTTAGCCTCGGGGCAGGCATGAACACGCGTGCGGAAGGCAGGACAGCGAAGATGGCCAGGATTCCGGCAACAGCCGTGGCGGCGAGTGGGCTCGTCGGTGGGTACGCCGTGGCGCGGTGGACCAAGAAGCGGCCCCTCGGGGGTGTGGCGCTCGCGGCCGCGGGGGCCGTGGCCGCGCGGGAGTGGCAGCGGCAGAGCGGAGGGAAGGCCGCGGCCGGGCTGACCGCGGCGTATGTGGCCGCGTTCGCCGGGTCGCACCCGCTGGCGAAGAAGGTCGGGGCGTGGCCCGCGGTGTTCTCGGTCGCCGGGGCCATGGCGGCCGCGTCCTGGGCCGTCGGCCGCCGGAACGGCTGAGTCGGCGGGCTGGGCGGAGCCGGGCCGAATCGGCTGAGCCTGTCGAGTCGACTGAGCCTGTCGAGTCGGCGGGCGCGCCCCCGCCGGGCCGAATCGCCTGAGCCTGTCGCGTCGGCTCGGCCTCCCGGGCCTGCTGAACCCGCTGGGGCGGCTGGGCACGCCGAACCAGCCGAACCCGCTCGGGCGGCCGAGCACGCCGCGCCGCTCAACTCGCAGAGCCCCGCCACCGGGCCGGTACGCCGCGGCCCGGCGGCCGCTCCAGCCGCCGCCGAACCCGCGCGGGCGCCGCTGAACACGGCGCCCGCCGCCCGCGTATAAGACGGCACCTCCCCATGGTGGCTGGGCGGGGGCCCGGGCGGCAGGGTCCGGGCCCCCGCCCAGCACGACACCCGGCACGACCCCCGGCACGACCCCGGCACGACCCCGGCACGCCCGACGCGCGCCTAGCCGCCCACCGCCCGCGACACCGTGTAGATCAGCAGGCCCGCCAGCGCGCCGACCACCGTGCCGTTGATGCGGATGAACTGCAGGTCCCGGCCGATGTGAGCCTCGATCTTCCGCGACGTCTGGTCCGCGTCCCAGCTCGCCACCGTCTCGCTGATCAGCGACGTGATCTCGGCGCGGTACGTCGTCACGACGTACACCACCGCGTCCTCCGCCCAGCCCTCCACCTTCGCCTGCAACCGCGCGTCGGTGGCCAGGCGGCGGCCCAGCGCGAGGAGGGAGGCGCGGGCGCGCAGGCGCAGTTCGCTGCGCTCGTCCTCGGCGGCCGAGATCACCATGGCGCGGACCGACGCCCAGGCCGACGCGATGATGTCCTGGACCTCCGGGCGCGCCACCAGCTCCGACTTGAGGCGCTCCACCCGCGCCCGGGTGTCCGTGTCGGCCTGGAGATCGGAGGCGAAGTCCGTCAGGAAACGGTCCAGCGCGCCGCGCGCCGGGTGCGCCGGCATGTCCCGCATCTCCGTGACGAAGCGCAGCAGCTCCTTGTAGACGCGCTCGCCGACCTTCCGGTCGACGAAGCGGGGCGTCCAGCCGGGCGCCCCGCCCTGCACCGCCTCCATGATCGAGTCGGCGTGCAGCACCAGCCAGTCGTGGGCGCGGTTGCAGACGAGGTCCACGGCGCCGTGGTGCGCGCCGTCGGAGACGATCTTCTCCAGCGTCTTGCCGAGCCCGGGCGCGATCTCCGCCGCCTCCGCGCGCCGCGTGACCGCCTCGCCCACCACCGCCTGGACGTCCGCGTCCCGCAGCACGGTCAGCGCGCCGCGCAGCGCCGTGGACAGCTCGGCCGTGACCCGGTCGGCGTGCGCGGGCTCGGCGAGCCACGCGCCGAGGCGGCGGCCGATGGAGAGGGCGTGCAGCCGGGCGCGTACGACATCGCCGGAGAGGAAGTTCTCGCCGACGAAGGAACCGAGCGAGGCGCCCAGCTGGTCCTTCTTCGTCGGGATGATCGCCGTGTGCGGAATGGGCAGGCCCAGCGGCCGCCGGAACAGCGCGGTGACCGCGAACCAGTCCGCCAGCGCGCCGACCATGCCCGCCTCCGCCGCGGCCGCGACGTAACCGGGCCAGCCGCTCACGCCGGAGTTCCGCGCCCACGTCGCCAGGGTGTAGATGACGGCGACCAGGAGCAGCATCCCGGTCGCCATGAGCTTCATCCGGCGCACACCGCGGCGCTTCTCCTCGTCCGCCGCCGTGTACGAGAACGCCACGAGCGGGGTCTTCGACTGGTTCATCCGCACCACCATGTACGTAGTCCCTCCCAGGGTCCCTACCTCAGGTACTCCCGGGGCGCACGCCGAGTTCCCGTGTCCATGCCGGATGATGTCCGTCATGAGGGGAGTACATCGGGGACCGCTGGCCGTCGTGCTGGCGGCGGCCGTGCTGGGCAGCGGGGGGATCTTCACGGCGGTGGAGCGGGCGGGCGCGGATGGCCCCGTCCGGAACAGTGCCCTGCCGCGCCAGGGTGCCCACGCCGCCACAGCTCTCGGCACCGCCGGATGGACCGGTACCTGGTCGGCGGCGCCCGTCGAGCCGGCCCCCGTCGCTCACCTGACCACCGCCCGCTCCGTCCGCAACGTCGTCCACACCAGCATCGGCGGCACCACCGCCCGCATCACCCTCACCAACCGGTACGGCGGCGGGCGCGCCCTCCGCGTCGACGCCGCCTCCCTCGCGGTACGCGACGAGGGGGCGGCGGCCGTGCCCGGCACGCTGCGGCGCGTCACCTTCGCCGGCCGGCCGTACGTCACCGTCCCGCCCGGCGCCGACGCCGTCAGCGATCCCGTACCCGTCCCCGTCCCGTACGACGGTGACCTCCTGGTCACGCTGTACGTCCCGGCCGGCGCGCCCGTGACCCGGCACCCGGTCGCCCGGCAGACGTCGTACGCCGCCGACGGCGACCACACGCGGGAGGTGAGCGGCGCCGCGTACACCGAGGCCGTCCCCACGTGGCAGCACCTGGCGGCCGTCGACGTCGTCAACCCGGCCGCCCGCGGTGCGGTCGTCGTCTTCGGCGACTCGATCACCGACGGCGTCGGCTCGACCCGCGACGCCAACCGCCGCTGGCCGGACCTGCTCGCCGACCGGCTGCGCGGCCGCGGCTACGCCGTGCTCAACCAGGGCATCGGCGGCAACCGCGTCCTGCGCGACGGCAGGGGCCCCAGCGCCCTGTCCCGCTTCGAGCGCGACGCGCTGGGCCGGCCGGGCGTGCGGACCGTCGTCGTCTGCCTCGGCATCAACGACATCATCCGCCCGCCGCACGAGACCGACCCGCGCCGCATCACCGACGGCCTGACCGCGCTGACGCGGCAGGCGCACACGCGCGGGCTGCGGGTCGTCGGCTCGACGCTCATGCCGTTCGGCGGCCACCGGCGGTACACGAAGGAGCTGGAGGCCGTACGGCAGCAGGTCAACGCCACCATCCGGGCGGGCGGCGTCTTCGACGAGGTCGTCGACTTCGACCGCGCGCTGCGCGACCCGTACGCGCCGACGCGTCTGCTGCCCGCGTACGACTCCGGTGACGGGCTGCACCCCAACGACGCCGGCTACCGCCGGATGGCCGGCTCCGTCGACCTCACCGACCTCACCAGTCGCGGCGATCAGGACCTCTAGCCCCTCACTCCGGCGCCGGGCGCCTCCGACCGTTCCGCGTACATCTTGGCGATCACCGCCTCGATGTCCGGCTCCCGCACCGACAGGTCCACCAACGGGTACTCCGCCGCGATCCGCGCCACCAGCGGCGCCGCCGACTGTGCCGCCGGGAACGCCAGCCACTGCCGCGGCCCCTCCACCCGCACCACCCGCGCCCCGTCGGGCGCCTCGATGGGCGGCAGCTCGCGCTCCAGGTCCACCACCAGCGTGCGTTCGCTCCGCCCCACCTCGTGCAGGCCGCCGAGCGCCCCGTCGTACATGAGCCGACCGTGGTCGATGACCATCACCCGCTTGCACAGCTGCTCGATGTCGGTCAGGTCGTGGGTGGTGAGCAGGACCGTCGTGCCGCGCTCGGCGTTCAGGTCGCGCAGGAACTCCCGCACCTTGGCCTTGGAGACGACGTCGAGGCCGATGGTCGGCTCGTCCAGGTACAGCACCTCCGGGTCGTGCAGGAGCGCGGCCGCGATGTCGCCGCGCATGCGCTGGCCGAGGGAGAGCTGGCGCACGGGTACGTTGAGCAGCTCGCCGAGGTCGAGGAGCTCGACGCAGCGGTCGAGGTTCTCGCGGTAGCGGGCCTCCGGGATCCGGTAGAGGCGGTGGATCAGGCGGTAGGAGTCGCGCAGCGGCAGGTCCCACCACAGGGTCGTACGCTGCCCGAACACCACGCCGATCCGCCGCGCGAGCCGGGTGCGCTCGCGCGAGGGGTCGATGCCGGCGACGCGCAGCCGGCCGCCGCTCGGGGTCAGAATGCCCGTCAGCATCTTGATGGTGGTGGACTTTCCGGCGCCGTTGGGACCGATGTAGCCGACCATCTCGCCGCGCGCCACGCGGAAGGTGATCCCGTCCACCGCCCGGACCCGCCGCTTCTCGCGGCGCAGGGTGCCGGGCACGCGGCGCCGTACGTCGAAGACCTTCTCGACGCCGTCCAGCTCGATGAAGTCCGGCTCGATGAAGTCCGGCTCCATGAGGTCCGGCTCCACGGGGTCCGGCTCCACGGGGTCCGGCTCCCTGCTCTCGTCGCTCACCGCTGCTCAGCTCCCTGTACTCCGGTACGAACGGACCCCGAACCGCCACGCCAGCCCCGCCAGCGCCCCCAGCACCACCGCCACCACCGGCGACGCGAACGCCGCCCACCCCGGCAGCCCCGCCGGGGCCGGGCGCCCGAGCACGTACAGCGCGGGCACCCAGTTCACGAACGCGAGCGGCACGACGTACACCACGCCTCGCACCAGGTCGGTCGCGAAGACCGTGGGCGGGTACTGGAGCAGTGTGTTGCCGCCGTACGTAAACGAGTTCGACACCTCCGCCGCGTCCTGCGCCAGGAACTGGAAGGCCGCGCCCGCCACCATCACCGCCGCGAAGATCAGCGCGCCGCACACCACCATCAGCGGGACCAGCGCCACCTTCACCGGCGTCCATTCCACCTCGTCGAGCAGCACCAGCGACCACACCAGCACCAGCAGCCCCTGCGTCACCCGGCCCAGCCGCCGCAGCGCGAACCGGTCCGCCGCCACCTGCGCCAGCACCGGCGCCGGCCGCACCAGCAGCGTGTCCAGCGTGCCGTCCCGCACCCGCCGCCCGAGCCGCTGCGTCTGCCCCAGCGCCATGTCCGCCAGGCCGAAGGCGGTGCCGGTCGTCCCGTACAGGAACGCCACCTCGGCGAAGGAGAAACCGCCGAGGCCGCGCACCTGACCGAACATCAGCAGGATGACGACGAAGTCGAAGCCGGTGGCGACGAAGTTGGCGAGCAGCGTCATCACGAAGGAGAAGCGGTACGTCATCGTCGACCGCACCCACATGGCGGCGATCAGCCCGTACGCGCGGAGGCCCGTGCCCACGTGCCCGAGGCCGTGCCCGAGCCCGTAGTCCCGCGCAGGATCCCGATCAGCCACCCTGCACCACCACCCGGCGCGTCGCCACCGCCTGGAGGGCCCGGCCCGCCAGCAGCAGGACCAGCGCCCAGCCGCCTTGGAAGGCGTACGCCTCCACCAGCCCCCAGCCGGTGCGCTTCTCCAGGAAGACGTCCGCCGGGACCTGGAGCATGGACGACCAGGGCAGCATGCGGGCGACCTCGCCGAGCGCGCCCGGGAAGACGTTCAGGGGCAGGAGCATGCCCGAGAAGAACATCCCCGACAGCCACGCCACCTGCACCACCCCCTGGCCGTCCATCAGCCAGAACGCGCTCAGCGCCACCAGGAACCACACCGCGAAGCTCACCACGGCGCCCAGGGCCACCGAGAGGAGGAAGGCGAACCAGGTCAGCGACTGCTCGGGCAGCGCGATGTCGAAGGCGAGCGCGCCGACGGCCATCGGCGCCACGCCACGCCCCAGGAGCAGGAACCCGGACCGGCCCAGGGCGGCGGACAGCCACCACAGCTGGAGGTCGGCGGGGCGGTAGAGGTCGACGGCGATGTCCCCCGTCCTGATGCGCTCCATCAGCTCGTCCTCGAACCCACCACCCATCAGGCCGCAGGCGGCGAGGAGGGCTTGGCCTAGCCACACATAGGCGAGCGCCTCACTCATGTCGTAGCCGCCGAGCCGGGGGCGCTCGTCCCAGAGGGCTATGTAGGTGAACGCCAGGATGAAGCCGAAGACGGTGTTGGTGAACACACCTGCCGCGGTCGCCACCCGATACGTCGCATGGCGCCGGAAACCACCGGCCGCCACGGCCGCGTACAGCCGCACCCTGAGCTCCCTCCGTCAAAGCTGACGAGCCTAGCCCTGCGGAATCCGTCGTCGCGACTGCTTTTCGGTGCAAGATGAGTTTCGGACAAATCGTCATAAACAGCGCAGCAGTCATCGACAGGCCGGAGAACATGAGCGACGAGCCACCGAAGCAGGCCTGGGAGCCCCGCGACCCGACCGTCGCCGGACCCCCGGCACGCGAGACGCCGAACGAGCCGAACGAGCCGAAGCAGGCGGGAAGGGAGGAGGGGCGGAAGGCGCCTGGAAAGCCCGGGAAGCCCGAGAAGCCGGCGAAGCCGACGGCTCCGAAGCAGGCGGCTCCCAAGCAAGCGGCCGACGCCGAACGCCCCCGCGCCGCCACCACGCCCGGGGACGAGCCCACGGCCCGCCCCGACGCCGGTACCGACGCGACCGGCACCGGCAGCACTGGTACCCGCACGACCGGCACCCACCCCGGCACCCGCTCCGGACCCCGCGACAAGCAGCGGCCGCCGAAGGACCGCAAGCAGCAGCGGCGCGAGAGGCGCACCGGGTGGCGGCGCGCCGTGCCGACCTGGCGCATGCTGCTCGGCGGCTTCCTCTTCGCCTGCCTCCTCCTCGTCGGCGGCTTCTTCGCCGGCTACCACCTCGTCGACATCCCGCCCGCCAACGCCGCCGCCACCGCCCAGTCGAACGTGTACCTCTACAGCGACGGCACCCAGATCGCCCGCGACGGCAGCGTCAACCGGGAGAACGTCCGCCTGAAGCGCATCCCGTCCCACGTCCAGCACGCCGTCCTCGCCGCCGAGGACCGCGACTTCTACTCGGCGGCCGCCGTCGACCCCGAGGCGATGCTCCGCGCCGCCTGGAACACCCTCACCGGCAAGGGCACCCAGGGCGGCTCCACCATCACCCAGCAGTACGTCAAGAACTACTACCTCGGCCAGGAACGCACCATCACCCGCAAGGTGAAGGAGTTCTTCATCGCGATCAAGCTCGACCGCGAGAAGACCAAGAACGACATCTTCGAGGGCTACCTCAACACCAGCTACTACGGCCGCAACGCCTACGGCATCCAGGCCGCCGCCCACGCCTACTACGACAAGGACGTCGAGGACCTCGACGTCGCCGAGGGCGCGTACCTCGCCTCGCTGCTCAACGCCCCGAGCGCGTACGACGTGGCCACCCACCCCCAGAACCGGCCCCGGGCCATCGCCCGCTGGGTGTACGTCCTCGACGCGATGGTCAAGGAGCGCTGGCTGACCCCGAGGGCGCGCGCCGAGGCCGTCTTCCCCACGCCGCTCGCGGCGCGCTCCACCATCGGGCTGTCCGGTCAGCGCGGCTACGTCATCCAGGCCGTCCAGGACTACCTCACCAACCACGGCGTGCTGCACCGCAAGGACCTCGCGCGCGGCGGCTACCGCATCACCACCACCCTGCAGAAGCGGAAGCAGGACGCGTTCATCCAGGCCGTCGAGGACCAGGTCATGGCGCGGCTCGACCCCACGGGCAACGAGACCGACCGCTTCGTACGCGTCGGCGGCGTCTCCCTCGACCCGGCCACCGGCAAGGTCCTCGCCATGTACGGCGGCGTCGACTACACCAAGCAGTACGTCAACAACGCGACGCGCCGCGACTACCAGGTCGGCTCCACCTTCAAGCCGTTCGTCCTCGCCGCCGCCGTGCACCACGGCTCGCGCACCCAGGGCGGCGAGCGCATCACGCCCAACACGACGTACGACGGCACCAACCAGCGCCATGTGGAGGGCTGGACGGGACCGGCGTACAACCCGGCGAACGAGGACGACGTGTCGTACGGCAGCATCCCCGTGACCACCGCCACCGACAAGTCCGTCAACGCCGTGTACGCCCAGCTCGCCGTGGACGTCGGCCCGGCCAAGGTCGAGCAGACCGCCATCAACCTGGGCCTGCCCGTCGACACCCCGGACCTGAACCCGTCGCCGTCGATCGCCCTCGGCCCCGCCACCGCCTCCGTACTCGACATGGCGCAGGCGTACGCGACCCTCGCCAACCACGGCAGGCACAGCGCGTACTCGCTGGTCGAGCGGGTGCAGCGGGACGGCGAGGACCTGGAGCTGCCCGGCGCCGAGACCACCCAGGCGGTCAGCCGCGAGGCGGCGGACACGACCACGGCGGTGCTGCGCGGCGTCATCGAGGGCGGTACGGGCACGGCGGCCCAGGCGGCGGGGCGGCCGGCGGCCGGCAAGACCGGCACGGCGGAGGACGACAAGGCGGCCTGGTTCGCCGGCTACACGCCGAACCTCGCGACCGTGGTCGCCGTGATGGGCCAGGACCCGAAGACGGGCGGCCAGAAGCCGCTGTACGGGGCGCTCGGCCTGGAGCGGATGAACGGCGGCGGCGCACCGGCGGAGATCTGGGCCCAGTACACCCGCGAGGCCCTGGCGGGCACGGCGGTACGCGACTTCGACCTGCGGATCGCGGAGGGCATGGAGCCGCGCCCCGACCCCTCGGACGGATCGGACGGACGGGAGGAACGGGACGGCTTCGACCGCCGCAGCCCGGACACGGAGAACGCCGGCCCGAGACACGACCGGGGCGGCGGCGCCCTCGCGGGCTCCACGGCCCCGGCGCGCCAGGCACCCCCGGCCGAGCCGCGCGTCCGAAGCGCCCCGGCCGCCCCCTCGTCGGAAGCACCCGAGACAGCCGAGGCCTTTGAGGCACCCTCGCAGGCCCCGGCCCCGACGGACCAGAAGCCCTGGGAAGCCTGGGAGTCCTGGGAGGCGCTCCAAGCGCCTCGGGGGGCGAGCCGGGATCCACAAGACGCGCCCTAGTGGCCCGTGTGCGCCTAGTGGCCCGAGGTGGCCTTCAGACCGACCACCGCGACCAGCAGCAGACACACGAAGAAGATCCGGGCGGCGGTCGCCGGCTCCCCCAGGACCACCATGCCGACCACCGCCGCGCCGGCCGCGCCGATGCCGACCCACACGCCGTACGCCGTACCGATCGGCAGGGTCTTCGCCGCCTGCGACAGCAGCGCCATGCTGGCGACGATGCCGGCGCCGGTCAGCAGGCTCGGCCACAGCCGCGTGAACCCGTCGGTGAACTTCATCCCGATCGACCAGCCGACCTCGAGCAGACCGGCGATGATCAGCAGAACCCATGCCATGACGGCGGCACCTCCGTGAACGCGAAAACGAACGGACAACAGGGGTGCGTCGTCTTTGCGTCAACCCGGTACGGCGCGTCTCGTCGGGTTCCTCAACCGTAACAAACCGGCGCTACAGGTACAGCCCCGTCGAGTCCTCCGAGCCTTCGAACCGGTCGGCGGCGACCGCGTGCAGGTCGCGCTCCCGCATCAGGACGTAGGCCACACCGCGCACCTCGACCTCGGCACGGTCCTCGGGGTCGTACAGCACCCGGTCACCGGGCTCCACGGTCCGTACGTTCTGACCGACCGCGACCACCTCGGCCCAGGCCAGCCGGCGGCCGACGGCGGCGGTCGCCGGGATCAGAATGCCGCCGCCCGAGCGCCTCTCGCCCTCGGGCGTGTCGTTCCGTACCAGCACGCGGTCGTGCAGCATGCGGATGGGCAGCTTGTCGTGGGTGTTCTCGCTCACCCCACGAAACTACCTGGCCCGGCGCGGCGCGTGCGCCGAAGGGTCAGCCCTTTCGGCGCCGCACGGACACGGCGAGCAGCCCCACCACGCCGATCGCGAGCAGCGCCACCGGCACGACCCGCTCCAGCCGCGGCGAGCCGTCCTCCGCGACGAACCGTCGCTTCACGTCCGTGACAACACGGTTCACGGTGACGAAGGCGCGCCCCGCGGTCTGGTCGACCGTCGACGCCACCTTGGCCTTCGCGTCCCCGATGATCGTCTTCGGGTGCATGCGCACGCCGATCTCGTCGAGCGTGACGGCGAGCTGCTCACGACGGCGGACGATGTCCGCCTCGATCTGCGCAGGGGTCCTGGCTTCCGACACCGCGCTGCCTCCGTAGGTCTGTCCAAATCCGTGGTGGACAGTCTGTCAGCTCAACGGCCCGCTCACTGTCCCAGACCCCCATTAGGCTCTGAAGGCGTACGCCCGAGCCAGGAGAGAGAGACCATGAGCGAGCGACTGCAGCCCGGTGACACCGCCCCCGCCTTCACCCTGCCCGACGCGGACGGCAAGGACGTCTCGCTCGCCGACTACAAGGGCCGCAAGGTGATCGTCTACTTCTACCCGGCCGCGCTGACGCCCGGCTGCACCAAGCAGGCGTGCGACTTCACTGACAACCTCGACCTGCTGGCGGACGCCGGCTACGACGTGATCGGCGTCTCACCCGACAAGCCGGAGAAGCTCGCGAAGTTCCGCGAGAAGGAGGACCTGAAGGTCACGCTGGTCGGCGACCCGTCGAAGGAGACGCTGGCGGCGTACGGCGCGTTCGGCGAGAAGAAGCTGTACGGCAAGACGGTGACGGGCGTGATCCGCTCGACGATCGTCGTCGACGAGGACGGCAACGTCGAGCGCGCCCTGTACAACGTGAAGGCGACCGGCCATGTCGCCAAGATCATCAAGGACCTCGGGATCTGAGGACCCGTCATCCGGCCGTCCCGCCAACGGGTCACGCGTCGCCCACTACGATGGGGGCGAGCACGCGGCCGTGGTGGAATTGGCAGTCACGCTGGGTTTAGGTCCCAGTGGGGTAACACCCGTGAGGGTTCGAGTCCCTCCGGCCGCACGTGAGCGAAGGCCCGGCCCCCGCAGGGGCTGGGCCTTCGGCGTGTCCGTCGCGGCCGTCAGGCGACCAGCTCCCGGATCACCGGCACCAGGGCGCGGAAGGCCTGGCCCCGGTGGCTGATGGCGTTCTTCTCGGCCGGGGTCAGTTCCGCGCAGGTGCGGGTCTCGCCGTCGGGCTGGAGGATCGGGTCGTAGCCGAAGCCGCCGGTGCCCGTGGGGGTGGGGCGGAGGGTGCCGCGGAGGCGGCCTTCCACCACGCGCTCGGTGCCGTCGGGGAGGGCGAGGGCGGCCGCGCAGGCGAAGTGGGCGGCGCGGTGTTCGGGGGCGATGTCGGCGAGCTGGGCCAGCAGCAGCTCCAGGTTGGCCTTGTCGTCGCCGTGGCGGCCCGCCCAGCGGGCGGAGAAGATGCCGGGGGCACCGCCGAGGACGTCGACGCAGAGGCCGGAGTCGTCGGCGATGGCGGGCAGGCCGGTGGCCTGGGCGAGGGCGTGCGCCTTGAGGAGGGCGTTCTCGGCGAAGGTGACGCCGGTCTCCTTGACGTCGGGGACCTCGGGGAAGGCGTCCGCGCCGACGAGGTCGTGGTGGAGACCCGCGTCGGCGAGGATGGCGTGCAGTTCGGTGATCTTCCCGGCGTTGCGGGTGGCGAGGATCAGGCGGCTCATGCCCCCAGTATCTACGGGGTGCAGACCTTGCCGATCTCGGTGGCCGCGTCCGTGACGGGCTTGATGTCGGGCGAGGTGTCGCCGTTCTTCACGGCGGTGCGGACGCTGTCGACGCCCTTGCCGAGGTCGTCGACGGCCTTGGACAGGTCGGCGTTGTCCGTCTTGTCCTTCAGCGAGGCGAGCTCCTTGTCGATCTCGTCGAGGGACTCGTTCAGCTGGGTGGGGTCGTTGGTGGCGGACGAGGCGGCCTGGCTCAGCTTGTCGACGCTGGTGGCGATGGCGTCGGCGGCCTGGACGCAGTCCATGGCCTTGCCGAGCGCGCCGCAGCCCGTTACGGCGGTCAGGGCGAGCACGGCGGTGGCGGCGGCCAGGGCTGCGGTACGGCGTCGGCGCATGGGGTGGTGTCCTCCTGGGGTTGGCCGGGCGTACGGGTCGATCCGTACGCCCGTACTCGTACGGACGCAGCCGGACCTGTCATGGTTGCTGTGAGAGGGTCTCCGCCAGCGCCCGGCGCTGGATCTCGGCGAGGTCGGCGCAGCCGCCGGTGGCGAGGTCGAGGAGCGCGTTGAGCTCCTTGCGGTCGAAGGGCTCGGCCTCGGCGGTGCCCTGGACCTCGACGAAGCGGCCGTCGCCGGTGCAGACGACGTTCATGTCGGTCTCGGCGCGCACGTCCTCCTCGTAACAGAGGTCGAGCAGCGGCGTGCCGTCGACGATGCCGACGGAGACGGCGGCGACGGTGCCGGTCAGCGGCTTGCGGCCGGCCTTGACGAGCTTGTTGCGCTGGGCCCAGGCGACGGCGTCGGCGAGGGCGACGTACGCGCCGGTGATGGCGGCGGTGCGGGTGCCGCCGTCGGCCTGGAGAACGTCGCAGTCGAGGACGATGGTGTTCTCGCCGAGGGCCTTGTAGTCGATCACGGCGCGCAGGGAGCGGCCGATGAGGCGGGAGATCTCGTGGGTGCGGCCGCCGATCTTGCCGCGCACGGACTCGCGGTCGCCGCGGGTGTTGGTGGCGCGGGGCAGCATCGAGTACTCGCCGGTGACCCAGCCTTCGCCGCTGCCCTTGCGCCAGCGCGGGACGCCTTCGGTGACGGAGGCGGTGCAGAAGACCTTGGTGTCGCCGAAGGAGATGAGGACGGAGCCCTCGGCGTGCTTGCTCCATCCGCGTTCGATGGTGACCGGGCGGAGCTGTTCGGGGGTGCGGCCGTCGATTCGAGACATGGGATGAGCCTAGCCCCCTCACGCGAAGGGCCCGTTCCGGTTCCGGAACGGGCCCATGCGGGTGAGCGGGGGTGGCTCACATCATGTCTTCGATCTCCGCGGCGATCGGGTCCGCGTCGGTGCCGATGACGACCTGGATCGCGGTGCCCATCTTGACGACGCCGTGGGCGCCGGCGGCCTTCAGCGCGGCCTCGTCGACCAGGCCGGGGTCGTTGACCTCGGTGCGCAGGCGGGTGATGCAGCCCTCGACCTCTTCGATGTTGTCGATGCCGCCGAGCCCGGCGACGATCTTCTCAGCCTTGCTGGCCATGTCCTTCTCCCTGCGTCCAAGAGCCGTTTCGGAGCACTGAGCGCTGCTCGGCCCACCTAGGTCTTTCGTCACCGTAACGCACGGTTGGCCCATCTTCGCGGGCACATGACCGGCTTGTAGCCAAGGATGACGATCACCAGCGCCTACGATATCGCAACTGGTCTACACCAGTCTCGCAGGAGACCAGGAGGACGCCGATGAGCTCCGACAGCACGGCCGCGCCGAGGCAGAAGCGGTGGACCGGCGCTTTCCAGGGGCTGCAGAAGATGGGCCGCAGCCTCCAGCTGCCCATCGCCGTGCTGCCCGCGGCGGGCATCCTCAACCGCCTCGGCCAGCCGGACGTCTTCGGCGCCGACGGCCTGGGCTGGAACGACGTCGCCAAGGTGATCGCGGGCGCGGGCGGCGCGCTGCTCGACGCCGATCTGGGCCTGCCGCTGCTCTTCTGCGTGGGCGTCGCCATCGGCATGGCCAAGAAGGCGGACGGCTCCACCGCGCTCGCCGCGGTCACCGGCTTCCTGGTCTACCGGGGCGTGCTGCGCGCCTTCCCCAAGGACTGCCCGCCGGGCACGACGGACGTCAACGGCGGCTGCCTGGGCGCGGACGACACCTTCGTGGCGTACACGTACCAGAATCCGGGCGTCTTCGGCGGCATCGTCATGGGCCTGCTCACGGCCTTCTTCTGGCAGCGGTACCACCGCACCAGGCTGGTGGACTGGCTGGGCTTCTTCAACGGCCGCCGGCTCGTGCCGATCATCATGTCGTTCGTCGCCATCGCCTTCGCCGTCGTCTGCCTCTTCGTGTGGCCCCCGGTCGGCGACGCGCTGGAGGACTTCAGCGACTGGCTCGTGGGCCTCGGCGCGTGGGGCGCCGGCCTCTTCGGCATCGCCAACCGCGCGCTGCTGGTGATCGGGCTGCACCAGTTCCTCAACGTCCCCGTGTGGTTTCAGTTCGGCACGTACACCAAGCCGGACGGCACGGTGGTGCACGGTGACATCAGCATGTTCCTGGCGGGCGACCCGGACGCGGGGCAGTTCACCACCGGCTTCTTCCCGATCATGATGTTCGCCCTGCCGGCCGCCGCGCTGGCCATCACCCACTGCGCCAAGCCGCACCGCCGCAAGGAGGTCGGCGGCCTGATGCTCTCGGTGGCCCTCACCTCGTTCGTCACCGGCATCACGGAGCCGATCGAGTACTCGTTCCTCTTCGTCGCGCCCGTGCTGTACGTGATCCACGTCCTGCTGACCGGCGTGTCGATGGCGGTGACGTGGGCGTTCGGCGTGAAGGACGGGTTCAGCTTCTCGGCCGGCCTGATCGACTACGTCATCAACTGGGGGCTGGCGACGAAACCGTGGCTGATCATTCCGATCGGTCTCGCGTTCGCGGCGGTGTACTACGTGATCTTCCGTTTCGCGATCACCGCGTTCGACCTGAAGACGCCGGGCCGGGAGCCCGAGGAGGCGGAGACGGACGTCACCAAGCCGTAGCCGCCCGCTCACGCCGAAGGGGTCCCGATTACGGGGCCCCTTCGGCGTTATCAAATTGCAAGTTCCTTATCTAACCCTCACCGTGCTACAACAGGTCTACACCACTCAATGGTGTAGACCACGCGGTGTTGCACCGCGTTCACGGAGACGCCGCCGTCCCCCATTAGACATCAATGTCCCCGGGCGGCGCCTTGCCACCTGGAGGAACCTGATGTCCACCGCCACCGCCCCCGCGGCGGAGAAGAAGAAGGGCGCCGGCGTGATGGCCGTCCTGCAGCGGATCGGCCGCAGCCTCATGCTGCCGGTCGCCGTGCTGCCGGCCGCCGCGCTGCTGGTGCGGCTCGGCCACGACGACATGCTCGGCCGCGCGTCGTTCCCGACCTTCGTCACCAAGATCGCGGGCTTCATGGCCGCGGGCGGCAACGCCATCCTCGACAACATGGCGCTGCTGTTCGCCGTGGGCATCGCCATCGGCTTCGCGAAGAAGTCGGACGGCTCGACGGCGCTCGCCGCCGTCGCCGGCTACCTGGTCTTCAAGAACGTCCTGGGCACCTTCACCGACCCGAACCTCCCCAAGGTCGGCAAGGTCGTCGACGGCAAGGTCGTCATGCTGGAGGCCCCGGTCGACGCGAAGGTGCTCGGCGGTGTCGTCATGGGCATCGTTGTCGCCCTGCTCTACCAGCGCTTCTACCGCACCAAGCTGCCCGACTGGGCGGGCTTCTTCGGCGGCCGCCGTCTCGTCCCGATCCTGTCCGCCTTCGCGGGCCTGGTCATCGGCATCGTCTTCGGCTACATCTGGCCGGTCCTCGGCACGGGCCTGCACAACCTCGGTGAGTGGCTGGTCGGCTCCGGCGCCGTCGGCGCGGGCATCTTCGGTGTCGCCAACCGCGCGCTGATCCCGATCGGCATGCACCACCTGCTGAACAGCTTCCCCTGGTTCCAGGCCGGTTCGTACGAGGGCAAGAGCGGCGACATCGGCCGCTTCCTCGCCGGCGACCCGACCGCCGGACAGTTCATGACCGGCTTCTTCCCGATCATGATGTTCGCCCTCCCGGCCGCCTGCCTCGCGATCGTGCACTGCGCCCGCCCCGAGCGCCGCAAGGTCGTCGGCGGCATGATGTTCTCGCTCGCCCTGACGTCCTTCGTCACCGGTGTCACCGAGCCGATCGAGTTCACCTTCATGTTCATCGCGCCGGTGCTGTACGCCGTGCACGCCGTGCTCACCGGTGTCTCCATGGCGCTGACCTGGGCGCTGGGCATGAAGGACGGCTTCGGCTTCTCCGCCGGCGCGGTCGACTTCGTCCTCAACCTGGGCATCGCGTCCAACCCGTGGGGCCTGGCCCTGGTGGGCCTGTGCTTCGCGGCGGTCTACTACGCGGTCTTCCGCTTCGCGATCACCAAGTTCAACCTGCCGACGCCGGGCCGCGAGTCCGACGAGGAGCTCGCCGAGCTCCAGAAGGCCGAAGCGAAGTAAGCCCCCCACGAAGAAGGCCCCCGGTCACCCGGGGGCCTTTCTCATACCTCGTACACGGCGCCCGCGTGCGCCAGCTCCGCCGGGCCGTCGTAGACCGCCCGCGCGTCGGCGAGGTTCCGCTCGCCGTCCGTCCACGGCGGGATGTGCGTGAGCACCAGCCGTTTGGCCCCCGCCCGGGCGGCGTGCGCGCCCGCCTCGCGGCCGTTCAGGTGCAGGCCGGGGATGTCCTCCTTGCCGTACGTGAACGACGCCTCGCAAAGGAACAGATCGGTCCCGGCCGCCAGCGTGTCCAGCTCGTCGCACACACCGGTGTCGCCGGAGTACGTGAGCGACTTCCCCTGGTGCTCGATGCGGATGCCGTACGCCTCGACCGGGTGGCACACCTTCTCCGTACGGATCTGGAAGGGGCCGAGCTCGAAGGTGCCGGGCTTGAGCGTGTGGAAGTCGAAGACCTCGCTCATCGACGTGTCGGACGGCGTGTCCGCGTACGCCGTCGTCAGCCGCTGCTCGGCGCCGTCGGGCGCGTACACCGGGAGGGGGGCGCAGCGGCCGCCCTCGTGCCGGTAGTAGCGGGCGACGAAGTACGCGCACATGTCGATGCAGTGGTCGGCGTGCAGATGGCTGAGGAAGATCGCGTCCAGGTCGTACAGACCGGTGTGGCGCTGCAGCTCGCCGAGGGCGCCGTTGCCCAGGTCGAGGAGCAGCCGGAAGCCGTCGGCCTCTACGAGGTAGCTCGAGCAGGCCGATTCCGCGGACGGGAACGACCCGGAGCAGCCGACGACGGTGAGCTTCATGGAGCGTGAACCTCCGTGGACGGGGGCGGGGCGCTGGGGGGAGGTCGTGCGGTTTACCGAGCGTAAGGCGCGGGAGGGCGGGCCGCTCCTTCGCAGTGGCCGCTTGTGGTCGAACTCACCCGCGCTGTCACCGGATCGGGCCTCTCCCCCACCCCACCCCTTCCCGTAACCGGGCTCCGCCCCGGACCCCTGTTCGTCTGCGGGCCGTGGGCCGGTTGTGCCCACCCGTTCCGCCTTGCGGAACGTTTGCCCACAACCGGACAGCCGGGCGACGACCCCGGGGTGGGGCCGTGCAGGGCCCGCAGGCGTTGGCCGCGCGGAAACCATTCCGCGTCCGTACGAACCCAAGGCCGCCAATGCCGAGGAGTCGAGCCCGGAGGGGCACCGCCCCGCACCCCACCGGCAGGTGCCGCCCACGCAGTCGCCCGCGCCCCGCAGGGCTACGCCCAGAGCTGGCCCTGGAGGGTTTCGATGGCCGCTTCCGTCGTCGGGGCCGTGTAGACGCCCGTCGAGAGGTACTTCCAGCCGCCGTCGGCCACGACGAAGACGATGTCCGCGCTCTCGCCCGCCTTGAGCGCCTTCTTCCCGACGCCGATCGCCGCGTGCAGCGCCGCACCCGTCGAGACGCCCGCGAAGATGCCCTCCTGCTGGAGCAGCTCCCGGGTGCGGGTCACCGCGTCGGCCGAGCCGACCGAGAAGCGGGAGGTGAGGACGGAGGCGTCGTACAGCTCGGGGACGAAGCCCTCGTCGAGGTTGCGCAGGCCGTAGACGAGGTCGTCGTACCTCGGCTCCGCGGCGATGATCTTCACATCGGGCTTGTGCTCCCGCAGGAAGCGGCCGACGCCCATCAGCGTGCCCGTCGTGCCGAGGCCCGCCACGAAGTGGGTGAGGGAGGGCAGGTCCGCGAGGATCTCCGGACCCGTCGTGGCGTAGTGCGCGCCCGCGTTGTCGGGGTTGCCGTACTGGTAGAGCATCACCCAGTCGGGGTGCTCGGCGGCGAGCTCCTTCGCGACCCGGACGGCCGTGTTGGAGCCGCCGGCGGCCGGGGACGAGATGATCTCGGCGCCCCACATGGCCAGCAGGTCGCGCCGCTCCTGCGAGGTGTTCTCGGGCATCACGCACACGATGCGGTAGCCCTTGAGCTTGGCCGCCATCGCGAGCGAGATGCCCGTGTTGCCGCTGGTGGGCTCGAGGATGGTGCAGCCGGGGGTGAGCCGGCCGTCCTTCTCCGCCTGCTCGATCATGTGCAGGGCCGGCCGGTCCTTGATGGACCCGGTGGGGTTGCGGTCCTCCAGCTTGGCCCAGATGCGTACGTCCTCGGAGGGGGACAGGCGCGGCAGGCGCACCAGCGGCGTGTTGCCGACCGCCGCGAGCGGGCTGTCGTAACGCATCAGCGCGTGCCCGCCCGTCGCCCGGCCGCCACCCCGGCCGGACGCGGCTGCGCCGCGGCAGAACCTCCCGCGACAGCCGGGAGGATCGTGACGTTGTCGCCGTCGGACAGCTTGGTGTTGATGCCGTCCAGGAAGCGGACGTCCTCGTCGTTCAGGTAGACGTTCACGAACCGCCGCAGCTCGCCCTCGTCGACGATGCGGCCCTGGATGCCGGTGTGCCGCGTCTCGAGGTCGGCGAAGAGGTCGGCGAGGGTCTCCCCGCTGCCCTCGACGGCCTTGGCGCCGTCGGTGTAGGTGCGGAGGATGGTCGGGATGCGGACCTCGATGGCCATGGCGTGGGCTCCTGTCGGAAGGTGAGTCGAAGGCAGGCAGGCGTACAGCGTGCGCGTCCCCGAAAGGGCACGCGCGGCGGTGCGGGAGGCGGTGCGGAGAGACGCGCTCAGGCGGCGCAGCGCGGTGGACACATCGCGCTGGCGAGGCGGCACAGGTCGACGTGCAGCCGCGCCACGAGCAGCACGGTGCCCGGCGTCTGTTCGCTCACGTCGATGGAAACCATGCGGTCATCGTATCGATTCCCGGTCCGGATCCTGGAGTGTGATCTCGCATGGCGGACGCTTTCCGCCCGCCTGGCGAGACGCCGCGCTCAGTACGCGTCGACGACCTGGACCTCTTCCTCGGTGATCTCGCCGTCCACGATCCGGAACGAGCGGAATTGGAAGGGTCCCGCGGCGTCCGCGTCCGCCGTCGACACCAGGACGTAGTGCGCGCCGGGCTCGTTGGCGTAACTGACGTCCGTGCGCGACGGGTACGCCTCGGTCGCGGTGTGCGAGTGGTAGATGACGACCGGCTCCTCGTCGCGGTCGTCCATCTCGCGGTAGAGCTTCAGCAGGTCGCCCGAGTCGAACTCGTAGAACGTGGGCGAGCGCGCGGCGTTGAGCATCGGGATGAAGCGCTCGGGGCGTCCGGAGCCGGCCGGGCCCGCGACCACGCCGCAGGCCTCGTCCGGGTGGTCCTCGCGTGCGTGCGCGACGATCTGGTCGTAGAGGGCCCGTGTGATGGTCAGCATGCGCATCAGGATAAGCAGAGGGGCCCGCCCGTACCGAGGAGTGGTACGGGCGGGCCCACATGCTGGACAGCCGGCTACAGCGTCATCGCTTGAAGGCGGTGTTCTCCGGGTTCCGGTTCTTCAGGAACAGGTAGCTGACGCCGAGGAGCAGGGCCCACAGCGGGGCGCAGTACAGCGAGACCCGTGAGCCCTCGTCGATGCCCATCATGACGATCACGCCGAAGATGAACAGCAGCGCGAACCAGCTGGTGAAGGGCGCTCCGGGGGCCTTGAACTCCGACTCCGGCACCTCACCGCGCTTGACGGCGGCGCGGTAGCGGATGTGCGAGACCAGGATCGCGATCCAGGCCCACATGCCGGAGATGGTCGCGAAGGAGACGACGTACTCGAAGGCCTTGCCGGGGGCGACGTAGTTGATCCAGACGCCCACGAGCATCAGCGCCGCCGAGAAGGTGGTGCCGAGGAGCGGGGTGCCGGACTTCGTCAGCCTGGTGAAGACCTTGGGGCCCTGGCCGTTGAGCGCGAGGTCGCGCAGCATGCGGCCGGTGGAGTACATGCCCGAGTTGCAGGAGGACAGGGCGGCCGTCAGCACCACGAAGTTCACGATGGCGGCGCCGATGCCGAGGCCCATCTTCTCGAAGGCGGCGACGAACGGCGAGACGCCCGGCTGGAAGTGCGTCCACGGCACGACCGACAGGATCATGATCAGCGCGCCGACGTAGAAGACGGCGATGCGCCACGGGACGGTGTTGATGGCCTTCGGCAACGTGACCTTGGGGTCCTTGGACTCGCCGGCGGTGACGCCGACCAGCTCGACCGCGAGGAAGGCGAACATCACGATCTGGAGGGTCATCAGCGTGCCGCCGATGCCCTTGGGGAAGAACCCGCCCTCGGACCACAGCATGGTCATGGACGCGGTGTCGGCGGCGTCCGAGAAGCCGATGGTGAGGATGCCGGCGCAGATGAGGATCATGCCGATGATGGCGGTGACCTTGATCATCGAGAACCAGAACTCCAGCTCACCGAAGAGCTTCACCGAGATCAGGTTCGCGCCGTACAGGATGACCGTGAAGACCAGGGCCGAGACCCACTGCGGGATGTCCCACCAGTACGTCATGTAGGTGGCCGCGGCGGTGACCTCGGTCATTCCGGTGATGACCCAGAACAGCCAGTACGTCCAGCCCGTGACGAAGCCCGCGAAGGGGCCGATGAACTCGCGGGCGTACTCCGAGAAGGAGCCCGAGACGGGGCGGTACATGAGCAGCTCGCCCAGGGCCCGCATGATGAAGAAGATCACGAGACCCGCGATGGCGTACGCCAGGATGAGGCTCGGGCCCGCCTTGGAGATGGCCTTGCCCGCGCCGAGGAAGAGCCCCGTGCCGATGGCTCCGCCGATCGCGATCATCTGGATCTGCCGGGCTCCGAGGCCCCGCTGGTAGCCCTCGCCCTCACCGGCGACGTGGCTGTCGTGCTGGTTGCCGACCTGCGTTGAGGTCATCGTTCTGCTGCGCCTTTCTCCACGCTGATCCCCCCGGATATGGATGGAGTGCCACCGGCGATCAGCCGGCCCAAGCGCACCCGGGCAACAGGGGTGGCGTTCCCGGGCGATCGTGCAGATTTATCACGGCCGCACCGTTGATCGAGTAGGCGTGATGTGAATTGAGACACAGCGAAAACAGGACAAACACCCCTTTACGCGACCGAAAGGGGTGTCCGGGTAATCCGATCGTTATGCGGATTTGAGCGTCCGCTGAGCGGACGCCGTCAGCAGTGCGGCGCCCTCACGGCATCAGGGTCTCGACGAGCGTCTCCTGCAGCGCGCCGAGCCAGAGGTACGCCATGACCATCGGCTTGCGCGGGTCGCTGTCCGGCAGCCGGTACAGCTCGTCGTTCTCGTCCTCGTCGGTGACCTCCAGCCGGGTGCCGATGGTCAGCCGCAGGTCGTTGAGCGCCCCGAGCCAGCGGCGCGCCTCGTCGGCGGAGAGCTTGAGGACGGCGGCACCCTCCCCGGCCACGGTCAGCGTGTCCAGGCTCCGCACAACGGCGAGGGCGTCCTCCCGCTTGCGGGTGCGCAGGTCGTTCTCGGTGAACCGGCGGAACTCGGCGGACATGGCGCGCAGCTGCTCGTCGTCGTCCGCGTACGCGTTCGGGAAGAGCCGGGCCAGCCCCGGGTCGGCCGGCGGCTCGCTCGGGCCGTCGCGGAACAGCTCGGCCAGGGGGTCCTCGCCCTGGGTGGGCTGCTCACCGGGGCCGATCAGCTCCAGGAGCTGCACCGCCAGGGAGCGGAGAATGGAGATCTCGACCTCGTCGAGCAGGACGGCCGCGCCGCCGCCCGGCAGCGCCTCGAAGTGCCCGCTCATCAGCCGCGGTCCTGGGAGAGCGTCGCCCACAGTCCGTATCCGTGCATGGCCTGCACGTCACGCTCCATCTCCTCGCGGGTGCCGCTGGAGACCACGGCCCTTCCCTTGTGGTGCACGTCGAGCATCAGCTTGTGTGCCTTGTCCTTGGGGTAGCCGAAATACGCCTGGAAGACGTAGGTGACATAGCTCATGAGGTTGACCGGGTCGTTGTGCACGATCGTCACCCAGGGCACGTCGGGCTCGACGACGGCGAACGACTCTTCGGCCGATTGGGGGCGTTCGATCTCAGTGGGAGCAACACTCACCTAGCCCATGCTGCCACTGGAGGTGGGCCACCGCACAAACCGGCCCCGCCGAAGCGGATCTCGGACCCCGAGAGAAATCGTCACTCTGACGAGTATTGGAGGTAGCATCCGTCATATGAACGCTGCGGATCTTGGGCTGCCGGTGGACGTGCCGTCTACCGCGCTCTTCACCGACCAGTACGAGCTGACGATGCTCCAGGCCGCCCTGCGGGGCGGGACCGCCGACCGGCGCTCGGTCTTCGAGGTCTTCACCCGGCGCCTACCGGAGGGACGGCGGTACGGCGTCGTGGCCGGCACCGGCCGCGTCCTGGACGCCGTGGAGAACTTCCGCTTCGACGCGGGCGTTCTCGGCTTCCTGAGCGAGCGCGGCATCGTCGACGAGCCGACCCTCGAGTGGCTGGCCGACTACCGCTTCGGCGGCGACATCTGGGGCTACCCCGAGGGCGAGGTGTACTTCCCCGGCTCGCCGATCCTGCGCGTCGAGGGCTCCTTCGGCGAGTGCGTGCTGCTGGAGACCGTGATCCTGTCGATCCTCAACCACGACTCGGCCATCGCCGCCGCGGCCTCCCGGATGTCGTCGGCGGCCGGCGGGCGGCGGCTGATCGAGATGGGCGCCCGGCGCACCCACGAGCTGTCCGCGGTCGCCTCGGCCCGCGCCGCGTACGTCGGCGGCTTCGACTCCACCTCGGACCTGGCCGCCGGGTTCCGCTACGGCATCCCGACCGTCGGCACCTCCGCGCACGCCTTCACGCTGCTGCACGACACCGAGCGCGACGCCTTCCGGGCGCAGGTGGAGTCCCTGGGCCGCGGTACGACGCTGCTCGTCGACACCTACGACGTCACCGAGGCCGTCCGTACCGCCGTGGAGGTGGCCGGGCCCGAGCTGGGCGCGGTGCGCATCGACTCCGGCGACCTGCTGCTGGTGGCGCACCGGGTGCGCCAGCAGCTGGACGAGCTGGGGGCGCGCGACACGCGGATCATCGTCACCTCGGACCTCGACGAGTACGCCATCGCCTCGCTGGCGGCGGCGCCGGTGGACGCGTACGGCGTCGGTACGCAGCTGGTGACCGGCAGCGGCCACCCCACCTGCTCCATGGTCTACAAGCTCGTCGCCCGGGCCGAGTCGGCGGACCCGCGGGCGCCGCTGCGGCCGGTGGCGAAGAAGTCGCTCGGCGCGAAGATGTCGATCGGCGGCCGCAAGTGGGCCGCGCGGCGCCTGGACGCGGACGGCGCGGCCGAGGCGGAGGTCGTCGGCACGGGCCCGGTGCCGTCCGAGCTCACCGACCGGCAGTTGCTGGTCGAGCTCGTCAAGGGCGGCGAGATCGTGGCGCGCGAGCCGCTGGAGGCCGCGCGCGAGCGGCACATCGCGGCGCGGGCGGGGCTGCCGATGTCGGCGACGCAGCTGTCGCGGGGCGAGCCGGTGATCCCGACGGAGTACGTGTGAGGACGCGTGCGTGCGTCCGGGCTCCTGGGCCCCCTCCCGCCGGGCGGGCGAAGTCTCTAGGCTCGTTGCCATCCCCGCCGTCCCCCACCACCGAAGGACACCCGCCATGCACCGCGCATTGATCGTCGTGGACGTTCAGAACGACTTCTGCGAGGGCGGCAGCCTCGCGGTGGCGGGGGGCTCGGACGTCGCCGCCGCCATCACGGACCTGATCGGCGAGGCCGCCGGAGCCGTGTACCAGCACGTGGTGGCCACGCGGGACCACCACGTCGACCCGGGCGGCCACTTCTCCGACGCCCCCGACTACGTCACCTCCTGGCCCCGGCACTGCGTGGCCGGTACGGAGGGCGTGGGCTTCCACCCGAACTTCGCCCCCGCGGTCGCCTCGGGCGCGATCGACGCGGTCTTCGACAAGGGCGCGTACGACGCGGCGTACAGCGGCTTCGAGGGCACGGACGAGAACGACGTGCCGCTGGCGCGGTGGCTGCGGGAGCGCGAGGTGACGGAGGTCGACGTGGTCGGCATCGCCACCGATCACTGCGTGCGGGCCACGGCCCTGGACGCGGCCCGCGAGGGCTTCAGAACCCAGGTGCTGCTGGACCTGACGGCGGGCGTCTCCGAGGAGACCACCCAGCGGGCCCTGGAGGAGCTGCGCGCGGCGGGCGTGGAGCTGACGGGCAAGCCGGTCGTCTGACGGCCGTAGGCGGCCGCCAGGGACCTACGCTCCGTCGGCGAGGCGCGGGACGCCCCAGGTCCGCACCTGGGGCAGCAGCGCCCGTATCGGGTGCCAGAGCTCCGTCGCGCCCTCGGGGCAGGTGCGCCACAGCAGGCCGTCCGGGTGGTGGAGGACGGCGGTGATCTCGTCCGGTGTCGGCGGGTGGAGGTTGCCCCGGAGGTAGACCGAGCGCAGGCCGAGGTTGCGCAGCCGGGTGAGAGCCCGGGCGCGGTTCGGGGCGTGGACCAGGACGCGCACGGTGGAGCCGTCCCCGACCGGGTTCGGCAGGCTGAGCGCGACCACCACGCTGCCGCCGGGCAACTTGGTGAAACCTCCACCGGGCATCCTGTACCACTCCCCCGTGAGATGGTGTGTCAATAAGACGGGCCACCACGCACCTAAACAGAATCGGCCGCCGCCCGCTAGAGGGCGACGGCCGATCATGCTCTGACCTGCGACGATGTGGTTACTTCGCCGACGGGCCGACCTGGACCGTGATCGTCCGGCCGTTCTTCGGCTGCTTGACGATCGAGATCTTGGTGTTGGTGTCAGTTACCTTGACGCCCGCGCGCGGGTTGTCGTCGTAGTAGTAGACGCCCTTGCGGTCGTCGAAGACCGGGACGCCGGCCTGCGAGCCGATCTTCAGCGGAACGCCCGCCTTGTGCAGCGTGATGCCGCCCGTGCGGTAGTGGCTGAACGGCGAGTCGTACGCCTGGATCCGGTTGCGCAGCAGCGTGCCGTCCGTCCACTTCAGCGGCTTGGCGTGGGCGTCGACCGGCAGGATCAGGCCCTCACCCGGGTGGACGGCGGTGTTGTTGTCCTTCTGGGAGGTGTCCCACTGCCAGACCAGCAGACCGGTCTGGTAGGGGTAGTGCTCCACCCAGCTGTCCATCGGCGCCGCGAAGCCGAAGTTGTACGGGCCGACCTTGAGGGTCGCGTCGTACGAGACGTACTGGCGGTTCTCGGCGAGGTAGTACTGCTCGTACTCGTTGGTGAAGGACTCGCCGATGCGGGAGAAGCCCTTCGCCGTCCAGGCGGCGTCGGCGTTCTCGGCGTTGTCCGAGAAGACCGGGGCGCCGTCGGCGGTCAGCGCGATGGTGTCGGCGGTGAAGCCCTTGCCGCCCGCGCCGCCGTCCGTCTGATAGCGGAAGCGGAGGTCGAACTTCTTGCCGGCGTAGGCGTCCAGCGGGAAGACCAGCTTCTGCCAGGAGCCGGAGACGTCCGTCAGCGCCGGGGCGCCGCTGGCGTCGGCCGGGATCGGCTTGCCGTTGGCGGTGCCGGCCAGGGCCGTCCAGTTCTTGCCGCCGTCGGTCGACACCTCGGTGTAGAGGTAGTCGTAGTCCTTCTCGATGTCCCACCAGCCGTCGAGCGTCAGCTCGGCCTGGGACTTGCCGGTGAGGTCGACGGACCGGGTGAGGGTGTTCTTGAGGTCGTCACCCATGTCGCTCCACCACTGCGTGGCGCCCTGGGCGGGCTTCACGACCGGGGTGGTGACCTTCTTCTTCGGCAGCTCGACGACGAGCGCCTGCGGGTTCTTGGTGTTGTACTCCGCGACGCCCAGCGTGTGCGTGGACTTCGTCGCCGCCTTGGCCTTCTCGTAGTTGAGCCAGCCCAGCTGCAGCTTGTCCCAGGCGGTCATGTCGCCCGGCATGTCGCCGATGGAGTCCTTGCCGAGGCCGAGCCACGAACCGGACGACATCAGGGACCAGAAGCCCGTGGAGTTCTCGGCGCCCGCCTTGCCGGAGGTGTCGTACAGGTCCGGCAGACCGAGGTCGTGGCCGTACTCGTGGGCGAAGACGCCGAGGCCGCCGTTCTCCGGCTGCATGGTGTAGTCGCCGACCCAGATGCCGGTGTCGCCGATCTGGGTGCCGCCGGCCTTGTTGTGCGCCGGGCCGGTCTTGCCGGCGTCGGTGCCGTACGCGTACCAGCGGTGGGCCCACAGCGCGTCGGAGCCCTGGGCGCCGCCGCCCGCGGACTCGTCCTCGCCGGCGTGGACGATCTGGAAGTGGTCGATGTAGCCGTCGGCCTCGTTGAAGTTGCCGTCGGCGTCGAAGTCGTAGCGGTCCCACTGGTCGTACTGGGTCAGCTGCGCCTTGATCTCGGCGTCGGTCTTGCCGGCCGCCTTCTGCTGCGCGGTCCAGGCGGTCACACCGTCGCGGACGGCGTCCCAGACGTTGGCGCAGTTGCTGTTGCCGCAGTAGTTCGAGCCGTAACGGGCCTCGTTGTACTCGACCTTGACCCAGTCGGAGACCGCGCCGTCGACCGAGTAGCGGCCGGACGAGGTCTTCTCGTAGTAGGTCTTGAGCGAGTGCTTCTGCTGACCGGTCTTCGGGTCCTTGCCGGTGCCGAAGTACAGGTCCTCGAAGTGCTTCTGGTTGTAGTCCTTCTGCCAGGCCGTCGAGTTGTCCTTCGAACGGTCCGGCTCGGCTATCTGGTTGTGCAGCGGGCCGGGCGTGCCACCGAACTTGGGCTTCTTCTCGGTGGTGTCGTCGTCCGCGCGGTCGACGAGCGTCTCGTTGTCGACCTTGTCGCCGAACTCGACCAGGATCGTGAAGATCTTGTCGGTCTTCTCGCGGCCCAGCTCGACGTACTTCTTGTCGTCGAGCTTGACGACCTGGGAGGCACCCCTGCGCTCCACCTTCAGGTCGCCGGCCAGCACCTGCTCCAGCGCCGCCTCGCGCTGCTGCGCCTGCTGCTTGCTGAACGGGCCGTCGAGGTCGTGGTCGACCTTCGCGGCGTGGTCGTGCCCCGGGGCCCCGTGGGCGTCCCCGGCCTCGTGCGCGCCGGGCGCCGGGTCGTGGCGCTCGATGCCGTGGTCGGGGCGGTTGTCTGCCTGGGCCGTGGTGAGGGCCGAGGCGGTCGCGGCGGTGGCCGCCAGGGCCACGATCACCGCGGACGCTCTGAACGCGCGTCGTCTGCTGGTCACTTAATGTCCTCCCCGCGCCCGCGATCCGCGGATGGGGGGTCGAAGTGATATCCGCGTGCGAGTCGCGCCATAAGTGACGACATTCGACCGGATGGACGCGCGAAAAGACAGATCTTGACTTGAACAGGCCAAGCCACTATGTGTGAACCATGATCCGCATTCCGGACGAACGGCGCGGCCGCGCACGCGAGTTCGCCGCGAGGGTCATGTAGGCCCCACCGTACGGGCGGTGACGGCGGATCGCGTCACCTCCCGCCCTCTTCCGGCCAATTGGCATAGGCCGTGATTCTGTGCGCCCCCCATACACCGGTACCGTGGGTTAGGTCACGCTTACTGCCGGTTCCTCACGGGCATCCACCCTCGTAGAGTCGCCGGTGAGTGCGACCGAGTTGCGAGTCACCCATACCGATGCATTGAGGACGGTTCCGACATGCCGCGTCCGACTGCCGCACAGCTCGCCTACGGTTCGGCCACCGTCGTCTTCTCGACCGTCGCCATGCTGCTGCTCTCCCGCACCACCACCGGGCTCGGCGTCGCGCTGATCGGCGTGGGCGCGCTGCTGCTCGGCCTGCTGGTCGCGCTGACCATGCCCGTACCCGCGAAGGCGAAGGCGAGGGCGGCGGCCGGCGACGCCCGGGTGCCGCGCCCGCGCGCCGAGGCCGCCGCCCCGCATTCAGTGCGTCGTTGACACGACGACGGTCCTGGCCGCCTTGTCGTGCAGGCCCTGCTTGTACGGCTTGTCGACGAGGATCAGGATCAGCAGGAGCAACGGCCACAGGCAGGCGCAGCACACCAGCGCGGGCAGCCACAGCACGATCGCCCGGGTCAGCGCCGCGCTCGTGTTCGGCACGCTCCCGTCGTTGAGCATCGCCACCCGCAGGCCCATCAGCCGCTTGCCGACCGTCTGCCCGTGCCACTTCGTCGTCATGAGGGTGTCGTAGGCGATGTACGCCACGATCGTGATGAGCTGGAACGCCCACTGGCCGCCGTCGTTCGTCGTCTGCCAGACGTCCGCGAGGTCGGACTCCTCGGCCACGCGGTCGTAGATGTCGAACGGCAGGCCGATCAGGGCCAGCGGTACGAAGACGAGGAACCAGTCGATCAGCCGGGCCAGCACCCGCTTGCCGGAGTCGGCGAGCGGCGGCATGCCCGCGAGCGGGTCGGTGCCGCCGTAGCCGTACGGACCGCCGCCACCGCCGTACGGACCACCGCCGTACGGGCCACCGCCGCCGCCATAGGGGCTGCCGCCGTGCGGGCCGCCGTAGGGACCACCGCCGCCGCCCGGGGGCGGTGGGGGCGGCGGCTCCTCGGGCGGCCTCTTGCGGAACGGATCGTCCTCGGGCGGCTGACCGGGCGGCGGCGGTTCGTTGCTCATGTGGGCAGTGCATCCCGCCCGCCGGGGACCCGCAACGGATCACCGGCCGTTCGGGCTACCCGCCCTACCCGCCCTACTCGCCCTTGCCCGCCACGAAGGTGTGCGCCGCCTTGTCGTGCCAGGCCTGGCGCCACGGGCGGTCGATCAGCGCCCACAGGACGCCCACGATCCCGATGACGAGGAGGCCCGGCACGCTGTAGACGAGCCAGCGGCGCAGCGCCGCGCCGAACGCCGGAGGCGCGTGCGACTCGATGTCCCGCACCTCCAGGCCGCACACCCGCTTGCCGAGGGTGCGGCCCCACTTGGCGGTCGGCAGCGCCTCGTACAGCACGCCGAGGATCAGCAGGGCGGCGAGCGTGATGCCGAAGTACGTGGACGTGGTGGAGTCCAGCAGCCAGACGGTGACCGTCTCGCCGGACTGCTTGGCCTGCTGGATCTTGCCGTCGATGTGGTCGATCGCCTTGGAGACGAGCGGTACGCCGACGGCTCCGGCGGCCGCCCCCAGGACCAGGGTGTCGATCAGCCGGGCCGCCAGCCGCTTGCCGAGCGGGGCCGGGCGGGCCGCGGCCTGGGCCCGGGCGGCACGCAGGAAGGGGTCCTCCACCGGGGGCTTCCACGGCACGACCGGCGGCGCCTGCTGCGGCTCCGGCTGGAGCGGCTGGTGCGCCGCCTGGGGCGCCTGCGGCGGCTGCGCGAGCTGGTGCACCTGCTGGGCCCAGGAGGCCGCCCCGCCGCCGGCGCCGTGCGAGACGGGCGTCGCGGGGGCGGGAGCGGGCTGCGGGGCCGGCGCGGGTGCCGGTGCAGGGGCGGGCTGCGGGACCTGGGCCTGCGATGCCGGCTGCGCTTGCGGTGCCTGCGCCGGCGGCTGGTGCTGGGCCGGGACCTGCGGGGTGCGCGGCGCGTCCGTGCCGAGGGCGCGGATGGTCATGGTGCCGTCGGCGGGCCGCTCCTGCGCGGGCGCCGGGGCGGGCGTGGGCGCGGGCTTCTGGGCGCGGATGGTGACCGTGCCGTCGGAGCGGGGCTCCACCTTCCGTACGCCCGGGAGCGCGCCGCCCGTCGGGTCCGTACCCGCCGGAACGCGCGGGTCCGCCACCGCGCCCGACGGCTGCGCCTGGGCGCTCTCGGCGCCCCAGGAGACCCGGCGGTCGCGGTCGCCGCCGAAGCCGGTCTGACGCGAGGCGTCGGCCTGCCAGGCGGACGCGGGCTCCTGCCTGGCGGCCGCCTCCTCGGCGGCCTCCTCCTCGTCGAAGAAGACCGGGCCGGTCTCCTCGACGGACGGCCTCGGCGCCGGGGCGGGAGCCGGGGCGGCCGGGGCTGCCGAGGCGGGCGGCGTCGGCATCGCCTCGCCCTCCTCGGGCGCGGGCCGGCTTGTGCCGGGCACCCAGGCGGCACCGTTCCAGTACCGGATGTATCCGGGGATGGACGGATCGGGGTAGTACCCCGCCAGGGGTACGTTCCCGCCGTCACCAGGAGGTGTAGCCACAGCCCCCAACTCCGTTCCTTCACGACACCGCATGTCCAGGGAGGACATTAACGAAGAACGCCGGAGCCGTAAGAAGGAGACGGGCAAAGACCGTGTTCGAGCGAGCTTGACCGATCAGGTGACGGACACCGGGGACAACATCACGGAAAGTAATGAGAAATTCCCCGCCCGTGTCGCGTAATGACGGAGGGGGGAGCGCCTCTCCACCGGTGCGGGGCCACTCCAGGACCCCGCATGAGGAGCAGGAGAAGGAGCGTCCCATGGAGCACACCGCCGTCGAACGCGAGCTGGAGCTGAACCTGGTGCTGTCGCCGGAGCGCAGCATCCCCGTGCCGGCCCGGCTGACGTACCGCACCGACGACCCGTACGCCGTGCACATCACCTTCCACGTCGGCTCCGACCACCCGGTGAACTGGACCTTCGCCCGGGAGCTGCTCGTGGAGGGGGTCTTCCGGCCCTGCGGCCACGGCGACGTGCGGATCTGGCCCACCACGCTCGACGGGCGCGCGGTCGTGCTGATGGCGCTGACGTCGCCGGACGGGGACGCCCTCCTGGAGGTGCCGGCCGTGGCGGTGTCGGCGTGGCTGGAGCGGACGCTGCGGGTGGTGCCGCCGGGGGCAGAGGCGGAGCAGCTCGGCCTGGACGAGGAGTTGGCCGAGCTGCTGGCCTGAAGCCGGAAGCCCGAAGCCGTCCGGAGGAGCTTCTAGAGCTGGGCCTGCGGGGCCGGCGTGCCCAGCAGTGCGGCCGCCGTCTGCAGGGGGGTCTGGGCGGGCGCGGGCAGGGTGGCGGTGGCCGAGTGGCAGGTGAAGCCGAGCTTGGTCAGCGCCCTGCGCACCTCACCGGCGGTGAAGTCGCGGCGGTCCTGCCGGGTGATCACTTCACCGACCTGCTTGAGCGGGTAGGTGCGGCGGCCGATGGTCACGGACTCGCCGGAGACGGGTTCGGGCTTGATGCCCCTCATCGCTTCCTGCACGTCGGACTTGAACAGGTCGAAGGGGAAGTTGGCGATGACGCAGCGCATGGTTCCTCGCGGGGGTCGAAGGGGAGATCCGGAAGGGACGGATGAGCCTGGGGTTACGCGGCGGTGCGCGGGGCGGAGGAGCGGCCGCGCGAGCGCGCGGGCCGGCTCCGTCGTCCGCGCGTGGTGGAGTCGGCGCGTCCGGCCCGTTCGACGGCGGGGGCGCTGATGGTGACGGGGACGCCCGAGGGCATCTGGGCGCCGGTGATGCGGCTCAGTTCGGCCTCGCCCGAGCGGACCTTGGTCACCCGCGCGGTGATGCCGGCGTCGGCCATCACCCGGTTCATGCCGCGGCGCTGGGCGGGCAGGACGAGCGTGACGACCGTGCCGGACTCGCCGGCGCGGGCCGTGCGGCCGCCGCGGTGCAGGTAGTCCTTGTGGTCGCTCGGCGGGTCGACGTTGACGACCAGGTCGAGGTTGTCGACGTGGATGCCGCGGGCCGCGACGTTGGTGGCCACCAGGACCGTGACGTGCCCGGTCTTGAACTGCGCGAGCGTGCGGCTGCGCTGAGGCTGGGTCTTGCCGCCGTGCAGGGCGGAGGCCCGCACCCCGACGGCCAGGAGGTCCCTGGTCAGCCGGTCCACGGCGTGCTTCGTGTCCAGGAACATGATCACTCGTCCGTCGCGGGCGGCGATCTCCGTGGTGGTGGCGTGCTTGTCGGCGCCGTGCACGTGCAGCACGTGGTGCTCCATCGTGGTGACGGCCCCCGCGGAGGGGTCGACGGAGTGGACCACCGGGTCGGTCAGGTAGCGGCGGACCAGGAGGTCGACGTTCCGGTCGAGCGTCGCGGAGAAGAGCAGGCGCTGTCCTTCGCGCCGTACCTGGTCGAGCAGCTGGGTCACCTGGGGCATGAAGCCCATGTCGGCCATCTGGTCGGCTTCGTCCAGGACGGTGATGGCGACCCGGTCCAGGCTGCAGGCGCCCCGGTCGACGAGGTCCTTGAGGCGGCCGGGGGTCGCCACGACGACCTCGCTGCCGTTGCGCAGGGCGTTCGCCTGGCGGCCGATCGGCATACCGCCGACGACCGCGGTGAGCCGCAGGTGCAGCGACCGGGCGTAAGGCGTGAGCGCGTCGGTGACCTGCTGGGCCAGTTCCCGGGTGGGTACGAGGACGAGGGCCAGCGGCTGGCGGGGCTCGGCGCGCTGCCCGGCCGTACGGGCCAGCAGGGCCAGGCCGAACGCGAGCGTCTTGCCGGAGCCCGTACGCCCTCGGCCCAGGACGTCCCGGCCGGCCAGCGAGTTCGGCAGCGTCGCGGCCTGGATCGGGAACGGCACGGTCATGCCTTCGGAGCGGAGCGCGGCCAGCAGCCGGTCGGGCAGGCCGAGGTCGGCGAACGTCTCGACGGCCGGCAGCGCAGCGGTGCGGGTGACCGGCAGCGCGAACTCGCGGGGGCCGGACGCGACCGGGCGGGAGGCCGGGCGGGAGGCCGGGCGGGAGGAGGAGTGTGAGCGGGTGTTCATGCGAGCGGTGCGGTTCATGAGAACCTTCCTCGATGCGGCAACGTATCGAGGAATTCCTCCCAGCGGCGGTGAGCCGCATGGAAATCCGCAAGAACGAGCCGAAGAAAAAGACGAAACAGAGCCGGGCCGACGGGGGCGACGGATGGTTCGTCTTGAAGAGGGCGCCGGAGTGCGAGCCGAAGCGCAGTGCGTCGGTACTCGGGGCGCGAGAGCCTGGACGGATTCGTCCGGCCGGAGGTGCCGATCCCGTCGGAGCCGACGGGCGCGAGCAGGGGGTAAACGAGCTGGGGCCCACACCCACGGTGCGGGCCCCAGCGACGTTGTAGCGCGTCAGCGTCAGGCGGGAACGATGTTCTCGGCCTGCGGGCCCTTCTGGCCCTGCGTGACGTCGAAGTTCACCTTCTGGCCTTCCTGAAGCTCGCGGAAGCCGGAGCTGGCGATGTTCGAGTAGTGGGCGAACACGTCAGCGCCGCCACCGTCCTGCTCGATGAAGCCGAAGCCCTTTTCCGCGTTGAACCACTTCACGGTGCCAGATGCCATATTGAATCTCCCTCGGGGGCAGTGCCCGGAGTCCGCACCTTGCGAACCCGGAGTCGCTGCATGATTTACCCTCCGGAAGAACCGGACTGAAAAAAGTTTCTGGGAACCACGACTGCAACTGACATCACCGTAGCACGAGGGCCGCCGGAAGAGCGCGATATGTTTACCGGCCGCCCGTTTCCCGAATTTCTGTATTGGCGGGGAGAGATTTTCTGAGCGTCGCGGCTCAGCGGCCCTCGTCCGCGGAAGAGGCTCCGCCCGCGCGGCGCATTTCCTCGTTGAGGCGCAGGGCCTCTTCGAGCTGGTCCTCCAGGATGATGATGCGGCAGGCGGCCTCGACCGGCGTGCCCTGGTCGACGAGCTCCCGGGCCCGGGCGGCGATGCGCAGCTGGTAGCGGGAGTAGCGCCGGTGTCCGCCCTCGGAGCGCAGGGGGGTGATGAGCCGCGCCTCGCCGATCGCGCGGAGGAAAGCGGGCGTCGTGTCCAGCAGGGCGGCGGCCCGCCCCATGGTGTAGGCGGGGTAATCGTCGTCGTCGAGGTGGTCGACGGCGGGCTTCTCAGAGGGCATAGCACCTTCGTTCGGGGGCGCATCGAGGATGCCTGCGTACAGCGAAACCCTACGGTCCGCGCCGCCCGATATCTACTTCCGCCGGTGCAGGAAGTCCTCCTGGAAGAGTTTGCCCGGGTTGAGGATGCCGAGGGGGTCGAAGGCCTGCTTGATGGAGCGCTGCAGCTCGAACCCGACGGGCCCCAGTTCCCGCGCCAGCCACTCCTTCTTCAGGACGCCGACGCCGTGTTCGCCGGTGATCGTGCCGCCCAGCTCCAGGCCGAGCGCCATGATCGCGTCGAACGACTCGCGGGCGCGCCGGGACTCGTCGGGGTCGGTGTGGTCGAAGCAGACGACGGGGTGGGTGTTGCCGTCGCCCGCGTGTACGCAGACGCCGATGGTCAGGTCGTACGCCGTGGCGATGGCGGCCGTGCCGTCGAGCATCTCGGCGAGCCGGCTGCGCGGCACGCACACGTCGTCGATCATCGTCGCGGAGGAGACGGTCTCCAGGGCGGTGAGCGACAGGCGCCGGGCCTGGAGGAGCAGCGCGGACTCGGCCTCGTCCTCGGCGGGCACGACCTGCGTGGCGCCCGCCGCCGCGCACAGCTCGCCCACCGCCGCGAGGTCGGCGGCCGGGTCCGGGGTGTCGAAGGCGGCGAGCAGCAGCGCCTCGGTGGAGTCGGGCAGGCCCATCTTGGCCAGCCGGTTGACCGCCCGGATCGTCGTACGGTCCATGAGCTCCAGCAGCGACGGCGTGTGGCCGCGCTCCATGATCGCGCAGACGGCCGCGCAGGCGGCCGCCGCCGAGGGGAACTCCGCGGCCAGCGCCAGCTGCCGCGGCGGCCGCGGCTTGAGCGCCAGCACGGCCCGGACGACGACGCCGAGGGTGCCCTCCGAGCCGACGAGGAGCCGGGTCAGGTCGTAGCCGGCGACGCCCTTGGCGGTGCGGCGGCCGGTGGTGAGCAGGCGGCCGTCGGCGAGGACGACGTCGAGGCCGAGGACGTACTCCGCCGTCACCCCGTACTTGACGCAGCACAGTCCGCCGGACGCCGTGCCGATGTTCCCGCCGATCGTGCACGTCTCCCAACTGGACGGATCGGGCGGGTAGTACAGGCCGTGCGCGTCGACCTCGCGGGAGAGGACGGCGTTGACGACGCCCGGTTCGACGACCGCGATCCGGTCGACCGGGTTGATCTCCAGGATGCGGTCCATCTTGGTGAGCGACAGCACGATGCAGCCGTCGGAGGCGTTCGCGGCGCCGGACAGGCCCGTGCGGGCGCCCTGCGGGACGACGGGCACGCGCAGCTCGGTCGCCGTGCGCATGACGTGCTGGACCTGTTCGACCGTGCTCGGCAGGACGACCACGGCGGGCGTGCCGGCCTCGCAGAAGCTCGCCATGTCGTGGGCGTACGAGGCGGTGACGTCCGGGTCCGTGATCACCGCTTCGGGCGGGAGGCCCGCGCGCAGCAGCTCCGGGAGGCGGCTCGTCGGTGTCAGCAGGTCGTCCATGATCCCAGCCTGGCACCCGGGGCCATCGGTGTGAACCCGTCCGCCGATGTGTCGGGCGTGCCGCGGCGGGCCGGTCGTCCGGGCGCACAGTGAGCCGCATGAAGAGCCGTACCCAGGGGCGGGAGCGTCCACGTCGTACGAAGTCCGAGCGGATCACGCTGACCGTCCTGCTCTCGGGTGCGGGCGCGGTGCTCGCGGGCGCCGTGCTGCTGTACGTCCCCGGCGTGCCGGGCGTACCGGTCGCCCTGCGCGGCGTGGACGCGGCACCGCCCGCGCCGGGGCCGCTCGCGCGGGCCCAGGCGGCGGTGCGGGCGGGCGCGCAGGCGTCGCTGCCCGAGCTGACCGCCTTCATCGGCGACCGCGAGAAGTGGCTGCGTACGCATCCGCGCGACGAGGCGGCCTGGGCGGAGCTGGGCACGGCGTACGTGGAGCGGGCGGCCCGCAACGGCGACACCGCCGCGTACGTACGCGCCGAGAAGGCGCTGAAGCGGTCCCTGACCGTGCGGCCGGCCGCCGAGGGCAACACCGACGCGCAGCTCGGCCTGGGCGTGCTCGCGCAGGCCCGGGGCGACTTCGCCGAGGCCCGGCGGTGGGGCGAGGCCGTACGGCAGCGGGAGCCGCGGCGCTGGCAGGCGCACGCGCTGCTCGTCGACGCGTACACCGGCCTCGGCGCGTACGGGGCCGCCGACAAGGCGGTGGCGCGGCTGCGCGCGCTGCACCCGGGCGGCGTGCCCGCGCTGTCCCGCGCGTCCCGGGTGTACCGCGACAAGGGCTGGCGCGAGGACGCGGCGGCCCTCGCCTCCGACGCCGTCGCCCTCGCCGCGACACCGGCGGAACGGGCCGAGTGCCTGCGCCACCTCGGTGACCTGGCGTGGGAGCGGGGCGAGCCCGCGGAGGCGATCGGCTACTACGAGCCCGCGCTGCGGCTCGTGGCCGGTCACCCGCCGTCGCTCGCCGGGCGGGCGCGGGCGCTGGCCGCGCTGGGGCGGGCCGACGAGGCGCTGCGCGACTACGGGGCGGCGCTGGACGCGCTACCGCTGCCGGAGTGGGCGCTGGAGGCGGGCGAGTTGTACGCGGCGCAGGGGCTCGACGGGGACGCGCGGACGCGGTACGAGCTGCTGCGCACCCGGGTGGAGAAGGCGCGGGCGCACGGCGTGGACGCGTACCTGGTGCTCGCGCGGTACGAGTCCGACCACGGCGACCCGGAGAAGGCGGTGAAGTCGCTGACGGCCGCGTGGGCGCGCGGGCACCGCTCCGCGCACGTCGCGGACGCGCTGGGCTGGGCGCTGTACCGCTCGGGCGAACCGGCGCAGGGCCTGCGGTACGCGAAGCTGGCCACGGAGGCGGGCCTGCGCAGCGCGCTGTTCGCGTACCACCGGGGCCAGATCGAGCGGGCGCTCGGACAGTACGGGCCGGCGCGGCGCCACCTCACGCAGGCGCTGCGCACGCACCCGGCGTTCTCGCCGCTGCTGGCGCCGGAGGCGCGGCGGGCGCTGGCGGTGCTGGGCGAGCCGGCGGCGGGCGGCCCGGCGGACGTGCGGGGGAAGGGCACGAAGCCGCGGCCGACCGCGAGCCCCGCGCGCCCTGCGGCACGCCCGTCGCGCTGAGGCGGGTGCGGGCGGGGTGGCGGAGTCCCCGGTGCTCCGCCACCCGCGCGGTCGCGGGTCCCGTCTCAGGGGTCTCAGAGGTTGCCGCGCTTGGCCTGCTCGCGCTCGATCGCCTCGAAGAGGGCCTTGAAGTTGCCCTTGCCGAAGCCCATCGACCCGTGCCGCTCGATGAGTTCGAAGAACACCGTCGGGCGGTCCTGGACCGGCTTGGTGAAGATCTGGAGCAGGTAGCCGTCCTCGTCCCGGTCGGCGAGGATCTTCAGCTCGCGCAGCTCGTCGATCGGCACGCGCGTGTCGCCGACCCACTCGCCGAGCGTGTCGTAGTACGAGTCCGGCACGTCGAGGAACTGGACGCCGGCCGCGCGCATGGTGCGGACGGTGGCGACGATGTCGTTCGTGGCGAGCGCGATGTGCTGGACGCCCGGGCCGCCGTAGAACTCCAGGTACTCGTCGATCTGCGACTTCTTCTTCGCGATCGCCGGCTCGTTGATCGGGAACTTCACCTTCTTGGTGCCGTCCGCGACGACCTTGGACATGAGCGCGGAGTACTCGGTGGCGATGTCGTCGCCCACGAACTCCTTCATGTTGGTGAAGCCCATGACCTTGTTGTAGAAGGCCACCCAGTCGTTCATCTTTCCTAGCTCGACGTTGCCGACGCAGTGGTCGATGGCCTGGAAGGTGCGCTTGGCGGGCGGCTCGACCATCGGCTGCGCGGCGACGAAGCCGGGCAGGTACGGGCCGTCGTAGCCGGAGCGCTCGACGAGGGTGTGGCGGGTCTTGCCGTACGTGGCGATGGCGGCGAGGACGACGGTGCCGTGCTCGTCCTTGAGCTCGTACGGCTCGGTGATGCCGGTGGCGCCCTGCTCGACGGCGTACGCGTACGCCTTGCGCGCGTCCGGCACCTCGATGGCGAGGTCGATGACGCCGTCGCCGTGCGCGGCGACGTGCTCGGCGAGGAAGCGGCCCCAGTCGGTGGACGCCTTGATGACGGAGGTGAACACGAAGCGCGCGGCGCCGTTCGTCAGGACGTAGCTGGCGGTCTCGCGGCTGCCGTTCTCCGGTCCGGAGTACGCGACCAGCTTCATGCCGAAGGCCGTGGAGTAGTAGTGCGCGGCCTGCTTGGCGTTGCCGACGGCGAAGACGACCGCGTCCATGCCCTTCACCGGGAAGGGGTCGGCCTGCCGGGCGGTGTCGGGGGTCTGCGAGAGGGTCTCAGTCATGGCCGCAGACTCTCTCCGTTCCGCAAGGTGCGCAATAGTTCGCGGAAGGGCTGGGCAAGCTGCACAGCGACTGGGCAGTATGGCCGGGCGTTCTGTACAGGATGACCACCGGGAGGCCGTCATGGCGATCGATCATCTGGACGGCAGGCTCATCGCCCTGCTGGCGCGTGAGCCGCGCATCGGCGTCCTGGAGGCGTCACGCCGCCTCGGCGTGGCCCGCGGGACGGTCCAGGCACGCCTCGACCGGCTCCAGGGCAGCGGCGTCATCCGCGGCTTCGGGCCCGACGTGGACCCGGCGGCGCTGGGCTACCCGGTCACCGCGTTCGCCACGCTGGAGATCAAGCAGGGGCAGGGCGCCGACGTACGCGAGCACCTGGCGGGCGTACCGGAGGTGCTGGAGCTGCACACCACCACCGGCCACGGAGACATGCTGTGCCGGCTGGTGGCCCGCTCGAACGCCGACCTCCAGCGGGTGATCGACCGGGTGGTCGCCTTCGACGGCATCGTGCGGGCCTCCACGGCGATCGTCATGGAGAACCCCGTGCCGCTGCGGATCATCCCGCTGGTGGAGCAGGCGGCGGAGGACGTCAGCAGGACGGGACCTTCGTCCCCCGCTCCAGCGCCCGGAGCGACGACACCGCGTCCTTGAGCGTGGTCACGGGGATCAGCTGGAGGCCCTCGGGGCGCTCGGCCTCGGCCTGGGCGCACTCGTCCTTCGGTACGAGGAAGACGGTGGCGCCGTCGCGCGCGGCGGCCTGCGTCTTGAGGGAGACGCCGCCGACGGCGCCGACCTCGCCGTCCGGGGAGATCGTCCCCGTACCGGCGATGGTGCGCCCGCCGGTGAGGCTCGCGCCGCCGCCGTCGAGCTTGTCGACGATGCCGAGCGCGAAGAGCAGCCCGGCGCTGGGCCCCCCGATGTCGGCCAGGCGCAGGGTGACCTTGACGTCCCGGGGGCTCTTGCCGAGGTAGCCGAGCGCGGCGTCGACGGCGGCGTCCTGCGACTGCGCCATCTGGGCGAGGTTGCGCTTCTCGATCTCCGCGTCGCTCTTGCCGGGCGGGTAGACGGAGTCGTGCGGCAGGACGGCCCGGTCCGTGCGGAACCAGCCGTCGACGACGTCCGCGAGGTCGACGTGGGTCCTGGGCCCGGTCGCGACGATCGTCGTCATGCGCAGCTCGCCGTCGGTCTCCTCGACGGGCGCGCCGGAGACGGTGATCACCGCCTGGCCCTGGTGCTCCCCCAGCACGTCGGCGGTCGAGCCGGGCTGCGCCAGGGTGTACGGCAGCGGCGCGAACCCGGCCACGCCGAGCAGCGCGAGCACGGGCAGCCCGGAGGCGAGCAGGGCACGGGTCCGGTTACGCAGGAGACTGGTGAGCAGCACGACGCCAATCTATCGGCCGGACTCAGCGCAGGGCGTCGGCCACCTCGCGGGCGGCGTCGACCACGCGCAGGCCGACCCGTTCCGGGACGGAGTCCGCCAGCATCACCACGCCGACGCTGCCCTCGATGCCGGTCACGCCCAGCAGCGGGGCCGCCGCGCCGCTCGCGCCGGCCTCCAGCTCGCCGTGCGTGAGCGTGTATCCGGGGTCTCCGGGGGCTCCCTGGCGGGCGGCGAGTATCGCCCGGCCGGCCGCACCCCGGTCCAGCGGGTGGCGGAAACCGGCCCGGTACGCGACGTGGTAGTCCGTCCAGGTGGGTTCGACGACCGCGACGGCGAGGGCCTCGGCGCCGTCGACGAGCGTGAGGTGCGCGGTGGCCCCGATGTCCTCGGCCAGCGAGCGCAGCGCGGGCAGCGCGGCCTCGCGCACCAGCGGGTGGACCTGCCGGCCCAGCCGCAGTACGCCGAGCCCGACCCGGGCGCGGCCGCCCAGGTCGCGGCGGACCAGCGCGTGCTGTTCGAGCGTGGCGAGCAGGCGGTAGACGACGGTGCGGTTGACACCGAGCTTGTTGGACAGCTCGGTGACGGTCAGCCCGTGATCGGTGTCGGCGAGCAGCTTGAGGACGCGCAGTCCCCGGTCGAGCGTCTGGGAGGTCTCCGCGGTCACGACGCCCTCTCCTTCGGAGTGAGTCGGCGGACACTCTCAACGTCGGCTGCGCCACCGGTCCCATCGGCGACGCACGGAGAGGCCGCCGGCAGGCCATGGCACACCGGCTGCGCTCCGCGGCGGCGTTGCCACGGGGCGTTTGCATTGCGATTGCGGGGACAGTAGCGAGGGACTCCGCTGAGCGGAAGACCTCGTCCAGAATCCGGGCGCAAGCGCTTGCCCTGCGACTGGTTCGCCCTGATGTGCCCTCATTTACGCCGCGGGTGTTCGTCAATCCGGGCATGAAAGGACGGCAGCGCCCCCGGCCCGGGGTCGGCGTCCGGCCCCGGGGTGGGGCCGTGCGGGGTCGTCCCCGCAGACGTCGGAGGCGCCGAAACCGTTCGCATGCGTACGGGCCAAGGCCGCCGACGTCGAGGAGTCGAGCCCGGAGGGGCCCCGCGCCGCCACCCACCGACAGGCGCCGCCCACGCGGACGCCACCACGGCACGGCACCGCGAGCCGCCGCACCCCGCGAACCCCCGCCCCGCGAGGCCTCAGCGCATGCGGGTCGCCCACTCCTGGACCTTCTTGATCCGCTCCCGGATCTGCCCCGCCGTCGCCTCCGCGCTCGGCGGGCCGCCGCACACCCGGCGCAGCTCGGTGTGGATCACCCCGTGCGGCTTGCCGCTCTGGTGGACGTACGCGCTCACCATCGTGTTGAGCTGCTTCCTCAGCTCCAGCAGCTCCTTGTGCGATACGACAGGCCGCCGCTCCGCGGGCAGCTCCAGCAGGTCGGCCTCCTCGGCCGGCTTCTGCCGGCTGTGCGCGATCTGCCGGGCCTGCCGCTTGCGCAGCAGCAGCTGCACCTGGTCGGGCTCCAGCAGGCCGGGGATGCCGAGGTAGTCCTGCTCCTCCTCGCTGCCAGGGTGGGCCTGCATGCCGAACTCGGCGCCGTCGTACAGCACCCGGTCGAAGACCGCGTCGGACTCCAGCGCCTCGAAGGGCAGCATGTCCTGCTCGCCGGTGTCCTCGTCCTGCTGCTTGTTGGCCTCGTCCATCTCCTTCTCGGACTCGGCGTACGGGTCCTCGTCCTCGCCCGCCTTCTTCGGCTTGTCGAGGGCGTGGTCCCGCTCCACCTCCATCTCGCTCGCGAAGCCGAGCAGCGTCGGGATCGTCGGAAGGAACACGGACGCGGTCTCGCCGCGCCTGCGCGATCGCACGAAGCGCCCGACGGCCTGGGCGAAGAACAGCGGCGTGGAGATCGTCGTCGCGTACACCCCGACCGCGAGGCGCGGCACGTCGACGCCTTCGGACACCATGCGGACGGCGACCATCCACCGGTCGTCCCCGGCGCTGAACTCGTCGATCCGCTTCGACGCGCCCGCGTCGTCCGACAGGACGACGGTCGCCTTGGTCCCGGTGATCTCGCGGATGAGCTTGGCGTACGCGCGGGCGGAGTCCTGGTCGGAGGCGATGACGAGCCCGCCTGCGTCCGGGATGCCCTTCCTGACCTCGGTCAGCCGCTGGTCGGCGGCGCGCAGGACGTTGGGCATCCAGTCGCCGCGCGGGTCGAGGGCGGTGCGCCACGCCTGCGAGACGGCGTCCTTGGTCATCGGCTCGCCGAGCTTGGCGGCGACCTCGTCGCCCGCCTTCGTACGCCAGCGCATGTTGCCGCTGTAGCTGAGGAAGATCACCGGGCGGACGACGCCGTCGGCGAGGGCGTTGCCGTATCCGTACGTGTAGTCGGCGGACGACCGCCGGATGCCGGCGTTGTCCTCTTCGTACGTCACGAAGGGGATGGGGTTGGTGTCGGACCGGAAGGGCGTACCGGTCAGCGCGAGGCGCCGCGTGGCGGGCTCGAAGGCCTCCAGGCAGGCCTCGCCCCAGGACTTGGAGTCACCGGCGTGGTGGATCTCGTCGAGGATGACGAGTGTCTTGCGCTGCTCGCTGCGGTTGCGGTGGAGCATGGGCCGCACGCCGACACCGGCGTACGTGACGGCGACGCCCTGGTACTCCTTGCTGAGCGGCCCGGCGCTGTACTCGGGGTCGAGCTTGATGCCTATGCGCGCCGCCGCGGCCGCCCACTGCTTCTTCAGGTGCTCGGTCGGGGCGACGACGGTGACCTGCTGCACGACGTGGTGGTGCAGCAGCCAGGACGCGAGGGTGAGCGCGAAGGTCGTCTTGCCGGCGCCGGGCGTCGCGACGGCGAGGAAGTCGCGGGGCTGCTCCTGGATGTACCTGTCCATCGCGGCCTGCTGCCAGGCGCGCAGCTTGTTGGCGGTGCCCCAGGGGGCGCGGCCGGGGAAGGCGGGTGAGAGGTGATGGGAGGCGGTAGTAGTCACGGTCTCCGATTCGGCTCTCGGTTACGGCGGTCACGCCGCCTGCGGCGTTACGTACGACAACCGGGCCACCCTACCGGGGGCGTAGGCCGTCCCCGGCGCGTACGACGCCGTGACCACGGCGACTGCGACGCGGGTCACAACCGCCGGCGGGGCACACCCTCAGCGGGTGGCGAACCGCGGCAACTGCGCGGCGATCTTGGGTACGTCGAGAGCCCCCTGACACACGTCGAGAACGAACTCCTCGGCCCGGTCGACGTCGAAGCCGGCGTCCAGGGGATGGCCGTTCAGGTGCAGGAAGACCCAGGTCGCGTACCACGCGAGGCGCTTGTTCCCGTCGACCAGCCCGTAGTTGCGGGCGAGGGATTCCATCAGCGCGGCGGCCTTCTGCCAGACGTCGGCGTAGGCGTCCTGCCCGAAGACGCTCGACTGGGGGCGCGCGAGGGCGGAGTCCAGCAGTCCGTAGTCGCGCACGTCGGGCGTGCCGAGCCGCTCGGCGAGGTTGATCAGCTCGGCGAGGGTGAGGTACCGCGTCACGCGAGCCTCCGGTTCAGCAGCTCCTCGCTCACCTTCAGCACGTGCTCCGCGGCCTCGTCGAAGAGCCGGGAGTGTTCGTTGATGGCGTTCATGACGGCGTCGTGGACGAACGACTGCATGCTTCGGCCCTCCGCCTCGGCGCGCTCGCGCAGGGCTTCCAGCTCTTCGTCGGTGAATCGCACGTTCAGACCAGCCATGCCTCACGGTACCGCGTGGTACCACATGGTGTCACCGAGATGGGGGCGCCTCCAGCCGCGTCGCCACCCACGCCCCCACCAGCGCCACCCCCGCCATCGGCAGGAACACCGCCGCGAAGGCCGCCGCGTGCGAGCCGGCCGCCGCCGTGGCCGCGTGGCCGGAGAGGGCGCCGCCGCCGAGCGCGGCGAAGGCGGCACCGCCCGCCGCGAGGAGCAGGACGTTCGACAGGCCGTCCGAGATCTGGAGCGCCGCGGAGTTCGCGCCCGCCTCCTCCGGCGCCGACAGCTTCAGCAGCAGCACGCTCGTCGAGGCGATCACCATGCCCATGCCGAGGCAGCCGAAGCCCCAGGCCACGCCCACGGTCCAGACGGGCACGGAGGGGATGAGGACGCTCGGCGCGGTGGCGATGGCCGCGGCGACCAGCAGCATGCCGCACACCATCAACCCCCGCCGGTACGGCTCCACGCGCGGCCGCGACTGGATGTACGAGCCGAGGGCCCAGGTCGCGCCGCCCACCGCGAGCGACAGCCCGGCCATGGTGGGGCTCAGGCCCCGCTCGCTGACCAGCATCAGCGGCACGAACGACTCCGCCGCGATGAAAGCCCCCGCCGCCACCCCGCGCAGCAGTACCACCGACGGCAGCCCGCGCGCCGCCCGGTACGTGCCGCGCGGCAGCAGGCCCCGCGCGGCGGGCACCAGCAGCGCCGCGCCCGCGAGCGCCGGGACCACCGACAGCCAGCGCAGCTCCTGCCCCGCGTACTGGAGCAGCCCCGCTCCCTGGGAGATGCCCAGCGCCAGCCGGATACGGCGCCGGTCGAAGGGCACCGGCGGCGCCTCCGGGTCCGCGGGCCCGGACGCCGTCCGCCGTATCGCGGGCAGCGCGAGCGCCAGCGGCAGCACGATGAGCACGGGGATGCCGACGAACACCCACCGCCAGCCGAGCCGCTCGGTGATCGTCCCGGCGACCAGCGGGCCCACCACCGAGGGCACCACCCAGCCCGCCGCGAACGCGGCCATGATGGCGGGCCGCAGCCGCTCCGCGTAGGCGCGGCTGATCACGACGTACAGCGCCACGATCACCAGCCCGCCGCCCAGCCCCTGCACGGCCCGCCCGGCGATGAACAGCCACATGGCCCCGGCCGTCCCCGACAGCAGCAGCCCGGCCCCGAAGGCGGCGATCCCGGTGGTGAGGGGCGCGAGCGGACCGGCGCGGTCGGACCACTGGCCGGAGAGGACCATGGCGAAGAGGCTGGTGGTGAAGTACGCCGAGAAGGCGAAGGCGTACAGCGGGATGCCGTGCAGCTCGCGCGCGGCGACCGGCATCGCCGTCCCGACGGCGGTCGCCTCGAAGGCGATCAGCATGACGACGGAGACGACGCCGATGCTGAGCGCGCGGTGCTCCCGGTCGAGCACGCCGCCGCGCGGCTCCTCCTGCTGGTCGCCGGTGGATATGCCGGCACTGCTCCCCAAGGCGGTCATGCCCCAACAGTAAGGGGCATGAAGGGAGATGGCCCCTGTCCCCGGACGGGGAAGGCCTCCCCCCTTGGTCGTACGACCATGAACGCCACATGGCAGTCGTGTTGCGGCCCGCCGGTTGCCCTTCCGTCCCAACTGCCCGCCCCCGTACGGTCGTACCGAAGCAACACCGCACGACCGTGTGCCCGAGTGGCTTAGGGGCCAGATTGCAAACCTGGTGACGCGGGTTCGATTCCCGCCACGGTCTCCATCGGTTCCACAGGAGGTGCTACGCGATCCTGGCCTGGTCCCACCGGGCCAGGATCGCGTCCACCGTTCCGTCCACGTCGAGCTCCGACGTATCGAGCCACAGCCCGACGCGTGGCGTCTCCTCCCGGAGCACCCGGTCCAGCCGCTCCGGGGTCCAACCGCCGCCGTACCCGGCCTTCTCCCGCCCGGCCTCGCGGGCGGCGACGACGGACGGGTGCGGCGCGAGGACGACCACGTAGAGGGGCCGGGCCCGTACGAGCCCGATGTACGCGCCGAGTTGCTCGCCCACCACCACGTCCTGCACGACGGCGGTGAACCCCTCCGCCGCGTACGCGTCGGCGGTGGCGGCGGACAGCCGGTAGCGCAACCGCAGCTGCGCGAACGCCTCGTCGCTCGGCTCGGCCACCATCTCCTCGCGCCCGGACACGATCATCCGCCGGAACACGTCCCCGCGCACGTGCGCGGCCCGCGGCAACCGCTCGGCGAGCGCCTGCGCGACGGTGGACTTGCCGGCGGCCATGACACCGGTGATCAGTACGACAGAGGACCTCACGTCGCCGGCTCCCTCGTTGACGACGGTTACGCCTTCGGCACGGCGACCGCCGCCTGAGGGCGGATCGGGAGGCGGTTGACGGGGCGGCCCGTGGCGGCGCGGACGGCGGAGGCCACGGCGGCCGGGGCGGTGACCACCGGGACCGCGCTGGCGGCCTTGGCCCCGAAGGGGGCCACGACGTCGCGCTCCTCGACGAGGGTGACGATGCGGATGTCGGGGGCGTCCAGGGAGGTCGGGAGCGCGTAACCCGTGAGGTCGGGGTGGCGGACGAGGCCGCGGGGGGTGCGGAGGTTCTCGGTGAGGGCCGCGCCGATGCCCTGGGTGACGCCCGCTTCGATGCGGGTGGCGAGCTGGGCCGGGTTCAGCACGCGGCCCACGTCCTGGGCGACCGCCATCTCGACGACGCGGACGGAGCCGAGCTCGATGTCGACGTCGACGACCGCGCGGATGGCGCAGAAGGCGAGGCCCACGAAGGCGTCGCCCTGCCCGGCGTCGTCGAGGGGCTCGGTGGGATGGGGGCGGCACTGGGCGGTGGCCCAGAGCTCCTTGCCGTCCATCGCCTCCATGACGGTGGTGGACAGGACGCCGTCGTACGACGTGATCTTGCCGTCCGTGATCTGGAGCAGCTCGGTGGACATGCCGAACTTGTGGGCGAGCGGCTGGAGGAGCTGCGTTCTGACCATCTTCGCGGCGCGTTCGACCGCGCCGCCCGACACCCACGTGTGGCGGCCGTGCGCGGCCGGGCCCGCCGGGGGCTGGTCGGTGTCGACGGAGGCGACGTGGACCTCGTCGATGCCCAGGATCTCCTGGACGATCTGGCGGGCGAGGGTGGAGAAGCCCTGGCCGGTGTCGACCGCCGCGCAGATGACGGTCGCCACGCCGTCGTGGACCTTCACCGTGGCCGTGGAGACCTCGTCCGTGCCCTCCGCGCCGAGCATGTGGACCATGCCGAGCGCGTACCCGACGCCCCGCCGTACGGCTCCGGGCTCGCCCGCGCCCTCCGGGCCGCCGGGGAGCAGCCAGCCGTCCTCCGGGGAGTCCATGGGGAGGGCGGGGAGCGGGAAGTCGCGGACGGCCTGGAGGAGTTCGGCGACGGGCGCCGGGCAGGTGACGGTCTGGCCCGTGGGGAGGATGTCGCCGGTGGCCATGGCGTTGCGCAGGCGCAGTTCGGCGGGGTCCAGGCCCAGCCGTGCGGCGAGCTTGTCCATCTGGGCCTCGTACGCGGCGCAGACCTGCATCGCGCCCTCGCCGCGCACATGGCCTGAGGGCGGGTTGTTGGTGCGGACGGCCCAGCCCTCGATGAAGGCGTGCGGCACGACGTACGGGCCGCAGGCGAAGGCGACGGCCGCGGCGAGGGACTCGGAGGAGGCCTCGGCGTACGCGCCCGCGTCGAGGAGGATCTGCGCCTCGACCTTCACCAGGCGGCCCTCGGCGTCGGCGTGGTGGCGGTAGCGCAGCAGGGTGGGGTGGCGGTGGGCGTGGCCGAGGAAGGACTCCTCGCGGGTGGCGGCCAGTTTCACCGGGCAGCCGGTGCGCAGGGCCAGCAGCCCCAGCGGGATCTGGAAGCCGGGGTCCTCGCGGTCGCCCATGGCGCCGGGGACGCCGGTGACGACGACCTTGACCTGTTCGGGCGCGAGGCCGAAGCAGGCGGCGGCCAGGTCCCGGTCGGTGTGCGGGTCGGTGGAGGCGGTGTAGATCTCCACGCCGCCGTCCGGGCGCGGCACGGCGAGGCCCGCCTCCGCGCCGATGGGCGCCGGGTCCTGGCGGCCGATGCGGTACAGGCCCTCGACGATGACCTCGCCGACCGCGTCCGGATCGCCGTAGCGCAGCGGGATGTGGCGGATCAGGTTGCCGTCGGGGTGGAGGGGCGGGGCCGCGAAGGCCTTCTCCGGGTCGGTGACCGGGTCGAGGAGCTCGTACTCGACCGCGATGGCGGCGGCGGCCAGGCGGGCGGTGTCCGGGTGGTCGGCGGCGACCGCGGCGATGGCCTCGCCGTGGTGGCGTACGAGGTCGGCGGCGAAGACCGGGCGGTCGGCGACGGTACGGCCATACGTGGCGGTGCCTGGCACGTCGGCGTGGGTGACCACGGCGCGCACGCCCGGCATCTCGGCGGCGGCGCTGGTGTCGATCGACACCACGCGCGCGTGGGCGTGCGGGGAGCGCAGGACGGCCGCCCACAGCAGGCCCTCGGCCCACAGGTCGGAGGCGTAGGGGAAGGTGCCCTCGGTCTTGGCGCGGGCGTCGGCGGCCGGGAGCGACGCGCCGAGCCCGTGGGTCGGGACCTCCTGCTGCGGGCCCTGAGGGCCGTCGACCGCCGGGATGGCGGTGGCCGCGTCGTTGCTCACGCCATGCCTCCGTCGTGCGGGTGGGGAACCTGGTGCGGGATGCGGGCCGTGTCGGCCGCCGTCGCGGAGGCCGCCTCGGCTGCCGCTTCGGCCGCCGCGGTGGCGGAGGCGGCGCGCTCGGCGGCCACCTCCCGGACGGCGTCGAGGACGCCGCGGTAGCCGGTGCAGCGGCAGAGGTTGCCGCACAGCGCCTGGCGGGTCTCCAGTTCGGTGGGGGCGTGGTTGCCCTCGAGCAGGTCGTGCACGGTCATGGCCATGCCGGGGATGCAGAAGCCGCACTGGACGGCGCCGCACTTGGCGAGGGCCCGCTGTACGTCGGAGGGCTCGCCGTTCACGGCGAGGCCCTCGACCGTGCGGACCTCGCTGCCGGCCGCGGTGGCGGCGGGCACCAGGCAGGAGGCGACGAGGCGGCCGTCGACCTGGACGTTGCAGGCGCCGCACTCGCCCTGCGAGCAGCCGTCCTTCGCGCCGGCGAGGCCGAGGCGCTCGCGCAGCACGTAGAGCAGCGACTCGCCGATCCACGCCTCGGAGACGGGGCGGTCGGTGCCGTTGACGCGCAGGACGTACGAGACGTGGGGGTGCTCGTCGCTGTCGGTGGCGTGGGTCGGCGCGACTTCTTCCGGTTGCTGCGGTTCCGGCTCCGGCTCGGGGGCAGGTTCCGGCTCGGGTGCGGGTGCGGGCTCAGGCTCCGGTTCCCGCGGCGCCTCCGCGGCCTCGGCCTCTGGCTCGGACACCGGCTCGGGTTCCCGGACCGGCTCGGGGGTCGCCCACGGCGCGGGGGCGCCGCCCGGCAGGGTGGCCGGCGGGTTGCCGCTCGTCCACTGCGAGGCCAGCGCCGAGGTCGTGAACTCGCCGGATTCGTCCGGGATATCCCCCTGGGCGACCGGGATCGTCCACTGCCCGGTCAGCTCGGCGGGCGCGGCCTCCGAACCCTCCGGAGCGGAGGGAGCGGCCGGAGCGGCCGGGTAGCCCCACTGCGCGGCCGCGTTCGGGTCGTGCGCCGCCCACGCCTCCGCCGGTACGTAACCGTGGCCGGGCGCCTCCAGCGGGGCCCCCTCGCCCGCCAGTTCCGGCGGCAGCTGGACGAAGGCGGTCGCGTCGCCGTCGTACTCGCCCTGCGGCGTCGGCCGCCAGCCGCCGTACTCCTGCCCGGTCTCGTACTCGTACTCGTTCTCGTTCTCGCCGGTGGTCACGACAGCGCCCTCCCCAGTGCTCGTCGGGCCAGCGCGGCGACCGTGCGCCGCAGATGCAGTACGGCGGGCGGCAATTGCTCCCCGCCCTCCGGCGGGTCCGGGATGCACGCCGCCGCGACGTACTCCCCGAAGGCCGTCAGCGCGTCCGGCGCCAGCCCGCGGTCGCCGTCCCAGTCGATCAGCGACGCGATCCAGCGCTCCGCCTCCAGCGGCCGCAGCGGCATCGGCGCGATCGCGCCCACCGCGCAGCGCACGCCGCGCCGCGCCGGGTCCAGGACCAGCGCGACCGACGCGGTGGCGCGGCCGGGTCCGGTCCGGCCGGTGGCCTTCAGGAAGACCTGCGGCGCGTGCAGCAGCGGTACGCGGACGAAGCCGACCAGCTCGCCCGGCGCGAGCAGCTCGCGGCCGGCCAGCAGGTACGAGACCGGGATCTCGCGCGTACCGGCCGGGCCCGCCACGACGAGGTCCGCCTCCAGGGCGGCCAGCACGGGCAGGGAGTCACCGGTGGGCGCGGCGCTGACGATGTTGCCGCCGAGGGTGCCCGCGTTGCGGATCTGGGGCGGTCCGGCGGCGCGGGCTGCGGCGGCGAGTGCGGGGATGAGCGCCGCGAAGTCGGGGCGGCCCATGCGCGCGTGGGTGAGACCGGCGCCGAGGAGGGCGTGGCCGTCCTGGTACTGCCAGCCGCGGATCTCGTTGATGCGGCCGAGTCCGACGAGGCCGGCCGGGCGGAGCTGGCCCTTGTTGACGGCGGCCATCAGATCGGTGCCGCCCGCGACGGGCACGGCGGCGGGCATGGCCGTGAGTGCCGCCACGGCCGCGTCGAGCGTGGCCGGCAGCGTCACGGACTGCGCCGCCTGCGGTGCGTGCGTGGTCAACCCAGCTGCCCCTTCCCGGTGTCCCCGGATGTCCCCGGCTGTCCCGCCTGTGTTGCCGTACCGTACGTGCTCACAGAGCCGACGTGGCAACTCTGGCACATCTTCCGGGCTGCTCGACGCGAGGGTCCGCGAAGGGCGCATCCGCCCCGGACGTCCCGTGACCTGCGGGATGAGCGGGTTTGGCGCACCATCGGCGGCAGGTGCGGATTGCGACGTCATTGGCACTTCTCGGCGACCTTGTACGGCTTGTTCCGGACGGCCTCCACCGTGGCAGGCGGCGGGCGCGCGGCGGGCTCGTTCGGGCCGGGCTCACACGTTCGGGGGCGGCCCCTCGATCGGGCGTCCGAGTACGCCGGGGCGCCGCTGCCACGGCGACGGGCCGCCGGGCGGGCGGTAGTCGACGCCGAGCGCGTCCAGGCGCCGGTAGTGGGCGGTCATCCGGCGTTCGAAGTCCGCGAAGTCGCGCTCGGCGGGGGCCGGGAGGCGGGTGGACCAGGCGACCTCGGCGAAGGCGGCGAGGCGCGGGAAGACCTGGTAGTCGACGCGGGCGCGGGTCTCCATGACCTCGGTCCAGGCGTTGGCCTGGGTGCCGATGACGCGCGCGGCGGCCTCCGGGGAGAGTCCGGGCGGTACGGGCTCGAAGCGGTAGACGTCCTCCAGGGTGCGGACGAATCCGATGGGCACGGGCTCGTCGGGGCCGCCGTGCTGCCGGTGGTCGAGGTAGACGTGCTGCTCGGGGCACATGACGACGTCGTGGCCGGCCTCGGCGGCGGCGATCCCGCCGGCGTACCCGCGCCAGGACGCGACGACGGCGCCGCCGGGCGGAAGGCCGCCCTCCAGGATCTCGTCCCACCCGATCAGGCGGCGGCCCCGCTCCGCCAGCCAGCGGTCGAAGTGCCGCATGAACCAGGCCTGGAGCTCGTACTCGTCGGCCAGCCCGAGCTCCTTGATGCGCGCCTGCGCGGTCGGGGACGCCTTCCACTGGTCCTTGGGGCACTCGTCGCCGCCCAGGTGGATGTACGGGGACGGGAAGAGGTCGAGGACCTCCTCCAGGACGCCCTCGAAGAAGCGGAGGGTCTCGTCGGTGGGGGCGAGCACGTTCGGGTTGATGCCCCAGGTGTCCCAGACGGGGAGGGCGGCCGTGTCGACGACGTCGGTGTTGCCGAGCTCCGGGTACGCGGCGATGGCGGCCTGCACGTGGCCGGGGAGGTCGATCTCCGGGACGACGCGGATGTGCCGCTCGGCGGCGTACGCGACGATCTCGCGGATGTCGTCGTGCGTGTAGAAGCCGCCGTGCGGGGTGTCGTACCAGAGCTCCGAGGCGCGGTGCCCCCGCTTCGTGCGCGCCCGCCAGGCGCCGACTTCCGTGAGGCGGGGGTGGCGCGTGATCTGGACGCGCCAGCCCTGGTCGTCGGTGAGGTGGAGGTGGAGGACGTTGAGCTTGTGGGCGGCCAGGAGGTCGACGTAGCGCAGGACGTCGTCCTTGGCGAGGAAGTGGCGGGCGACGTCGAGCAGGACGCCGCGCCAGGCGAAGCGGGGTTCGTCCTCGACGACGACCATGGGGAGGCCCCATTCACGGCGGGTGGTGACCGGTGCGCGCCGGAAGGCGTCAGGGCCCAGCAGCTGACGGAAGGTCTGCGCGCCCCAGAAGACCCCGGCGGCGCTGCCGCCCTGGATGCGCCGGGCGTATCCGTCGACGACGACGCGGTACGCCTCGGGCGCCAGCGCCGGGTCGATGCTCAGCACGACGCGGTTGTCGTCGTCGTCCCCGTCCGGGAAGGGGAGCCCGGTGGCGGCGCCGATCGTGGCGCGGAACCACCGCGCGACACCCTCCGTGCCCGGCTGGGCCTCCAGTCGGGTGTCCGTGTCGAGGATGTCGTGCCCGGCGGGCGGTACCCACCGGGAGGATAGCGGGGCCGGAATCAGGTCCATCACGTCCATCGGGTCCATCGGGTCGTCAGTCCTTCACCGCGCCGCCGAGCCCGGACACCAGGCGGCGCTGTACGAGTACGAAGAAGACCAGCACCGGGATGGTCATCACCGTCGACGCGGCCATGATGCCGCCCCAGTCGTTCTCGTCCGGCTTGAAGAAGACGAGGAGCGCCATGGGGAGTGTCGACTGCGAGGTGTCGCTGATGAGGAACGACTTCGCGAAGAGGAAGTCGTTCCAGGTGGAGATGAAGGAGAAGACGCTCGTCGCGACGAGCCCCGGGAAGACCAGCGGGAAGAGGATCCCCCACAGGAAGCGCGCCCGGCTCGCGCCGTCGAGGTACGCGGCCTCCTCCAGGGCTTCGGGGACCGCCTTGACGAAGCCGCGGAGCATCCAGATCGCGAAGGGGAGGGAGAACGCGAGGTGCGGGAGGATCAGCGAGCCCAGGGTGTTGAGCTGGCCGAGGTCCCGCATCAGGAAGAAGAGCGGGATGGTCAGGGCCTCGATCGGGACCATCTGGGCGACGAGGAACATCACGAGCAGCGTCGTACGGAAGCGGAACCGGAAGCGGGTGACGGCGGTGGCCGCGAGGAAGGCGATGAGCGCGGACGCGACGACGACGGCGGAGGCGACGAGGAGGCTGTTGAGGAAGTAGCGCCCGAAGTCCTGCTGTTCGAAGACGCGGCGGTAGGAGTCGAGCGACGGGGAGAGCGTCCAGGGGCGGGGATCGGTGGACTGGATCTCGCCGGCCGGCTTGAGGGCGGAGAGCACCATCCAGTACAGGGGGAAGGCGACGACGGCCGCGACGAGCAGGGCGGCGGCGTCGGCGGCGAGGCGGCCGGGCCTGCGCGGACGGAGGCGGCTCACAGGTCACCTCCCTGGCGGCGCAGCAGCCGTAGGTACACCAGCGTGACCGCGAGCAGGATCAGCAGCATGACGACGCCGATCGCCGAGCCGAGGCTGTACTGGGAGGACGCGAAGGCCTTCTGGTAGGCGTACACGTTGAGGACGAGGTTCTGGCCGGCGATGCCGCCGCCGTTCGTCATCACGTAGATCTGGGTGAAGACCTTGAAGTCCCAGATGACCGACTGGATGGTGACGACGGCCAGGATGGGCCGCAGCAGCGGCGCGGTGACGGAGCGCCAGGTCCGCCACTGCGAGGCGCGGTCGAGCGCGGCGGCCTCCAGCACCTCGACGGGGATGGCCCGGATGCCCGCGTAGACGGTGATCATCACGAACGGGAACGAGCACCACACCACCTCGAAGAGGACGAGCGCGAAGGCGCTGTAGCGGCCGTACGTCCACGAGAAGTCCCCCAGTCCGAGCAGCCTGTTGACGGGCCCGAAGTCCGCGTCGAAGAGGAACACCCAGACGGTGGACCCCGTCACGGCGGGTGTCGCCCAGGCGCCGAGGGCGGCCAGCATCAGCGCGAGGCGCGGTACGGCGCGCACGCGCGTGAGGAGGACGGCGAGGGCGCAGCCGACGGCGAGGGTGGCGGCGACGCAGGCGGCGGCGAACAGCACGGTGGCGAGGAGGACGCTGCGGAACTGCTCGTCGCGGACGAGGGCCGCGTAGTTGCCGAGCCCCTGGAAGGAGGTCGGCTCGCCGCCGCTGACCTGTGCCTGGGTGTACTCCAGGAAGGAGATGAGCCCGAGTTGGTAGACGGGGTACACGAGCAGCCCCGCGAGCACGATCAGCGCCGGCGCGAGGTACAGCCAGGGCGCCCATCCCCCGCGCCCCGGGCGGCTGACGGCGCTCAACGGGCCGACGCGAACGCCGCGTTCATCTTCTCCGCCGCGTCCTGCGAGGCCGTCGCCACGTCCTTACGGCCGCTGACGATCTCCTGGAACATCGTCGGCAGCACCTGGGACGCGTCGATCTGCCCCCAGGCCGCCGACGCCGGGACGGACTTCGTCCTGGCCGCCAGCGTGTCGATGAAGGGCTTCAGGGCCGGCTGCCTCGTCGCGGCGGCCGCGCGCACGTCGGTGTACGTCGGCAGGAAGCCCATCGCGTCGAAGAGCGCGCCCTGGGTCGTCTTCCCCGCGAGGGACTTCATCAGGTCGACGGCCAACGTCCGGTGCGAACTGCTCTTCAGCACACCGAGGTTGTTCCCGCCCGCGAACGCCGGCGCCACCGAGCCGGGGCGCACCCCCGGCAGCGGCACCACCGCGTACGCGCCCTTCACCGCCCCGGCCTCGACGGCCGCGCGGCTGAAGTCGCCGCCGATCGCCATCGCCGCCTTGCCGGAGGCGAACGCGGTGACCGTCGCGTTGCCGCCCATCGAGGCGCAGGTGGCGGCCGGGCAGTTGTCGTCGCCGAAGAGCGAGGTGTACGCCGTGATGCCCCTGCGCGCCGCCTCGCCGGTGAGGGCGGAGGTGTACGAGCCGCCGCGTGCCACCGCGAGGTCGCCGCCGTGCGCCCAGACGAAGGGCATCGCGCCGTACGTGTACGCGCCGCCGACGGCGATTCCGTACAGCTCCGGCTTCGCCTGCCGGATCCGCTTCGCCGTCGCGGTCAGCTCGCCGAGGGACCTGGGGGCCGAGAGGCCCAGCTCCCGGAACACGTCGGTGCGGTAGTACAGCGCCCGTACGCCGACGAAGAACGGCGCCCCGTACACCTTCCCGCCGACCGTGACGGAGGCCCGCGCGGTGGGGTCGGTGTCCCGGGTGTCGGGCCAGGCGGCGAACTCGGCGCTGATGTCGGCGAGTCCGCCGTCCTTCACGTATCCGGCGGTGTCGGTGTTGCCGTACTCGATGAGGTCCGGGGCGCTGGAGGGGTCGTTGAAGGCGGCCTTGATCCGCTGGGCGCGGGTGTCGACGGGGATGTACTCGACCTGGACGTCCGTTCCCGCGTGCCGCTTCTCGAAGGCGGCGACGGCGGCGTCGACGACCCGTTCCTTCGGTGTGTTGTTCACCTCGCGGAAGAGCCAGACGCGCAGGGTGCCGCTCTTCTCGTCCTTCTGCGCGGCGGTGCCGGCGGTCTGCGGGGCACAGGCGCCGGCCAGGAGTAAGGACACCAGGGCGGCGGCGGTGGCCGCCCGGCGGAGCGTTCGTGCAGGAAGCTTCATGGCAGAGTCCCCTCCGCGGCGTTGCATCATGCGCAACGGGCGTTTCGTGCTGCACAACACTCAGGAGGTTAAAGCCGCCCCGGCAGCCCCACAAGAGGTCTGAACCAGTCAGCGGAAACAATCCGACACGACGATGGCCCCCGGGCGTGGCGTACGCACACGGCCGGGGGCCATCGTCGTGAAACCGGACGGGCTACTTCTTGTCCTTGCCGCCCTTGTCCTTGTCGCCGCCGGCGCCCATGGACTCGTAGATCTCCTTGCACATGGGGCAGACCGGGTACTTCTTCGGGTCGCGCCCGGGCACCCAGACCTTCCCGCACAGCGCCACCACGGGAGTGCCGTCGAGGGCGCTCGCCATGATCTTGTCCTTCTGGACGTAGTGGGCGAAGCGCTCGTGGTCGCCGTCGCCGTGCGACACCTGCGGCGTCGGCTCTACGAGGGTCCCCGTACCTGCCCCGCGCTCGGGCTCAAGAGTGCTCATGAGCTCCAAGGGTACCCCCGCGCGGACAGCGACCGAAGGAGTCAGTTCAGCGACGGGTCGTCCGGGTACGTCGCGATCATCGCCAGCTCGCCGCGCTGCCGCCGCAGCACCTCGCGCCACAGGTTCTCGGGCCGCGGCGACGAGACGTCGCCGGGTTCGGAGTCGACGACGAACCACGCCCCGCCGGCCAGTTCCTCCTCCAGCTGGCCCGGCCCCCAGCCCGCGTACCCGGCGAAGATCCGCAGCGAGCCGAGCGCCGCCGCGATGAGCTCCGGCGGGGTCTCCAGGTCCACGAGCCCGATCGCGCCGTACACGCGCCGCCAGCCCAGCGGGCCCTCGTCGCCCGGGATCACGGCGAGGCCGAGCGCCGCGTCCAGCGAGACGGGGCCGCCCTGGAAGACGACGCCCGGCTCCCCGGCCAGCGGGGCCCAGGGTTCCAGGATGTCGCCGACGTCGACGGGCGTCGGGCGGTTCAGGACCACGCCGAGCGACCCTTCGTCGTCGTGGTCGAGCAGCAGCACCACCGCGCGGTCGAAGTTGGGATCCACCAGCGCGGGGGTGGCCACGAGCAGCCGTCCTGTGAGCGAGGACACCTCGGTCATGCCGACATGATCCCGCATCTCGGGCCGGAGCGGGGGGTCGAGCGGCAGGCCGACTCCGGCCACCCGGGAGGACCCGGTGGCTGGAAGTGGACCGTAACCCTCCGCAAGGGTGGGAAAACAGAGGGTGTTGTGCCGAATTCATTACATCTGACTGAGCCCCTCGCCCTACCGGTACACGGTCCGAAGCCCCTTACCCTTTTCCCTGGCCCCCTGCCCCTCACTCCGGAACGCGAGATTCATGACCGGCACAGACGATGTACTGCTTGTCCACGGCGGAACCCCGCTGGAGGGCGAGATCCGCGTCCGCGGCGCGAAGAACCTCGTGCCCAAGGCGATGGTCGCCGCCCTGCTCGGCAGCGGGCCGAGCCGCCTGCGCAACGTGCCCGACATCCGTGACGTCCGGGTGGTGCGCGGGCTGCTGCAGCTGCACGGCGTGACCGTGCGCCCCGGCGACGAGCCGGGCGAACTCGTGCTGGACCCGACGTACGTCGAGTCCGCCAACGTCGCCGACATCGATGCCCACGCGGGCTCGTCGCGCATCCCGATCCTCTTCTGCGGCCCGCTGCTGCACCGCCTCGGCCACGCCTTCATCCCGGGCCTGGGCGGCTGCGACATCGGCGGCCGCCCGATCGACTTCCACTTCGACGTGCTGCGGCAGTTCGGCGCGACGATCGAGAAGCGGGCGGACGGCCAGTACCTGGAGGCCCCGCAGCGGCTGCGCGGCTGCAAGATCCGCCTGCCGTACCCCTCGGTCGGCTCGACCGAGCAGGTGCTGCTCACCGCCGTGCTGGCGGAGGGCGTGACGGAGCTGTCCAACGCCGCGGTGGAGCCGGAGATCGAGGACCTCATCTGCGTCCTGCAGAAGATGGGCGCCATCATCTCCATGGACACCGACCGGACGATCCGGATCACCGGTGTCGACAAGCTCGGCGGCTACACCCACCGCGCGCTGCCGGACCGCCTGGAGGCGGCCTCCTGGGCGTCGGCGGCGCTGGCGACCGAGGGCAACATCTACGTGCGCGGCGCCCAGCAGCGCTCGATGATGACGTTCCTCAACACGTACCGGAAGGTGGGCGGCGCCTTCGAGATCGACGACGAGGGCATCCGCTTCTGGCACCCGGGCGGAGCGCTCAACGCGATCGCGCTGGAGACGGACGTGCACCCCGGCTTCCAGACCGACTGGCAGCAGCCGCTGGTGGTGGCCCTGACGCAGGCGGCGGGCCTGTCCATCATCCACGAGACGGTGTACGAGTCGCGGCTCGGCTTCACCTCCGCGCTGAACCAGATGGGCGCGCACATCCAGCTGTACCGCGAGTGCCTGGGCGGCTCGGACTGCCGCTTCGGCCAGCGCAACTTCCTGCACTCCGCGGTCGTGTCGGGCCCGACGAAGCTCCAGGGCGCCGACCTGGTCATCCCGGACCTGCGCGGCGGCTTCTCGTACCTGATCGCGGCCCTGGCGGCGCAGGGGACCTCCCGGGTCCACGGCATCGACCTGATCAACCGCGGCTACGAGAACTTCATGGAGAAGCTCGTGGAGTTGGGCGCGAAGGTCGAACTCCCCGCGTCGGCGGCGATCTGACGCTCCGCACCCACGGCCCTGGTCGCCCCTGCTGGGGGTCCGGGGGTTATCCCCCGGGAAGACACAGCATGGAGAAGCTGGTGGAGTTGGGCGCGAAGGTCGAACTCCCTCCCACCGCTGCGATCTGACGGCGCGTAACGCGCCGCACCCGCACAGACGCCGACGGCCCCCGCGCTCGCGGGGGCCGTCGGCATTTGCCTCGCACAAGAGGCCTACAGGGCCTTTCGCGGGCCTGTACGGGGGTGTGGGCGGGCGAACAGAAGGGGGGGGGCCCCCCGGGGGGGGGGGGGCCCCCGGTGAGCGCGGGGGGGGCCCCGGGGGCCCCCCGGGGGGGGGCCGCCCCCCCCCGGG
>NZ_JBEXNO010000041.1:0-68767 GCF_040611175.1 Streptomyces sp. NPDC003036 | reverse complement strand
GGGCGCTGGGGGCCCGCGCAGTGCAGCATGGCGCGGGCGAAGAAGGCGCGGGCGCCCTCGGGGTTCGAGAGGTCACGGGGCTCGGTGAGCAGCGGGTCGAGGGCCCGCTCGACGGCCCGGACGGTGGGCTGGGCGCTGAGGTGGCGCAGCGCCGCGCCCACGTCGCCGGTGAGGTCGGCGACCCGCAGGACCCGGTTTCCGCCGAGGAAGACCGTGGTCGCGAGCAGCCGGGTGCGCTCGTCCACCCGGGTCTCGGGCGCCCGGTAGCCGGCGAGGGCCTCGGCGGCCCGCTCGGTGGCGTCGGGCCGGACGGTGAAGCTGAGGGCGACGCGGTGCAGGAGACCGGGCTCGCCGGGGGCGCCGGTACGCGGCTGAGCCGGCTGAGCCGGACCGCGGGTGTCCGGGGTGGCTGGTCCTGGCATGGCGGTGGTTCCTTCCGGAGAGGCGGGCGCGGGTCGGCGGGTCGGTGAGTCGGCGTGCCGGCGGACCAGGGATCAGGGATCAGCGGGTCTGCCGCCGTACCGCGAAGCGCAGCGACACCGGGTCGGCGAAGCACTCGCGCATCGGGGCCACGAGGGTGCGGTGCTCGGTGCTGCGCTCCCAGACCTCGAAGGCGGCAGCGGTCTCCCACAGGCTGGTGATGACCCAGCGCGTGGGGTCGGTGGTGCTCTGGGCGACCTGGTCCTCGACGTGGCCGTCGACCTCGGCGACGCGGCGCGAGATGCCGTCGTAGGCGGCCAGGAACCGCTCGGTGCGGTCCTCGGGCACGGTGACCATGAAGATCACCCGGAGCGGGACGTCCGATGCGCTGCCCGGACCGGTGGTGTCCTGGGCGGCTGAGGTGGGCGCTGAACTCATGTGGGCTCCCGATGGCTTGCGTACGGGCCGGCCGGGCGGCCGGCAGGACTGCTCCCCGGACGTCCGCGGGTCGCCGACGGCGTGCGGAGTACGGCGTGCGGACTACGAGGGCGAGGTGCGGAGTACGGACAGGCGGCGCCCCCGAGGCGCACGGAAACGGCGCCCTGGACGTGCGCGGGGGAGGAGGTTGTGGGGGTCGCGCAGCGCGCGGCGCGGGCTCAGTGAGCGGTGACGGGCGGGGCGACGTAGCGGTCCGCCAGGGCGACGGCCCGCCTGCCGAGGGCGCGTCCGGCCATCGCCGCCTCGCCCGGGTCGAGCGGTCCGGCCGGGCCGGTGGTCACGGAGAGCCCGTAGGGATTGCCGCCGACGGTGCGGAAGGCGCGGTCGGTGTAGCCGGTGGGCACGGTCAGCGCGCCCCATTCGGCGACGGTTCGGTGCAGGGCGAGCAGAACGGCCTCCTGGCCGCCGTTGGCCGACGAGGCCGCGGTGAACGCGGTGACCACCTTGTGGGCGAGGGCGTCGCGCTCCGCGGCGGCGCCGCACTGCTCCAGGAACCACAGCACCTCGCTGGAGGCGTTCCCGAAGTACGTCGGGGTGCCCAGGGCGACGACCTGCGCCCACAGCACGTCCTCGACCCGTGCCGGCGGCGGTACTGCCGGCACGCCGGGCGTCTCCTCCCCACCGGTGGGCGGGCCGAGCCGCCGGAGCCGGGTGACGGCGCCGGCTTCCCGGGCGCCGGTCTCCACCGAGGCCGCGAGTTCGGCGACGGTGCCGCTGCCGCTGTGAAAGGCCACGAGCACGCGAATTGACATGAGTGACACATCCCCCCGTACATCTGTGCTCCCCGACTGTCACAACCGGTCGGGCAACGAGTAGAAGTCTAGGCGGCCACCGCCGACAGCTGTCAAGCTTTCACCGAAACTGTCTTTACAGCCTGTCATTGCATCAGACGTCGACTTTTCGGGGAGCTCCTGATCGATGGCCTACATTGACCCCAGATCCCTGCAGCGTGCGAGAAAGCGCGGAGTAACCCCCCTCATGACCAATGACGCAGACGGCGCCTCGCCCCCCGAGGCCCGCCCCGACGCGGGTCCGCCGGTCCACGACGTACAGCCCGCCCTCGGGCGGCGGCTGCGCGAACTGCGACTGCGCCGCGGGCTGTCGCAGTCGGCCCTCGCCGGCGACGTGGTCTCGCCCAGCGCGATCTCCCTGCTGGAGTCGGGGCACCGCCAGCCCACCCAGCGCACCTTGCACTACCTCGCCCAACAGCTGGGCTGCACCGTCGAGTTCCTCCGCGACGGGGTCGAACCGGCCGGCGGCGCCACGCTGCGCCTGGCCCTGGCCCGCACCGAACTCGCCGTGCTCAGCGGCGACGCGGAGACGGCCCGGGCGGAGCTGAACGCCGTGACCGGCGACGGCATGGTGCACTACCCCGGGTACGGCGAGCAGGTCAGGCTCCTGCGCGCGCTGATCGCCGAGCTCACCGGGGAGCCGGTGGACGCGGTGCGGCTGCTGGAGGGTCTGGTCGACGCGATGCCCGCCTCCTGGCGCGGCACCGGCGAGGAGGACGACGCGGAGGCGGACGCCGACCGCCGGTCCTCCACCGACCCGGACAGCGCCTTCCCCTGCCCGCCGACCGCCGTCTTCGCCGCCCTGGCCCGTGGTTACCGGGCGCTGGGCCGCCCGGAAGACGCCGCTCGCGCCGCCCGCCAGGGCCTCGCCCTGCTCGCCTCCCTCCGGCTGGACGAGGACTGCTACGCGGCCGAGCTGCGCGAGGTGCTCCTGCTGGCCATGGACGAGCTCGGGGCCCCGGCGGCGGAGGCGGTGGCCCGCCGGACGCTGGCGGCTGACGGCCTGGCCGACTCGGAGACCGGCCGGGTCCGCGCCCGGCTGGCCGCCGCGAGCAGGGCCCGCGAACAGGGCCTGGTCACCGAGGCGCTGCGGATCGTCGACAGCACCCGGGCGGTCGTGCTGTTCGGTCAGGAGCGCAGGCGCGCCGCCCGGTTCCGGGCGACGGCCGCGCTGCTGCTGTACGGGCGGGGCGACGGCGGGGACGACGTGGTCGACGCGCTGCGTACCTCCTGCCGGGAGCTCTCCGCGCTGGGCGACGCGGCGACGGCGGGCCGGTGCGCCGCCGCCCTGGCCGAAGTGGCCCTGCGAGAGGGCGAGTTGGAAGCGGCCCGGCAGCTCGCCGAGAGGTCGCTCGACGCCCTGTCGGACGCGGACCCCGGCGCCCCTCTCGCCGAGGTGCGCATCCGGCTCATGCTGGGCCGCATCCGCGCCGAGGCGGGCGACCGGGAGGCCGCGGGGGAGCAGGCGACCGCCGCGGCCGAGGTGCTGCGGCGCGTGCCCGAGGGCCGGGAGGCCGCCGACGCCTGGCGCGAGACCGGCGAGCTGCTGGAGCGCGCCGGGGACGCGGAGGGCGCGCTGGCCGCCTTCCGCAAGGCACTCGGGGCGGTCGGCATCGGCCGGAGTTGACCGGCGCCGACGCCCCCCATGACGTACCGCCGTACGCGGAAAAGGAGACGTGTCACAAACTGTCAACGAGCGTCGATGTGGACCCTTACTTCATTGACTAACTGTCATAGGCCTCCTTACGATCCTCCTGACCGGGGACCGTCCAGTGGAGGAGGCCGTCATGGCCGCGGTACGCGATCGTCTTCATGTCCTCGTCGTAGGGGCGGGGGTCGGTGGTCTCGCCGCCGCCCGGGGGCTGGCCGCCCGGGGACACCGGGTCACCGTCCTGGAGCGGGCACCCGCTCTCACCCGGGTGGGAGGCCACCTCGGCGTGCAGAGCAACGCCGTCCTGGCGCTGCGCGCCCTCGGCGCCTCCGCGCCCGTGGAGGAGTGCGGCGTTCCGGTGGAGCGCTTCGAGATCGCCTCCTGGCGGGGACGCCGCCTCGCCTGGTGGTCCCCGGGCGCCCTCGGCCGTGAGATGTCCGCCCCCAACGTCACCGTCCCCCGCCATGTGCTGCTCACCGCCCTCCGCGACGCCGCTCTGACGCACCGGGACGCCACCGAGCTGGTGTTCGGCGCCGAGGTGCGGGAGATCGCGGCCGTGGACGACGGCACCGGCGTGACGGTCCGGACCGCGGACGGGCGGTCCTTCACGGGGGACCTGGTGGTCGGGGCCGACGGCGTACGGTCCGCGGTCCGCCGCCTCGCGGGCCTGCCCGGCACACCCCGCACCGCCGGATACCTCACCTGGCGCGGCGTGGCCGCCGCCCGACCGCCGGCGACAGGACCGCACACGGCCCGCCACTACCTCGGTCGCGGCCGCACCTTCGGCCACTGGCCCCTGCCGGACGGCCGCACCTACTGGGTGGCCACCCGCCTCCGCCCCGGACCGTCCGCCGGCGCCGCCCCGGCCGGGCCCCCGGACCCCGCCGACCTGCCGTCCCGGGCCCGGGAACTCGTCGGGGCGACCCCGGCCCACGACATCCTGCACACCGCGGTCGACACGGTCGAGGGCTGCGACACCTGGCACACCGGGCGCGTCGTGCTGCTGGGCGACGCGGCGCACGCCATGGAGCCGGTCACCGGCCAGGGCGGTGCCCAGGCCCTCCTCGACGCCCTGGCGCTGGCCACCGCCCTGGCCGGCGTCGGCGCCGCGGACGGGCCGGGCCGGATCGAGGGCGCTCTCGCCGACTACGCCGCCACCCGCCGCGGCCCCGCCCGGAAGGTCGCCGAAGAGGCCCGTGGCCTCGGCGGACTGCACCACCTCGACAACGCGGTCGCCGTCCGCGTACGCGACACCGTGCTGCGCTGCACCCCCCATTCCGTCTGGCAGCGGCGCGCGGCCCTGCGCCTGGACGAGCGCGATCTCCTCGCAGCGGCCGCCCCCGCCGGCCGCGGCACCGCACGGGAGGCGGCCCGGCGATGACCACGAACACGACCCCGACTCCGTCCACCGCTGCGACAGCCGCTTCACAGCCGGCCATGAAGCCCCGTCTGGCACTGCTGTACGCCCTTCCGGCGGACCGCCTCGGCCCGGCCGTCGCCCACTGCGCCGCCCATCCCTGGCCGACGGGCTGGGACGACGGCACCTACCGGCTCGCCGCCGAGCACGCCTTCCACGGCGATGGCCTGCTCATCCGCTTCCTGGACTTCGAACCGCTCGGGACCGCGCCGACGGGAACCCCCGATGCGGACAGTCTGTACGCCGCGCTCGAGTACGCCGCCGGCCTCCCCGGGGTCGCCGAGGCCGACCTGCCGCTCGCCCGGGCCGCGGGCGTGTGCCCGGCGCCGGACCCGGCCCAGGACCCGGCTCCGCCCGGCCCCGAGCAACTGCGGGCCGCGCACCGGAAGATGGCGGTGATGCCGTTCGCCGGCCGGATCACCGAGGACCGGCTGCTGCCGGGCCCGGACGTGCCGCGCCGCCTCGCCGCCCTGCGCTATCCGGCCCGGCCGGGCCGGGGCGAGGCCATCCAGGACGCCCTCACCGGCGGCCGCGACCTCCCGGTGAACGGCCGCCCCGCGTCGGCCGGCACCTCCATCGCCCTCGCCTCCACCTCGCTGTTCCGCCGGGACGACACCGTCGTCCGGCTGATCGAGGTGGCCGGGGACATCTCCGCCGGCATGGCCCACCTGCGGCGTACCGCCTCCAAGGGACCCGGCGCCCAGCGGCTCGCCGGGCTGCTGCTCCCCGGCTACGACCTGCGCACCGAGGACGGCTTCGACCGGTTCCTCGCCACCGGCACCCTCACGCCGGTCACCGGCCACGCCTGACCGGCACCGCTCCCCTTCCGCCGCCGAAGCGGCGCGCCGGGGCCCTGATCCAAGGAGAATCGGATGACCCACGCCACCGGCGGCCTCGCCACCGACTGCCTCACCGCCGCCCGTGACATGGCCGGGAAGATCGGTACGCACTCCGCCGACATCGAGCTCGACCGTGCGCTGCCGGCCGCCGTCACGGACGCGCTGCGCGACGCCGGGCTGTTCCGCATCGGACTGCCCGCGCACCTCGGTGGCGTCCGGCTGCCCTTCCCCGACATCGCCGCCGTGGTGGAGGAGGTCGCGTACGCGGACACCGCCACCGGCTGGTGCCTGGCGATCGGCAACACCAACGCCTTCCTGGCCTGGCTCGAGCCCGACGCGGCCCGGGAGCTGACCCGCGGTGGAGCGGTCCTGGCCGGCTCCACCGCCCCCGTCGGCACGGCCGACCCGACCGGGACCGGGTCGGCCGTCCGCCTGACCGGCCGGTGGAGCTTCTGCTCCGGCGTCCCGCACGCCGACCTGGTGATGGCCGGCTACCGGGAGCGCGGCGCCGCCGGCCCCCCGGTCGACGCCCGGGTCGCCTTCGTACCGGCCCCGTCGGCCACCGTCCACGACACCTGGGACACCATGGGGCTGCGCGGCACCGCGAGCCACGACGTCTCGCTGGCCGGGGTGGAGGTCCCGCTGTCCCACACCGTGTCGTTGCAGGGGCCCGCGCCGCACGGGGCGGAGCTCCACCGGCTGTCCGCCCTCAACATCCTCATGGTCCTGCTGGCGGGCGTCCCCCTCGGCGCCGCCCGGCGGGCGCTGGAGGAGACGGCGGCGCTGGCGGCCGCCAAGCGGCGGCCCGGGAGTTCGTCCCCGCTGCTGGACGAGGCGGAGACCCTCACCGCGCTGCTCCGCGCGGAGGCCGCCGTCGGCGCGGCGCGCGCCTTCACGCACGAGGTGCTGGGCCGGACGTGGGACGTCCTGGCGGCCGGGGACACCCCGTCCCCGGAGCTGCGGGCACGCGTCGCGGCCGCCGTCGGGCACGCCCTGGAGACCTGCCGGGCGGCCGCGACCACCGCCCTCCGCCTCGCCGGTACGTCCGCGCTGCGCACGGACCACCCGCTGCAGCGCTGCGTGCGCGATCTGCACGCCGCCGGGCAGCACTTCGCCTTCTCGGACGACATGGCCCAGCGCCACGCGCGGACCCGTTTCGGGCTGCCGCAGCCGTTCTCGCTCTTCCAGGTGTGAACCCGGTTCCACCGAACTTGGCCGTGTCCGCACAGTCCCGCCCCGTATCAGAGGTGACCGATGAGCAGCCCCGCCACCCTCAGCACCGCCGATCCGCTCGCCGCCCCGGACGACCTGCTCGCCCGCTGCGCCCGCGTCGCCGACCTGGCCCGGCCGTACGCGGAACGGACCGACCGCGACGGCGTCCTTCCCGAGGAGGTGCTCACGGCCCTGGACGAGGCGCGGCTGTTCTCCCTCGCCCTGCCGCGGGAGCTCGGCGGCCTCGGCAGCGCGCCCGGCGAGATCGTCCGCGCCGTGGAGGAGCTGACGTACGCCGACGCCTCGCTCGGCTGGACCGCGCTGATCGGCCAGTCCTCCGGTTGCCTCGCCTGGATGGACCCCGGCGCGGCCCGGGAGATCACCGGTACGACCCCGGACCCCCGAGTGGCGGGGTCGATGGCCCCGGCCGGGCGCGGTGTGCCCGCGGCGGGCCCGGACGGCACCCCGGGGTTCCGGCTGTCGGGCCGCTGGCCGTACAACTCGGGCTGCCGGCACGCCCAGTGGCTGGTCGTCGCCTTCCTCCCCGGCGCGCCGGGCGGGGGCCCGGACGGCCCGCCCCCCGGCGTACCGGCGGGCGAACGGCCCTCGGGGCCGCCCCCCATCCGGTGGGCGGCCGTGCCCGCCGGAGCGGCACGGACCCTGCCCACGTGGGACGTCATGGGTCTGCGCGGTACCGCCAGCGACGACGTGGTGCTGGAGGACGTGTGGGTGCCCGCCGCGCGCACCTTCGATCCGCTGCGGGAGCCGGCCCGGTGCGGCGCCGCTCTGTACCGCCACTCGCTGTTCACCTTCCTCATGACGGTCATGGCGGGCTTCCCCCTCGGGCTCACCCGGCGCGTCATCGACGACTTCACCGAGACCGCCGCCGCCAAGGGCCGGCTGGGCAACCGCCATGTGCTGCTCGACGACCCGCTGGTGCAGTCCCGGCTGCTGCGGGCGCGCAGTGAGGCGCGGGCGGCGCGGCTCCTGGTGGCGGAGGCGATCGCGACCCTCGGCGCGGAGGAGACGGCCGACCCGGTACGGGACCGGGCGGCCCTGGCGGCGGCGGTGCAGCACGCGGTGCGGGTGTGCGTGGAGACGGCGGAGTGGGCGTTCCACACGTCCGGGGGCAGTGCGATCCACCTGAGCGACCCCCTCCAGCGGGCCTGGCGGGACGCGCTGACCGCCGCCAGCCACATCGCCTTCTCGACCGCCGCGGTGGGCCGTACCGCCCGCGCCCTGCTGCGCCCGGAGGCGCTGTCCGGCATGGACTCCCTGCTCGTCTGACGCCGCGTCGGTCACCGGAGCCGTACGGGTCTGCGCAGCCGCGTAGGCCCGTAGAGACATGCGCGGTTGACGGAGCGTCGGACGCTCATTCGGTCGGCGGCCCCCTGTTTTGGCGCCGCGTCAGGAACCCCTTGCAAGATAGTTAGCCGACTAATAGATTTGCCGCATGCCTTCTGACACACCTGGGAATCCCGGGGGGCAGGCCACACCACCGCCTGCCGGCGGCCCTCCGGGCCCGCCGGGGCCCCCCGGTGGAAAAGACCCGCTGATCGCCGGCTCGGGATGGTTCGCCGTCGTGGCCACGGGCCTCGCCATCTTCATGACGACCTTCGACATGACGGCCGTCGCCATCGCCCTCCCGGACCTCAACCAGGAACTCTCCACCTCGCCGCACGAGGGCGAGTGGCTCATCCTCATCTACGCCGGCGCCATGGTCGCCCTCGGCCTCCCGGCCGGGCGGTACGTGGACTCCTCCGACGTCCGCGGCACGTTCGTGGTCGGGGCGCTCGGGTTCGCGCTGGCGAGCGCCCTGGCCGGGTTCGCCGCGAACCTGCCGCTGCTGCTCGGGGCCCGTCTGCTGCAAGGCGTCTTCGGCGCCCTGCTGGCCGCCGTCGTCCCGGTCATCGCCACCCGCGCCGTACCGCCCTCCCAGCGCGGCCGTGCCCTGAGCATCATCGGGGTCCTGGGGCCTCTCGGCGCGGTCAGCGGACCGGCCCTCGGCGGCCCGCTGGTGGACCTCTGGGGCTGGGAGTCCGTGTTCTTCGTGGTGGTGCCGTTCAGCCTGGCCGCCGTCGTCGTCGGCATCCGCCATCTGGCGGCCCTGTCCCCGATGCGGCTGCCGTCGGCCGGACTCGCCCTGGAGAGCGTGATCGTGGCCGCGGGGACGCTGAGCGTCTTCGCCGCCCTCACCCTGCTCGCCGGCCCCGATCCGAACCTCCTGTTCGTCGGAGCCCTGCTGGTGGCCACGGTGGTCTGCTTCCTGCTCTGGCGGCGCACCACCGGCTACGGCGCGGCCCGCGGCTCACTCGGCGTGTCGGCCGTCGCCGCGTGCGTCCTGTCCCTGTCCCTCACCACCGTCGCCAGCGGCACCCTGTACTACCTCCCGCCGTTCGCCCTGGAAGCGTTCCGCGGCTGGTCGGCGTCGACCATCGGCCTGCTGCTGCTGTTCCAGCCGCTCGCCATGGGCGCCGTCGGGCCGTTCGCCGGCTACCTGGTCGACAAGGGGAAGCCCCGCGTCACCGCCGCCCTGGGCCTCACCTCCATGCTGGCGGGCTCGGTGCTGCTGATGCTCGGTATCAAGTCCTGGCCTCCCGCGCTGCTGGTCTGCGCCCTGCTGCTGTGCGGCCTGGGCCTCGGCCTGTTCGCCGGGCCCAACCAGACGATGCTGATGACGAGTGCGCCGCCGCAGCTGCGCGGTACGTCGGCGGCGCTCTCGGGCACCGGCCGACAGATCGGCCTGGCACTCGGCCCGGCCCTGGCCACCATCATCTGGCTCATCGGAGACCGCAGCGGCGGATCGACCGGGGACGGCCTCGTGACGGCCTTCGTCGTCGCGCCGGTGGCCATCGCGGCCGCGCTCGGCGCGTTCCTTCTCCTCACCCGGGGCATGGAGCCCCTGCCGCAGGGCCCGCCAGGCCCGCCCGGGCCGCCGCGGCCCACCCAGCCGGCGGGCCAGGCCGGCACCGGCCCGGACGCCGAGTCCGCCGGGGGGAACCGCGTACCTCCGCAGAGCCCGCGGGCCTGACCCGGCCCCCCGTTCCCGTCCATTCCCCACCGTTTCTCACCCGGCACGGCCGGCGTCGGCCGGCACCACCTCGCACGATCGCGTTCGCTCATCACCGGAAGTGGAGCCTGTTTCGTCATGACCAAGATCGCAGTTATCGCCCACAGCCTCGCCGGCTCGGCCCTGTCCCTGGCGGACGCAGTAGCAGAGGGCGCCGCGAAGGCGGCGGACACCAACGAGGTCCGGCTGCTGAGGGTGCCCGACATCCGCAGTGACGAGGAGCTCGCCCAGGACCCGCGGATCGGGAGCCTGTTCACCGAGCGGGTCGCCTCCCACCCCGTCGCGACCAACGACGACCTGGCGTGGGCCGACGCCGTCATCCTGGGCAGCGGCACCCGGTTCGGCGGCATGTCGGCGTCGATGCGCAAGTTCCTGGAGGACGCGGCGGGCCTGTGGGTCACCGGCGCGCTCCAGGGCAAGGTGGGCGCCGCCTTCTCGGCCGCCTCCACGCCGCACGGCGGTATGGAGCGGACCGTTCACGACCTGCTGACCGCGATGATGCACTTCGGCATGCTGATCGTGTCTCCCGGCTACGCCGACCCCGTGCAGTACCGCGCCTCCAGCCCCTACGGTTCGGTCGCCCAGGCCGGCGGCCCCTCGGGCCTGATGCCGACCGAGGACGACCTGGAGGCCGCGCGCTTCCTCGGCGCGCTGGTGTCCCGGACCGCGGCGCGCCTGGCACCCGCGGACCCGGTCGTCTGACGACCCGTCCGACCGACCGGCAGTCCGCCCCGGACGCCCGGTCGGCGGCGGCCCCATCCCGGCCGGTCCCGTAGAGCCGGCCTGCCGGGCGGCACGTACGCCGCCGCCCGGCAGGGCGTTCCGTCCCCACTCGCATGCAAGTCCCCCTGTCCATCCCGTCCGCGCCTCGCGTGCCGGGGGCCTGAGCCGCTCACGGCCCGCGCGCCACGTGCTCATCCGCAGGAGTCACCATGTCCAGTACCTCCGCTCAGCCGCGTATCTGGCCGTCCGGCATGCTCTTCGGCGTGATCGCCGTGGCGGCCAACCTCGTGGTCTTCGGCATCGCCCGCGTCTCCTCCGGCGGCGATCTGGTCGTCCCCGGCTGGAACGGCAATCCGCCGCAGACCGTCGGCCCGGTGCCCATCCTCTTCATGACGCTCATCCCGGCGGTCCTGGCCGTCCTGTTCGGCCTCGCCCTCAAGCGCTTCCTGCGCTCCCCGCGCACGGCCTTCCTGGCCGTGGTCGGCGGCCTGACCCTGCTCTCCTGCGCCGGTCCGCTGACGTCCGGCGCCGGCGGCGGCACGGTCGCCGCGCTCACGGCGATGCACCTGCTGACCGGCGGCCTCATCGGCTACGGCGTGTCCCGCGCCCTGCCCACGGCGGACCAACGAGCGACCCAGACCACCCCCGCCTGACCCCGCACACGCCGACCTTTCACACGACCGCGCCCCCTGCCCGGACCTCGGGCAGGGGGCGTCGGCGTTACTCCAGCGCATGAATCCCCTATGCCGCCAAGGACGTGTCCTCAGGGGCCGGGGCCGGGGCGCCGACCGAGCCTCCGGCGCGGGGGGCCACGTGGGCAGAGCGACGCCGACCGGGCGCGCGTTCGCCGCGCGTTTCGGCGATCATCATGTCGACGCACGCCCGTATGTCGTCGTCCTGGGCCACTCGGCGAAGGCGGTGCGCGGCGCTGCCCTCGGCCAGGGCCGCCTCGGCCAGGTCGTTGACCGTCTCCCAGTCTCCGAGCTCCTCCAGCCAGGGGCGCAGCCGGCACAGCATGGAGCGCACCACGTAAGACGCGGGCGCAGCGAGATGGGTGACCGGATCGACCAGGTCTCCTTCGAGGCCCGATCGTGCCGCGCGCCATCCAGCTGCCCGCAGCCACTCCTGCCTGCCGCCGCACGCGCACTCCTCACGCGTTCCCGCCGGGCGAGCGCAGGCGTCGAGGACGAGTGCGCGGAAGAGCCCGGCGATCAGCACCACCGTCTCGGCCCGCGGGCAGGCATCACTGATGCGCAGCTCCAGGGTCTGCTGGTGGCTGGAGGGGCGTACGTCGTAATAGACCATGCCCGCGTCGCTGATCACCCCGGAGCGCACCAGCTCTTCGACCGTGGCGTCGTAGTCGGCGGCGTCGGCGAAGCAGCCCGCCGGCCCGGCGGTGGGCCAGCGCTGCCACAGCATCGTCCGCCAGCTGGCGTATCCCGTATCGGCACCCAGCCAGAAGGGGGAGCTGGCCGACAGCGCCAGCAGTGTCGGCAGCCAGGGGGCGATGGCGCACATGGCCCGTACGGCCGTGTCGCGGTCGGGGACGTCGACATGGACCTGCGCACCGCAGATGAGCTGCTCGTCGGCGACCAGGCGGTACGCGTCGACCATGCGCTCGTACCGCGCGTCCGCGGTGGTGTCCCCGCGGGTCACCCGGGCCAACGGCACCGTTCCCGCCGCCACGACGGCCAAGCCCTGGGAAGAGGCGGCTTCATCCAGCGCACGGCGGGACCGGGTCAGGTCCGCGTGCAGCGCCTCCAGCGACGCGTGCACGCCACTGTTGGACTCCACGACGGACTGCTTCAGCTCGGTCGTGAAACCCTCTCCCGGCACCTGCCCGAGCAGCGCGTTCGCCCGTGGGACCGACATCCGGCTCTCCACATCCACCACGTGGAACTCCTCCTCGACACCCACACGGACGGTCATGGCCACTCCTCACCGATTCTTCGCGCGCACGCGTCAGCGGTCGCCGGGTTCTCGGTCGGCGGCGCGGCGGCGCGGGGCGTGCTGGGAGGTCCGGTTTCCCCGTGACGCCGTTGATACGCCCGGCACTTCCTGGGGTTCTGGTGCGCGGTGATGACATGCCTGACATGCCCGGCGACCCGCAAGAGCGCGTATACGCTCTCTCGGCCGGGCACACGGCAGACGTCGCGCGTCAGGCAGGACGCGCCGCTGGCCGGGAAGGACGTCATGGGCACGGTGGTGCACGTTCCGCAGACGCGGGACATGGTCGGCGAGGAACTCTCCGGTGACGAGGCGTTCACCGCGCTGCGGCGCTACGGCGGTCGCACGCTGCTCGTCGACTCCTTCGCCCGCTTCCGGTACGCGGACGGATTCAGCTTCGCCCGGTCGCTCGGCTACCAAGTGGTGCTCGGCATCGTCCCCTTCACCATCGCCCTGGTCGGCGTGACGACGACCATGCACACCGAGGGTCTGGGACAGGCCATCGAGCTGTCCCTGGCGCGCATCGTGCCGGGCGCCAGCGCGGACCTGGTGCGGCAGGCGCTCGCCGACACCCGGCAGAGCGCGGGCGCGGACAGGGCCGGGGCCGTGGCCATGTGGCTGGGCCTCGCCTTCGCGGTCCTGAACCTCGCCTCCGCCATGGGCCAGATCGAGCGGGGCTGCAACCGCATCTACGGCATCGAGCGGGACCGGCCCTTCGCCGCCAAGTACGGCAGGGGCGTCCTGCTCGCCGTCGGCGCGGGACTTCCCCTGGGGATCGGCTTCCTCGTCATCGTCGCCGGTCCCGAGATCGGCGAGTCGGTGACGCGGGCACTGCACTGGCCGCCGCACCTGCTCACCTGGTGGCGGCCGTTCCACCTGCCGCTCGGGACGCTGCTCGCGGCACTCGCCTCCGCCGTGATCTTCCGCTGGGCTCCCCGCCGGGACCAGCCCGGCTACACCTGGCTCGTGTTCGGGTCCGGCATCCATCTCCTCTTGTGGGTCGTCGCCACCTGGCTCCTGGGCCTCTACATCGGCGGCAGCGGATCCTTCGGAGCGGTGTACGGCCCCTTGACCGCGTTCGTCGCGCTGCTGCTGTGGGCGAATGTGACGGGCATCGCCCTCTTCCTCGGCGTCGCCTTCGCCGCCCAGCTCGAAGCGGCACGGGCGGGGATCACGGAACCGGTCCACCCGGACCCCGGCCCGGGCGCCTGACGCCGGTGTCTGACCTGTGGGAACCGGGGTATCCGCAGGACCTGACCATCGCCTCCGGATTGAGGAGTGAGTATGCAGACCGGTGACGTGCAGACCGGTGACGTCGTCGAGCTCATCCTGCGGGACCACCGCCGCATGGAGGAGCTCTTCCGCACGCTGCGCAACGTCGAAGCCGACCGTGCCGCCGCCCTGGAGGAGTTCGCCCACCTTCTCATCGCCCATGCCTCTGCGGAGGAGGACAAGGTCTACCCCGCGCTGCGGCGGTACAAGAACGTGGACGACGACGACGTCGAGCACAGCGTGCACGAACACACGGAGGCCAACGAGGCCTTGCTCGCCCTGCTCGAAGTGAAGGACGTCACGTCCCAGGAATGGGAGGACAAGCTCGAACAGCTCGTCACGGCGGTCAACCACCACGCGGACGAGGAGGAGCGGACGCTCCTCAACGACGCGCGCGAGAACGTCGGCGACGATCGCCGTGCGGAGCTCGGCACGGCCTTCAGCGAAGCGCGTGCGCAGTATCTGGAGGCCGCCTGCGGCAGCGTCGAGAACGTACGCAAACTGGTGGATTCGCGCAGTTGACCCTCTATGTCGACCGTCCGACCGACCGGCCGAACGAAGGAAGAATCATGGTCATAGCAGTAGTTGTCGTGGTGTGCGCACTGCTTCTCGTTCTGGGGTTCCTGGTGCCGAAGCTGTCCCATGGCCCGCAGAAAGGGACGCAGAAGTCCCTCGGCCTGGGAGCGCGAGGCGCCAACAAGGCGCCCGGGTTTCTCGGCCGCTGGCTGAGCAAGCCCTTCCACAGCAGTAACCGCGCGGTCGGGCGCAGCGCTCGCGCCGGCCGCAAGGGACGTTCCCGCCTGCCGTTCTGACCCCTGGTGGACCCGAGCTACAGGAAGCGGCGCATCGGCAGTACGGCCGCTTCCCTGGCTCGCTGTACGAGGGAGCGCTTCTTCCAGCGGCCGCCGCTGATCCTTTCACTTGCCTTGAGGTCCTGGTCGAAGTGCTCGTCCAGGGTGGCGGTGAAGGCCTCGTCCAGGACGGCGAGCATGACCTCTTCGTCGTGGTCGAGGGAGCGCCGGTTGAAGTTCGTCGAGCCGATCAGTGCGGCGGTCCGGTCCACAGTGATGATCTTGGCGTGCATCATCGTCGGCTGGTACTGGTAGATCCGCACGCCGCATGCCGTCAGGTCTTCGTAGTACCGCTGCCCGGCCAGCCGGCAGACCCGCTTGTCGGTGTGCGGACCCGGCAGCAGGATCTCCACCTCGACCCCGCGCCGGGCTGTCGCGCACAGCAACTCGACGAAGTGGGCGTCAGGGGCGAAATAGGCGGTCGCCAGGCGAACCCGCTCCTCGGCGGATTCGAGCACCACCCGGATCAGCGTCTGCATGTCCTGCCAGCCGATGCTGGCCGACCCGCGCACCACCTGCACCACCGCATCACCCTGCGGCTCGTGCTCGATGAAGCGGTCGCGCTCGTCGAAGAGTTCGTCGTGGCACTCGGCCCAGTTCTGCGCGAACGCCGCGGCGATGCCGTCCACGGCCGGACCGCGTACTTCGACGTGGGTGTCCCGCCATTCGTTCTCGTTGCGGGCGTCGCCGCACCACTCCTGGGCGATCCCGACGCCGCCGGTGAAGGCCACGTGCTCGTCCACGACGAGGACCTTGCGGTGGCAGCGGTGGTTCTGCTTGAACGGCGAGAGGTAGAGCGGCTTGCGGAACCAGGACACCTGGACGCCGGCCCGCTCCATCGCCGCCAGTTGGTCCTTCTCGATCAGCCGGCTGCCGAACCCGTCCAGCAGCAGACGTACCCGTACGCCCGCGCGGGCACGGTCGGCCAGGGCCCGGGCGAACGCGCGGGCTATGTCGCCGCGCCAGTAGACGAAGGTCATCATGTCCACCGTGTGCTCGGCGGAGCGGATGGACGCCAGCATGGCCTCGAAGATCTCGTCCCCGTTGCGCAGGGCCACCAGTGCGTTGCCCTCCGTGGCGGCGATGCCGATGAGGCGCTCCAGGCGTCGCCGAAGGCGGTGCTTCCGTTCGCTGGAGAAAGGTTCCGGCATCGTGTGCGTGCTCGTCATCTGTTCGGCGTCTACGGCGTGGGCGGGACAAGCCGGCGCGGTCCTGCCTACTGAGTGGTGAGCATGCCTTCGCGAAGCCGCTTCAACGTACGGGACAGCAGGCGGGAGACGTGCATCTGCGAGCAGCCGAGGCGTTCGCCGATCTGCGACTGGGTGAGTTCCTCGACGAAGCGCATGTGGAGGATCTGCCGGTCGCGGTCGTCGAGCTCGGCGATGAGAGGCGCGAGGGCGTTGAAGTCCTCGACGAGTTCCATGGCGGGGTCTTCGGCGCCGATGAAGTTGGCGAGGGCGGCTTCCCCTTCCTCGTTGTCGCCGGTGATCGCGGCGTCGAGGGAGCTGGAGTTGTACCCGTTGGAGGCCAGACGGGCTTCGATGACCTCTTCCTCCGTCAGGCTCATCAGCTCGGCCAGCTCCTTGACCGTGGGGGTGCGGCCGAGCCGGGTGCGCAGCTCCTCGGTGGCGCGGGCCAGCTCGACCCGGGCCTCCTGGAGGCGGCGCGGGACGTGGACGGCCCAGGAGGTGTCGCGGAAGAAGCGCTTGATCTCACCGACGATGTAGGGGACGGCGAAGGTGGTGAACTCCACCTCACGGGACAGCTCGAAGCGGTCGATCGCCTTGATCAGACCGATCATGCCGACCTGGACGATGTCCTCCATCTCGTCGGCGCCGCGGCTGCGGAAGCGGCCGGCCGCGTAGCGGACGAGGGACATGTTCATCTCGATGAGGGTGTTGCGCGCGTCCTGGTACTCGTGCGTGCCCTCCTCCAGTGCCGCCAACCGCTCGAAGAACAGCTTCGACAGGGTGCGGGCATCCTTCGGAGCCACCTTGAGCGGGTCGTCAACCGTCGGCAGGCCCGTCGCACCGTTGTCCACCAGCGTCTTCGTAGCCGTCGTCAGCATTCTCGGGCCCTCCCTCATCCACCAGCACTCGTCTCGACCCCCGTAAGGCCGCGCCTACCCGAAGCGGAGCCGGGTATGCGGGCCAAATTTCCCAGTGCCGCGCCACGCCTGCCGCCGCACCCCTTCCGGCCCGCTGCACCACAGGCGGGGGAGGGGTGCGACGGCATGCGCACATCAGATGTCGCGGAAGATCTCGATCTGCGCGCCCACCGAGTTGAGCCGCTCCGCCAGGTCCTCGTAACCGCGGTTGATGACGTAGACGTTGCGCAGGACCGACGTGCCCTCCGCCGCCATCATCGCCAGCAGCACCACCACCGCGGGGCGCAGGGCGGGCGGGCACATCATCTCGGCCGCGCGCCAGCGGGTGGGGCCCTCGACGAGGACGCGGTGCGGGTCGAGGAGCTGGAGGCGGCCGCCGAGGCGGTTCAGGTCCGTGAGGTAGATGGCGCGGTTGTCGTAGACCCAGTCGTGGATGAGGGTCTGGCCCTGGGCCGTCGCCGCGATGGCCGCGAAGAACGGCACGTTGTCGATGTTCAGGCCCGGGAACGGCATCGGGTGGATCTTGTCGATCGGCGCCTCCAGCTTGGAGGGCCGTACGGTCAGGTCCACCAGCCGCGTGCGGCCGTTGTCCGCGGTGTACTCCGCCGAGCGGTCGTGGTCGAGGCCCATCTCCTCCAGCACCGCGAGCTCGATCTCCAGGAACTCGATCGGTACGCGACGGATCGTCAGCTCCGACTCGGTGACGACCGCGGCGGCCAGCAGGCTCATCGCCTCGACCGGGTCCTCGGAGGGGGAGTAGTCGACGTCCACGTCGATGGCCGGCACGCCGTGCACGGTCAGGGTGGTCGTGCCGATGCCGTCGACCCGTACGCCCAGTGCCTCCAGGAAGAAGCACAGGTCCTGGACCATGTAGTTGGAGGAGGCGTTGCGGATGACGGTCACGCCGTCGTGGCGGGCGGCGGCCAGCAGCGCGTTCTCGGTCACCGTGTCGCCGCGCTCGGTCAGCACGATCGGACGGTCCGGCGCGATGGAGCGGTCCACCTGCGCGTGGTAGAGGCCCTCGGTGGCGGTGATGTCCAGGCCGAAGCGGCGCAGCGCGATCATGTGCGGCTCGATGGTGCGCGTACCGAGGTCGCAGCCGCCGGCGTACGGGAGCTTGAACTGCCGCAGCCGGTGCAGCAGCGGGCCCAGGAACATGATGATGGAGCGGGTGCGGCGCGCGGCGTCCGCGTCGATGGCCTCCATGTCGAGGTGCGCGGGCGGGGCGATCTCCAGGTCCATCCCGTCATTGATCCACCGGGTGCGTACGCCGATGGAGTTCAGCACCTCCAGGAGGCGGTACACCTCCTCGATGCGGGCGACGCGCCGCAGCACCGTGCGGCCCTTGTTGAGGAGGGAGGCGCACAGCAGCGCCACGCAGGCGTTTTTGGAGGTCTTGACGTCGATGGAACCGGACAGCCGGCGCCCGCCGACCACCCTCAGGTGCATGGGCCCGGAGTAACCGAGCGACACGATCTCGCTGTCGAGTGCCTCGCCGATGCGGGCAATCATCTCAAGGCTGATGTTCTGGTTGCCGCGCTCGATCCGATTGACCGCGCTCTGGCTGGTGGCCAGGGCCTCGGCGAGCTGTGTCTGCGTCCAGCCACGGTGCTGACGGGCGTCACGGATGAGCTTGCCGATGCGTACGAGGTAGTCGTCTGCCATGACCGCAGGCTATCTCAGATATGAGATGGTGCTCGCGGTGGGGTACGCCATTAGGGTGACACGCTGTGAGCTGTCGGGTGGCGCGGCTCGTACAGCGGCAGTTCGGCCCCGCTCGGCAGCCGCACCGCCGAGAGCAGCCCCCATCCCTGGTCGCTGACCGGCCGTGCGAGCTCCGCCCCACGTTCCGTCAGCTTGCGCAGCAGGCTCTCGATGTCGTCGCACATCAAGTAGAACTCCTGCCGGGGCTCGCCCGACGACGGGTGTACGGCGACCTCGGCGGGCGGCAGCTTGAAGATGAGCCACCCGCGCCCCGCGTCGACATGCGGAAACCCCAGCACGTCGCGGACGAAGGCCCGGTCCGCGTCGGCGTCGTGGGTGTACATGATGACGTGCGCGCCGCTGAACATACTTCGATGCTCGATACGGTACGAAACCGCCGCAAGCGGGGCGCGGCTATGCGGGTGAATGGCCGGAAAAGCCGGGCATGTCGGATAGGCCGGTGGTGGAGCGCCGTTACGCCGACCGGGCCGCCTCCGCGCGCCTACCGCCCCCCGCGTGTGTACCGCCCTCCGCGCGTCGCCTACCGCTCTCCGCCGGCCGGCCGGCTTCCGCTGCAGACGGCGGCCGCCGACGCCGCGTCGATCACCTCGTCCAGCACCTCCCGCGAGCGCAGCAGATCGCCGATCATCCGGTCGATGCGCTCCCGCTCCTCCGTGAGCTCGGCGACCAGCCGCGCGGTGGCGACCTCGGACGGGCCGCCGTCCGCGTCCCGCATGCACGGCAGCAGGCGTGCGATCTTCGTGCTGTGCAGGCCAGCGGCGTAGAGCGCCTGGATGCGGATGACCCGGTCGACCGCCCAGTCGCCGTACTCGCGGTGGCCGCCGGGCGTGCGCGCGGACGTCAGGAGGCCCTGCTTCTCGTAGTAGCGCAGCGACCGCTCGCTCACTCCCGTGCGCCGGGCCAGTTCACCGATCCGCATGCCTCACCCCGTCCGCGTACCAAGCGACTTGAATCTGACACCGGTGTCAACTTCTACCGTACCGGCATGACGCAGACACCCGCGGCCTCGCCGCTCCTCGAACCCGCCCGCCTCGGCCCCCTCCACCTGCCGAACCGGCTGGTCATGGCCCCGCTGACGCGCAACCGCGCGGGCGCCGACGGCGTCCCCGGGCCGATGATGGCCACGTACTACGCGCAGCGCGCCTCCGCCGGGCTGATCATCGCCGAGGCGACCACACCCAACCCCGTCGGGCAGACCTACCCCCACATCCCCGCGATCCACAACGAGGCCCAAGTCGCCGGATGGCGACGCGTCACCGACGCGGTCGGGGCCCGGGGCGGCCGGATGTTCCTCCAGCTCCAGCACGGCGGCCGGGTCGGCCACCCCGACACCAGCGGACTGGTGCCGGTCGCCCCCTCGCCGATCCCGCTCCCGGAGACCATCCACACCCCCGGCGGACGGAAGGACGCCGTCGTGCCGCGCGAGATGACCCACGACGACATCCGCTCCACGGTGGCCGACTTCGCCACCGCCGCCCGCAACGCCGTCGACGCCGGCTTCGCCGGAGTCGAGGTGCACGCCGCCAACGGCCACCTCCTGCACCAGTTCATGGCGCGGAACACCAACCACCGCACCGACGCCTACGGAGGCCCGGCCACCGCCCGGGTCCGGTTCGCCGCCGAGGTGGTCCGGGCCGTCGCCGCCGCCGTCGGCCCGGAGCGCGTGGGCGTCCGCATCTCCCCGGGTGTCACGGTCAACGGCATCGACGAGGGCGACACCGAGGCCCTCTACCCCGCACTCATCGAAGCCCTGGCCCCCATGGACCTGGCCTATCTGCACGTGGTCTTCGCCGACCCCGACCAGCCCCTCTTCCGCACCCTCCGCGGCGCCTGGCCGGGCACGCTGATCGCCAACCCCGCCCTGCCGTACCCGGGCCCCCTCCCCGCCGACGGCGGCCGCCACGAGGGCGAGCGCCTGCTCGCCGCCGGAGCGGACCTGATCTCCCTCGGCCGGGCCTTCCTGGCCAACCCCGACCTCGTGGCACGCCTGCGCCTCGGCGCCCCGCTCAACCCGGTCCGCGACGACGGCCTGATGTACGTGGGTGGGGAGGAGGGCTACACCGACTACCCGGTGCTCGCCGCGTGAGGACCGGCGTCACGCCGCGTTTCGCGACGCAGGACCCGACTCGATCGGGCACAGGATGTCGGGTCCGGCAGGGGCGGCGCTGCCTAGCGTGGTGATCGTCAAGAGGAAGGAACCGGGCATGCTGGAGCGGCTGAACCAGGCCATGGAGCACATCGAGCGCCGTCTCGACCAGGACATCGAGGTGGAGGAGCTGGCACGCGTCGCGGCCACCTCGGAGTACCACCTGCGCCGGATGTTCTCCGCGCTCGCCGGCATACCGCTGTCGGAGTACATCCGGCGCAGGCGGCTCACGCTCGCGGGCGCCGAGGTGCTCGCGGGGCGGGAGACGCTGCTGGAGATCGCGGTGCGCTACGGCTACGGCTCCGGCGAGGCGTTCGCGCGGGCGTTCCGTGCCATGCACGGCGTCGGACCGCGCGAGGCCCGGCGCACCGGCGCCGCGCTCAGCTCCCAGCCCCGGATGGCCTTCCGCCTCACCATCGAGGGGAGAAGCAGCATGCGATACCGCGTTGTGGACAAGGCGGACTTCACCGTCGTCGGGCTCAAGGCCCGGGTACCGCTGGTGCACGCGGGGCCGAACCAAGCGATCGTGGACTTCGTCCGCGGGATCGACCCGCGGATGACGGAGCGCCTGGAGAAGCTGTCGGACCAGGAGCCGCACGGCATCGTCTCGGTCTGCGACGACCTGGACCCCAGCCGCGCCGAGGGCACCGAACTGGACTACTACCACGGCGTGATCACCTCCGCGGCCGCACCCGAGGGCACGGCCACGTTGGCCGTCCCGGCCGGAACCTGGGCGGTCTTCACCACCTCCGGGCCGGCGCCGCAAGCCATCCAGGAGCTGTGGCGGGACGTCTTCACCGAGTGGTTCCCGTCGAACCCGTACCGCAGCCGCACCGGCCCCGAGATCCTGCGCACCCGGCTGTCACCGGGCACGACGGAGGCCGACGCGGAGCTGTGGCTCCCCGTGGAACCCGAGCGCGACCGGCGCGGCTGACAGGGCGGCGAGCCACCGCGTTCCCGCCCGGATGCCGGCTCCCGGAGGGCGAGGGCCGGCATCCGGCGGCGTGTCAGACCGAAGCCGCGCCGGGCGGTGACGGCACGGCGTGCGGACGGAGGACCATGAGCGAGTCCTCCGCGGTCGCCACCATGGCGAAGGGGAACCGGTCGAGCTCCAGACAGAGCGCGACGTCATCGGGGTGGACTCCTTGGCGCACACCCTGCGCCAGCTCGGCGGCGGCACGCGACGCGGCGGCGCGGCGGAGGAACTCGGCCGCGTCCGTCCCGGCCCCGGTGGCCCTCCGGGCGATGTACTGCGCGCACGCCAGGTCTTCGTCGGCCTGCCCGTCCTCGCCCGTGACCACGAACGTGACCTCGTCGCACCCGCGGGTCCGCAGGAGCCGAGCCGTCGCCTCCGCCACCACGAAGCTCGCGCACAGCACGAGCGACGCCTCCTTGACCGCGAGGGCGCCGACCGTCCCCGCCGTGGTCTTCTGCACCACGGTCCGTCCGCCGAGGTCGAGGGAGCGCAGCAGGCCCGGCGAGTTGACGGTGTCGAAGCCCGGCGCGGCCGGGCCGTCCTTGAGCGCCACCCACTCCGGGTGGCGCGCCTTGAGCGCCAGGGCCTCGTCCAGCGAACCGGCGAGGACGATCCTCTCCGCTCCCCGGGCGAAGGCCCAGGCGGCCACCGTGAAAGCACGCATGACGTCGACGACGACCGCCACGGGCGGGGTTTCGGCCAGCTCGGCGATGCCGAGGAAACGAGCGTCCATCCGGTCATGATCGCGCAGGGCCGCCCCCGAAGTCCCGGGCTTTTCCGAGACCTGCGCGGCGGCGGATAGCGTGCGGCCATGACGATGACGAGCAAGCGGCGGGTCCTTTACCGGCAGGGCACCGGGTTCTGGCGGATGACGGCGAAGTGGGTTCTTTTCTTCGGAGCCGTGTACCTGGTGGACGGCGGGCTGATCCGATCGTGGGGCGACGCCGTGTCCTGGCCGTTCATCGGGCTCGTGCTGTACGTGCCGTTCGGGATCGGCATCGTCTGGTACGAGAAGAAGGACCACAAGGTCACGCTGACGACACATGAACTGCGGATACGGCGCAGGCGGCTGCCGATGGAACAGGTGAATCTGCTGCACGTGGCGCGGCTGTGGCTGGAGGGGCGGTCGACCGCGGACGACCAGCCCGTGCTGGAGTGGCCACGGCGGAACCGGACGGTGTGGGTGCCGCTGCTGGACGGCCGGGCGTACGGCGTGGAGTTCCGCGACCCGGCCGCGTTCGCCAAGGTGTTCGGCGCCTTCGCCGTCGCGGCGTGCGGCGGGCCGGACGTCGTCCGCGCGAGGGCCGCAACGGCGACCTACCCGGAGCCGCGCCCGATGGTGGCCCGCCCCGCCCGCGGCACCTCCGGGGCGGACTTCCTGGACATCTTCGGCTGAGAGCCGGACTGAATCGCTCGGCATACCCCTCGGGAGGATCTAGCGTCTGCCCCCATGACATCTTCCGAGCTTCCCCCGCGCCTCGGTAGCCTGACCTTCCACGGCCCGCTGTCCGAAGACCGCGCCAGGCGCATCGTCGCGCGGCTCGCCGCCGTCTCGCCCGCCACCGTCCTCGACATCGGGTGCGGCTGGGGCGAACTGCTGCTGCGGGTGGTGGAGTCCGTCCCCGGGGCGACGGGCGTGGGCCTCGACATCAACGCCGAGGACCTCGCCAGGGGCAGGCACCTCGCGAAGGAGCGCGGCCTCTCCGAGCGGGTCGAGTTCGCGGAGGAGTCGGCCCTCGGCACGTCGCGCGGACCCGTGGACGCGGTGCTCTGCCTGGGGTCCGGCCAGGCGCTGTGCGACCCCGGGCAGCCGTACGATGCCGGTGTCGTTTTGCGCGAGCTGCGCCGCTTGGTGCGCCCGGGTGGCACCTGCGGCTCGGACCGCTGGCCGACCTCGCCGTCGAGGCGGGCTTCCGACCGGCCTGGATCGAATCGGCGAGCCGAGAGGAGTGGGAGGAGTTCGCGTCGGGCTACCGCCATGACACGGAGCTCTGGCTCGCGAGCCACCCGGACCACCCCCTCGCCGCCGAGACCCACGAACGGGTCGACCGCCAGCGGTCGTCCTGGGTCGACGGCTACCGCGACATCCTCGGCATCGCGTATCCGACGCTCGTGCCGGTCGGCGGAGTCTGAGCACTGCGCGACAGGTCACCGCGGTGCGCGCATGACCCGGCAGCCCTCATGTACTAGAGTTATCTCGACATCGAGATATCTGCCGAAAAGACGCACCGCAGCCGCGCCAGCCGGTAAGGGTTACCTAACTAAGTCTTACCTTAACGGATCGGCGAGGAGCCATCACGGCAGGATGCGGTTAGAACGCGCACATTGATGAAGGAGACTGTCGTGTCGGCGAACAGCTTCGACGCCCGCAGCACGCTGCGCGTGGGCGACGAGTCGTACGAGATCTTCAGGCTGGACAAGGTCGAGGGCTCCGCGCGCCTCCCCTACAGCCTCAAGGTGCTCCTGGAGAACCTCCTCCGCACCGAGGACGGCGCGAACATCACCGCCGACCACATCCGAGCCCTCGGCGGCTGGGACTCCCAGGCGCAGCCCAGCCAGGAGATCCAGTTCACGCCGGCCCGCGTGATCATGCAGGACTTCACCGGTGTGCCGTGCGTCGTCGACCTCGCCACCATGCGCGAGGCCGTCAAGGAGCTCGGCGGCGACCCGGCGAAGATCAACCCGCTCGCGCCGGCCGAGCTGGTCATCGACCACTCCGTCATCGCCGACAAGTTCGGCACCAAAGACGCCTTCAAGCAGAACGTCGAGCTGGAGTACGGCCGCAACAAGGAGCGCTACCAGTTCCTGCGCTGGGGCCAGACCGCCTTCGACGAGTTCAAGGTCGTCCCGCCCGGCACCGGCATCGTCCACCAGGTCAACATCGAGCACCTGGCCCGCACCGTCATGGTCCGCGACGGCCAGGCGTACCCCGACACCCTCGTCGGCACCGACTCGCACACCACCATGGTCAACGGCCTCGGCGTGCTCGGCTGGGGCGTCGGCGGCATCGAGGCCGAGGCCGCCATGCTCGGCCAGCCGGTCTCCATGCTGATCCCGCGCGTCGTCGGCTTCAAGCTCACCGGCGAGCTGCCCACCGGCACCACCGCCACCGACCTGGTCCTCACCATCACCGAGATGCTGCGCAAGCACGGCGTCGTCGGCAAGTTCGTCGAGTTCTACGGCGAGGGCGTCGCGGCGACGAGCCTCGCGAACCGCGCCACCATCGGCAACATGTCGCCGGAGTTCGGCTCCACCGCCGCGATCTTCCCGATCGACGACGAGACCATCAAGTACCTGAAGCTCACCGGCCGCTCCGAGCAGCAGCTCGCGCTCGTCGAGGCGTACGCCAAGGAGCAGGGCCTCTGGCTGGACCCGGCCGCCGAGCCGGACTTCTCCGAGAAGCTGGAGCTCGACCTCTCCACGGTCGTCCCCTCCATCGCCGGCCCGAAGCGCCCGCAGGACCGCATCGTCCTCGCCCAGGCCGCCCAGCAGTTCAACAGCGACGTCCTCACCTACGTCCCGGCCGGCCAGGGCGGGCAGGACCTGACCTCCCCGGTCGACGAGGCGAGCGACGAGTCCTTCCCGGCCTCCGACGCCCCGGCCTACGGCCACGAGGACAACGGCGCCGGCGCCCCGCAGCACTCCGCCGTCGTGCCCGGCCCCGGCCCGTCCAACCCGGTCACCGTCACCGGCGCCGACGGCGTCTCGTACGAGCTGGACCACGGCGCCGTCACCGTCGCCGCCATCACCTCCTGCACCAACACCTCGAACCCGTACGTCATGGTCGCCGCCGCGCTGGTGGCCAAGAAGGCGGTCGAGAAGGGCCTCACCCGCAAGCCGTGGGTGAAGACCACCCTCGCCCCGGGCTCCAAGGTCGTCACCGACTACTTCGACAAGGCGGGCCTGACCCCGTACCTCGACAAGGTCGGCTTCAACCTCGTCGGCTACGGCTGCACCACCTGCATCGGCAACTCCGGCCCGCTGCCGGAGGAGGTCTCCAAGGCCGTCAACGACAACGACCTCGCCGTCGTCTCGGTGCTCTCCGGCAACCGCAACTTCGAGGGCCGGATCAACCCCGACGTCAAGATGAACTACCTGGCGTCCCCGCCGCTGGTCGTCGCGTACGCCCTCGCCGGCTCCATGAAGGTGGACATCACCAAGGACGCCCTGGGCACCGACCAGGACGGCAACCCGGTCTTCCTGAAGGACATCTGGCCGTCGGAGGCCGAGGTCAACGACGTCGTCGCCAACGCCATCGGCGAGGACATGTTCTCCAAGTCCTACAGCGACGTCTTCGCGGGCGACGCCCAGTGGCAGGCGCTGCCGATCCCGACCGGCAACACCTTCGAGTGGGACCCGCAGTCCACCTACGTCCGCAAGCCCCCGTACTTCGAGGGCATGACGATGGAGACGACGCCGGTCACCGACATCACCGGTGCCCGCGTCCTCGCCAAGCTGGGCGACTCGGTCACCACCGACCACATCTCCCCGGCCGGCGCCATCAAGGCCGACACCCCGGCCGGCAAGTACCTCACGGAGCACGGCGTCGACCGCCGCGACTTCAACAGCTACGGCTCGCGCCGCGGCAACCACGAGGTCATGATCCGCGGTACGTTCGCCAACATCCGCCTGCGCAACCAGATCGCGCCGGGCACCGAGGGCGGCTACACCCGCGACTTCACCCAGCCCGACGCGCCGGTGTCGTTCATCTACGACGCCTCCCGCAACTACATCGAGCAGGGCATCCCGCTGGTCGTCCTCGCGGGCAAGGAGTACGGCTCCGGCTCGTCCCGCGACTGGGCCGCCAAGGGCACCGCGCTGCTCGGCGTCAAGGCCGTCATCGCCGAGTCGTACGAGCGCATCCACCGCTCGAACCTCATCGGCATGGGCGTCCTGCCGCTGCAGTTCCCGGAGGGCCAGTCGGCCGAGTCCCTCGGCCTGACCGGTGAGGAGACCTTCTCCATCGCCGGCGTGACCGAGCTCAACGAGGGCCGTACGCCGCGCACGGTCAAGGTCACCACCGACACGGGCGTCGAGTTCGACGCGGTCGTCCGCATCGACACCCCCGGTGAGGCCGACTACTACCGCAACGGCGGCATCATGCAGTACGTGCTGCGCTCGCTGATCCGCAAGTAAGCGGATCCCGGCCCGCGCGGCCGGTACGCGGACGTACGCGAAAGGGCCGCACCCCTCGGGGTGCGGCCCTCTTCGTGCACCGGTCAGAACAAGCACCGGTCAGAACATCAGCGTGTAGCCGTTCCAGCCGGAGGTCCCGATCTTGGTCGGCTTCGCGAACGGGGCGGCGGCGTTGCCCGTCCCGTTGTAGCGCCACAGCGCGCCCGCGGAGTCGCGTGCGATCAGGTCGGTACGGCCGTCCATGGTGAGGTCGCCCGTCGACACCAGGTAGTTGAAGGCGCCCCAGCCTCCGCCGACCTTGGTGCCCTTCGCGAACGGGGCGGCGGCGTTGCCGGTGCCCTTGTAGAGCCACAGGACACCGGACTTGTCGCGGGTCACGACGTCGGCCCGGCCGTCGCCGGACAGGTCGCCCTGGCCCAGGATCTGGTTGAAGGCCTGCCAGCCCGAGCCGACCTTCGTCCGCGCGGACAGGGTGCCGTCGGCCTTGCCCTTGTAGAACCAGAGCACGCCGGCCTTGTCGCGGGCCAGCACGTCGGCCGGAGTGGTCCCGCCCAGGTTGCCCGCGACGACGATCTTGTCGTAGGCGTCCCAGCCGCGGCCCAGAGTGAGGGTCTCCCCTTCGCCGGTGTAGTACAGGTAGCCCTGCTTGTCCCAGGTGTACAGGCCGTCGGCGGTGCCGTCACCGTCGTGGTCGGCCTGGGCGGAGCCCCGGAAGACGTCCCAGCCGCTCGTGACGTACTCGCGGGCGGTGAGCCCGCCCCGGCCGTTGGGCCCGTACGCGTAGAGGTCGCCGTACTTGTCCATCGCGAACAGCGCGTTGACCGGGGCCGACGCGCTGGCGGCGAGCGTGCCGTTCTGCGGAACCGCCTGGGAGAAGCCGTCCTGGTCGACGCTCTTGAGCGGTGCGGGGGCCGGGGTGTCCGCCACCGCGGAACCGGCGGTGGCGCCGACCAGGGCGGCGGCTATGGCCGCTACGGCGAGACGCGACAGCGCGCGTCCGCGCTTGGGGCCGGAGGATTTGGCCACGTATGTTCTCCATGAGGAAGGGAATGCGACGGCCACGGACGGTCGTCGCGGGATCATGGAGATCCTTGCACAACACCTTTACGAGGCAACTGGTTTAAGCCTGAGGTGCGGCCCCGCGAATCAGCTCCTTTCGGGGCGAAACGAACGGCGCGCCAGGCCGTGTGCGCCAGCGCGCCGGTCATCTGTGACAAACCGGTGACGATTCCGCGGCCGCCACCGGAGCAAGGGCCCGACTCACGCCCACGGGGCCATCGGATACCAGATCAGGTCCCGCCGGGCCAGGATCCGTACGTCCCAGTACAGGATCATGAACACACCCGCGGCGATGAACGCCGCCGCCGTCACGGCGGACGCCCGCCGGGGATCGGCGGCGAACCACGTGCCCAGCCGCTCCCCGGCCACCAGGGCCATCACGACGAACAGCACCGCCATGATCAGCACGTTCCCGAGGGCCTGGAGGCTGAACGCCACCGCCCCGTACAGGACGTTGTGGCTCTCGGCCGCGTCCCGGAACAGCTGCCGGAACAGCGGGAAGGGCCGCCCTATGAGGAACGCGCCGATGAGCGCGCCCATCACGAACATCGGAGCTCCGGGAAAGCGTGCCGACACCCGCGCCAGCGGGTCGCGGACCAGCCCCAGCGCGGCCAGCCCGAACACCACCATGACCAGCCCGATGAGGCCGAACACCACCATGGCCTGGATCGTCCGGGGCGACAGGCCGGCCGACACCCCGCCCGGCGCGCTCTCCTGGAACTGCGGCATCCCGGTGCCGACCAGCGCGACCACCACGCCGTAGGCCGCCGACACCACGACCGCACCGGCGGCCAGCGGCCCCAGCGGCCGCAGCACCCGAGCCATCCGGCCGCGCCTCGTGGGTACGGTCCCCGCGCCCGCCAGCGGCGCGATGGCGCTGAACGCGGCGACGTTGCACGCGGTGAAGGTGCCCGCCACCCCGGTCGCGAGCGCGAAGGCGACACCGGCCAGGGCGCCGCCGATCGGCGCGTCGTGCGCCTCGTGGCCGAGGAGGGCGGCGGCGACGTTCCCGCCGATGGTCCGGTCGACGAACTCCGCCGACCACACCACGGTCAGGGCGAAGCCGAACAGGGCGCTGACGAGGATGACGAGGGCCCTGCGCCGCGGGAAGTGGCCGTTGACGAAGAGGGAGGCCGTCGGCGTGGAGGTCGTGGTCGTCTCGGTGGAGGAGGTGGAGGAGGTGGAGGAGGTGGAGGTCTTCGAGGTGTACGTCATGAGGCGTCCTTTCGTGAGGGCGTCCCGTGCCGGTCCGTCAACGTACCCGCGCGGCTCCACCCCGGATATCCGGCGCGTAGGGGCGCGCAGCCGCACGCGAAAGGCCGGTCCGGAGCGCGGACCGGCCTCCGTGCGCCGCTCGTTCCTCCTGCTCAGCCCAGCAGTTCCACCTCCGCCAACACGCCACCGGAACCGGAACCGGCCGACGGGACCAGCCGGTAGTGCCGGTACGAGCCCGGCCGGGCCACCGTGAACACCCGCGTCTGCCGGTCCCAGGCGAAGCTCTCGCCCGTACGCCGGTCCAGCTCCGTCCACGTCGCCCCGTCCGCCGACCCCTGGAGCACCCAGTCCGCCGGGGCCGAGGCCCGGTCCGACGACGTCAGCGTGTACTGCACCGCCCGCGCCGGGCCCGGAACGCGCAGCTCCAGCGGCGCCGTGAGCCCCGCCGCCGTGGCCGACGTGTCGTCGAGGAGCGCGCCCTCACCGCTGGCCAGGTCGCGGCGCGGCGACGGCACCTTGTCGTCCCGGGTGATCGAGACCGGCGCCGCGCCCGGCCCGGTGCCCCACGCCGACGGCTTCGGCCCCATGGCGAACTCCAGCGTGCCGCCCCGCGCGAGGAGCTCGTGCGGCAGCGCCGTCGACGTCCAGGACCGGCCGTTGACCCGCACCCCCTGCACGTAGACGTTCCGGGCGCTGTTCTCCGGGGCCTTGACCACCAGCGTGCGGCCGTTGTCCATCCGTACCGTCGCCTTCTCGAACAGCGGCGAACCGATCGTGTACTCCCCGCTGCCCATCACCAGCGGATAGAAGCCGAGCGCCGAGAACAGCCACCAGGCGGACTGCTCGCCGTTGTCCTCGTCGCCGTGGTAGCCCTGGCCGATCTCGCTGCCCGTGTAGAGCCGCGACAGCACCTCGCGCACCTTCTCCTGCGTCTTCCAGGGCTGCCCGGCCGCGTTGTACATGTACGTGACGTGGTGCGCGACCTGGTTGGAGTGCCCGTACATGCCCATCCGCACATCGCGCGCCTCCGTCATCTCGTGGATGACGGAGCCGTACGAGCCGGTGAACTCCGGCGACGCCGTCTCGGGCGTCGAGAAGTAGGTGTCGAGCTTCTTCGCCAGGCCCGCCCGCCCGCCGTACAGGTTCGCCAGGCCCCGGCTGTCCTGGGGCGCGGTGAAGGCGTAACCCCAGCCGTTCGTCTCGGTGTAGTCGTAGCCCCAGACCCTCGGGTCGTACGCCTCCGACGGCACGCGCCACTCGCCCTTGAGATTCCGGCCCTGGAAGAAACCGGCCCGGGAGTCGAAGAGCGTGACGTAATTGCGGGCCCGGCCCAGGAAGTACGCAGCCTCGTCCTTGTACCGCGCCTTGCCGGTCTTCTCGAAGAGGGCCTCCGCCATCCTCGCCAGACCGTAGTCGTTGAGGTAGCCCTCCAAGGACCAGGACAGGCCCTCGTGGGTCTCGGTCGAGGCGTAACCGAGGAAGGGCGACGTCTCCATGCCCTTGCGGCCCACGCCCTTGCCGGGCGGCACGACGGTCGCGTTCTTCAGCGCCGCCTCGTACGCCGCCTCCGCGTCGAAGTCCACGCCCTTGACATAGGCGTCGGCGAAGGCGACGTCCGACGACGTGCCGGTCATCAGGTCGGCGTAGCCGGGGGACGACCAGCGGGAGATCCAGCCGCCGTCCTTGTACTGCTGCACGAAGCCGTCCACCAGCTCGCCCGCCTTGCGCGGGGTGAGGAAGGAGTACGCGGGCCAGGTGGTGCGGTAGGTGTCCCAGAAGCCGTTGTTGACGTAGACCCTGCCGTCGACGATCTTGGCGCCGGTGTGGGTCGGGGTGTCGGGGCCGGTCTGCGGCGAGAAGGGGCTGGCGTAGCGGTCCTTGCCGTCGACCCGCTCGAAGCCCGAGTTGGGGTAGAGGTACAGCCGGTAGAGATTGGAGTACAGCGTGACCAGCTGGTCGTGGGTCGCGCCCTCCACGCGGACGCGCCCGAGGATCCGGTCCCAGGCGGCCTGCGCCCGCTCCCGGACCCGCTCGAAGCCCGTGCCCGCCGGGATCTCGGCGGCGAGGTTCCGCTTCGCCTGCTCCACGCTGATGAGGGAGGTCGCCATGCGCAGCGTCACCGTGCGGTCCGCGCCCGCGTCGAAGCGCAGGTGGCCCGTGACCCCCGCCGACGCGGAGTCCGTGACCGGCGCGTCGAAGACGCCGTACACGAACATGCGCGTGGCACCGGTCGACAGGCCGCTCTTGACGTCGGAGAAACCGGTGAAGGAGCCGCTCGCCGGGTCCAGTGTCAGCCCGCCCTCGTCCGTCACGTTGTCGAAGACGACGGACGCGTCCGCACCCGGATAGGTGAACCGCATCATCGCGGCGTGGTCGGCCGGGGCGATCTCGGCCCTCAGGCCGTTCTCGAACGTCACGGCGTAGTGGTGCGGCCTGGCCGTCTCCCGCTCGTGGCGGAAGGGGAGGGCCCGTGCGGTACGGGCGGTGGGCGGCGCGCCGGGCGCGGCCGACGGCATCAGCTGGAAGGTCTGCCGGTCGCCCATCCAGGGGCTCGGCTCATGGCTGGCGCTGAACGCCTGCACGGTGGGCAGGTTGTCGGCGTTGTTGCCGCGCGCGTACTCGTACAGCCAGCTCTTGGAGGCGGCGTTGGTCACCGGCGTCCAGAAGTTGAAGCCGTGCGGGACGGCCGTCGCCGGGAAGGTGTTGCCGCGCGAGAAGGAGGAGCTGGAGTTGGTGCCGCGTACGGTCGAGGCGTAGTCGGACACGCGGGGGAGCGGCTTCACGGGCGCCGCGCGCCCGAGGGTGATGTCGTCGATCCAGCCCTGGAACTTCGCCGGGCCCTTCGGCGCGTCGTACGCCACCAGGATCCGGTCCACCGTCTTGCCCGCGGCCACCGTGCCGACGGACGCCCGCACCTGGTTCCACTGGTTGACGTAGAGCCGCTTGGCCGCGCCCTGGCCCTGCGGGCTGAGGCGCCCGCCGTGGCCGTCGACCGCGCCGAGCTCGCTCAGGTGGGTGCCGTCGGTGAAGGCGAGGTCGACGGAGACGTTCGTCGCCGGGTAGCTCAGGTCCGTCTCCGGCATGGAGGGGAAGATCCGGTACGACAGCTCGGTGTCGCGGACCACGCGCGTGTCGACGTCGAAGACCTTGTTGTACGCGTACGCGCGCCCGGCCGGATGGTGCGTACCGGCGTAGCGCAGCGCCCGCTTGCCGGTGAACCCGGCGTTCGCCTTGGCCGTGGGGGAGCCGCCCGGGCCCCGGTCGACATGGCTGCGCATGTCGGGCGGGACGGGCGCGGAGGTGTCGCCGTTCGAGAACTGGACGTCGGCGAGCTGGGTGATGCCGGTGGCGCCGTTGTTCCGGCCGATCTCCAGCCGGTAGTGCGCGTACGGCGCCGCGCGGCTCGCGTCGACGTCGTACGTCCGCGTCTCGAAGCGCCGGGCGAACGTCTCGCCCTCGCGGGTGTCCAGGACCGTCCACTCCCTGCCGTCCGCCGAGCCCTTGAGCGTCCAGTCCCGGGGGTCGCGCGGTGCGGCGTCGTTGGCGGACGTCAGGGCGTACGTCACGACCTTGACCGGTTCGTCGAGGTCGAACTCGACCCAGGCGGTGGGGGCGAAGGTGAGCCACTTGGTGCCGGGCTGGAGGTCGACCAAATTCTCCTTGGTCTCCCCGGCTCCGGTGTTCTCGCCGCTGGCGCGCAGCTCCGTCACCTTCTCGGTGACATTGCCCGGTATCCCGGCGGAGAAGCCCCCGTCGACGCCGGCCGACCGCTTGCGGCCCTCGGCGTCCAGGTCGACGGTGTCGCGCCAGGTGGGCGGCGGTTCATCAGCCTCGAAAGACGTGCCGAACTCCGTGGCGGCGGCCGGTGCTTGGCGCGGAAGCGCCGAGGCGGCCGACGGACCGGCCGTCACGGCCAGGGAAGCGGTCACGGTGGCGGCCGCCACGAGGGCGGCCGTACGTCGCTTGAGAGATCCTGGTCTGGGCTGCATCCCGCGTCGTGCCTCCTGCTCCCGCCGAAGCGCGTCGAACGTCGGACAGTAGAACGTCGGACAACGTTGTCAGATGAGCTGCGCAGCAACCAGTAGGAAGTAAGTGGCGTGTGGTGTCAAGGCTGTTGACGCGGCCAGAAGGCTGAAATCCCGCCGTGTGCCGCCCTCTTCACACCAGGTCTCAACTCGGGAAAGACTGCGACCCAAAGTGCGCTTCGATCTTGCTCAGTCGACGAGAAGTGGACTATACCTGTCGGCAACCCAGCACTGTAACACCGACCCACCTGCACAAGACCGCGCGGTGGCGGGGGCCCTTCGCCTGAGGCGAGAGCGGTTCGGGGCGACCGGTACACCGCCTGAGTCCTGGAGAAGGCGAGTACTTGAGCATGGGATCCACCTCCGCCCGACACGACCACGAGGGCCCCGGCCGCCGCGAGCTGATCAAGCGGTCCGCCGCACTCGGGCTGATCAGCGTGCCGACGATGAGCTTCCTGTCCGCCTGCGCCACCGCTGGCGGTGGCGGCAGTGAGAAGGAGACGAAGGCGCCCGCCGGCGAGAAGTCCGCCAAGAACCCGCTCGGCGTCGCCCAGGGCGCTCCGCTGGAGGCGTTCATCTTCAAGGGCGGCCTGGGCGACCAGTACGCCAAGGACGCGGAGGCCGACTACAAGGCGACCTACGGCGCCGAGGTCAAGCACACCGGCACCCAGCAGGTGGGGCCCAAGCTCACCCCGCGCTTCGCGGGCGGCAACCCGCCGGACGTCATCGACAACTCCGGCGCCGACCACCTCGACATGAACAAGCTGTCCACCCAGGGCCAGCTCCAGGACCTGGCCCCGCTGCTGGACGCGCCCTCGCTGGACGACCCGGCCAAGAAGGTCCGCGACACCCTCCACCCCAGCACCCTGGAGAAGGGCAAGCACGGCGACAAGGTCGACGTGCTGTACTACGCCTTCACCATCTACGGCACCTGGTACTCCGAGAAGCTCCTCGCCGACCGCGGCTGGACGTACCCCAAGACCCTCTCCGAGATGGTCGGCCTCTGCGGCGAGATCAAGAAGGCGGGCATCGCCCCCTGGACGTACGCCGGGAAGTATCCGTACTACGTCCACTTCAACCTCTTCGCCCAGATCGCCAAGATCGGCGGCATGGAGAAGTGGATCGCGATCGACAATCTGGAGCCCAACGCCTGGACCTCGAACGACGCGGTCAAGGAGGTCGTCGAGCACTACGAGGAGCTCGCCGCCAAGAAGTACTTCCTCGAAGGCAGCCAGGGCCTCACCCACATCCAGTCCCAGACCGCCTGGAACCGGGGCAAGGCCGTCTTCATCCCCAACGGCTCCTGGGTCGAGAACGAAGCCGCCCCCACCACGCCGAAGGACTTCGGCATGGCGGTCGGCGCCCTCTTCGACGGCACCGGCGACAAGATGCCGCACGGCACCCTGCGCGGCGAGCCCAGCGAGCCGTACATCGTCGCGAGCAAGGGGAAGAACCCGGCGGGCGGCATGGAGCTGCTGCGCATCATGCTCTCCAAGAAGCACGCCCAGAACTTCGCCACGAAGGTGAAGTCGCTGACCTGCGTCATGGACGCCACCGAGGGCATGACCCTCTCGCCCGGTCTCGCCTCCGCCAGCAAGGTCTTCAAGGAGGCGGGCGAGAACCTGATCAGCCTTCAGCTGCAGGAGTGGTACCCGGCCCTCACCGACGAGAAGATCGGCGGCCTGACCGGTCAACTGCTCACGGGCGAGCTGAAAGCAGCCGAATGGATCAAGAAGACCCAGCAGGAGTGCGACCGGGTCGCGAAGGACGACTCCGTGACCAAGTTCAAGCGCACCGCCTGACGCTTCGGCAGCCGATTCGACCGCAAGAGGGGAAGGGCCGGGGAGCACCATGCAACACGGCAAATACCGATTCATCGTGGGCTTCCTGGCCCTGCCTCTGCTCATTTACGGCGTCTTCGTGATCTCGCCCTTCGTCCAGGCCTTCCAGATCTCGATGACGGACTGGTCCGGCCTCGTCGGCTCCGCGAAGTTCGTCGGACTCGACAATTTCCAGAAGCTCTGGGCAAACGACGACTTCTGGAACGCCCTGCGCCACAACGTCTACATGCTGGCCCTGGTCCCGGTCGTCACGCTCGCTCTCGGGCTGTTCTTCGCCTTCATGCTCAACGTGGGCGGCCGCCGCCGGAAGAACGAGGTCGTCGCCGGGGTCGCCGGGTCCCGCTTCTACAAGTTCGTCTTCTTCTTCCCGCAGGTCATCTCGGTCACCATCGTCGCGGTCATCTGGTTCAACATCTACAACCCCGACCCGGACGACGGCATGCTCAACTCCCTCCTCGGCGCGGTCGGCCTGGACGCGCTGCAGAACTCCTGGCTGGGGGAGAAAAGCCTCGCCCTGTGGTGCATCAGCGCGGTCATGGTGTGGAGCCACGTCGGTTTCTACGTGGTGCTGTTCTCCGCCGCCATGGCCTCCATCCCCCGGGACATCTACGAGGCGGCGCTGCTCGACGGGGCCGGCCGTTTCCACACCTTCTTCAGGATCACCCTCCCGCTGCTGTGGGACACCGTCCAGACGGGCTGGGTGTACATGGGCATCATCGCCCTGGACGCCTTCGCGCTCGTCCAGATCATGTCGGTGAACATGGGCGGCCCGGACGGCGCCACGGACGTCATGCCGCTGAGGCTGTACCTGACGGCCTTCCGCGACAGCCAGTTCGGCTACGCCGCCGCCATGGGCGTCGCGATGCTCATCGTCACCATGACGTTCGCCGTGCTCACGATGCGCTTCGCGCGCCGTGAGCGGATCGAGTACTAGGGGGAGGGCTACGCCGGATGACGACCGACGAGATCCAGGACGAGCCGGCAGCGGTGACCAAGCAGGGGTCGCCGACGCCCGCCGAAACCACCCGGCGGCCCGGCGCGGCGGCCGGCCGCACGGGCGGCCGGTCCGGCCGCGCTGCCGAGGGCGGCGTACTGAACGTCTTCTCGCACGGCATCCTCGTCGTGTGGGCCCTGATGGTCGGTGTGCCGCTGCTGTGGGTGCTGTGGAGCGCCTTCAAGGACAGCAACGGCATCCTCACCGACCCGTGGGGCCTGCCGACCGTGCTGCACTGGGAGAACTGGTCCAACGCGTGGGACGACGCGAACATGGGGCAGTACTTCGTCAACACCGCGATCGTGGTGGGCGGCTCGGTCGTGGGCACGATGGTGCTCGGCTCGATGGCGGCGTACGTCCTGGCCCGCTTCACCTTCCCCGGCAACCGGTTCATCTACTACCTCTTCGTGGCCGGCATGTCCTTCCCGGTCTTCATGCTGGTCATCCCGCTCTTCTTCGTCCTGCGGGACTTCCCGGGCAGCTCGCTGCTGGCCACGTACCACGGGCTGATCCTGGTCTACATCGCCTACTCGCTGCCCTTCACCGTCTTCTTCATGACGGCGTTCTTCCGTACGCTGCCGGCTTCGGTGGCGGAGGCGGCGATGATCGACGGGGCCTCGCACACCCGGACCTTCTTCCAGGTCATGCTGCCGATGGCGAAGCCGGGCCTGATCAGCATCGGGATCTTCAACTTCCTGGGGCAGTGGAACCAGTACCTGCTGCCGATGGTGCTCAACCAGCAGGAGGACAAGTACGTCCTCACCCAGGGCCTGGCGATGATCGCGCTCCAGCAGGGGTACGAGAACGACTGGGGCGCCCTGATGGCCGGCATGATGATCGCGATGCTGCCCGTGCTGGTCGTCTACTCGATCTTCCAGCGGCAGGTCCAGTCCGGCCTCACGGCGGGCGCGCTGAAGTAGCGGCCTGAAGGAGCCGCCTGAAGGAGTGGCCTGAAGCAGTCGCAACCGCAGCCGGGGCCCGTCCCTCCGCTTCATTCCACCGAACCGCCCGTCCGCAGCTCACCCGCTGCCGACGGGCGGTTTTCGCGCCGCCTGAGGCTTTCCGCCCGCTTTCTCCGCATCTCATTCGCTCATCAGAGGCCCTGAACGCTCAAGGTCTTGACGGGGAGCAACCCAAAAGGCTCAGCTTAGAGTTCACATGTTGGAGAAAACGGCAGGAGTGAGAGAGTCGATGGAGACTCCGGGGTCGCAGACATCTCTGCATCGGGCCAATCTCGAGCGCGTGGTACGCGCCGTCCGCATGGCCGGGTCGCTGACCCAGGCGGAGATCGCCAGGACCACCGGCCTCTCCGCCGCCACGGTCTCCAACATCGTCCGGGAGCTCAAGGAAGGCGGCACCGTCGAGGTCACCCCCACCTCGGCGGGCGGCCGGCGGGCCCGCAGCGTCTCGCTCAGCGGGGACGCCGGCATCGTCATCGGCGTCGACTTCGGCCACACCCACCTGCGGGTCGCCGTGGGCAACCTCGCCCACCAGGTGCTCGCCGAGGAGTCCGAGCCGCTGGACGTCGACGCCTCCTCGGCCGAGGGCTTCGACCGGGCGGAACGGCTGGTCAAGCGGCTGATCGCGGCGACCGGCATCGGTCAGGACAAGGTGATCGGCGTCGGCCTCGGCGTCCCGGGACCCATCGACGTCTCCTCCGGAACCCTCGGCTCCACGTCGATCCTGCCGGGCTGGACCGGCATCAACCCCAGCCAGGAGCTCTCCGGCCGCCTCGGCGTCCCGGTGTACGTCGACAACGACGCCAACCTCGGCGCCCTCGGCGAGCTCGTCTGGGGCGGCGGCCGCGGGGTCAAGGACCTCGCGTACATCAAGGTCGCCAGCGGGGTGGGCGCGGGACTTGTGATCGACGGCCAGATCTACCGGGGCCCCGGCGGCACTGCCGGCGAGATCGGCCACATCACGCTCGACGAGTCGGGTCCGGTCTGCCGCTGCGGCAACCGCGGCTGCCTGGAGACCTTCACCGCCGCGCGCTACGTCCTGCCGCTGCTCCAGCCCAGCCACGGCGCGGACCTGACCATGGAGCGGGTCGTGCAGCTGGCGCGCGAGGGCGACCCCGGCTGCCGCCGGGTCATCGGGGACGTCGGGCGCCACATCGGCAGCGGTGTCGCCAACCTCTGCAACCTGCTCAACCCCAGCCGCGTGGTGCTGGGCGGCGACCTCGCGGAGGCCGGCGAGCTGGTCCTCGGCCCCATCCGGGAGTCGGTCTCGCGGTACGCGATCCCCAGCGCCGCGCGGCACTTGTCGGTCGCTCCGGGAGCCCTGGGGGGCCGCGCGGAGGTGCTCGGCGCCCTCGCCCTCGTACTGAGTGAGATGGGTGATTCGACCCTTCTGCAGAGCGCGTTGCCCGGGTCCGCGCCTGCGTTCACTTAGATAACGAATGGCACCGTTGTCATCTCGTTGTCAATTTACTCCTTGACGACGGCGTGGCGGCCGAGTTGACTTCCAGCCACCTCGGCCGCAACGTCGCGGCCTCGTCAGGGAGGCAACCCCACATGAACGCAATGACGCGACGCCTTGTCATAGGCACCGCCGCGGTGTCCATGGCCGCGACCCTCGCCGCCTGTGGCAAGGCCGGCGACGGTGACGCCGCGGGTGGAAGCGGCGGCGACGGCAAGACCATCGGTCTGCTGCTGCCCGAGAACAAGACGACCCGGTACGAGACGTTCGACCGCCCGATCATCGAGGCGAAGATCAAGCAGCTGTGCGACGACTGCACGGTCAAGTACAACAACGCCGCGCAGGACACCGAGACGCAGAAGAAGCAGTTCGACGCGCTCGTCACGCAGGGCGTCAAGGTGATCATCCTGGACGCGGTCGACTACAAGGCCACCAAGTCCTGGGTGACGAGCGCCGAGAAGCAGGGCGTCAAGGTCGTCGCGTACGACCGCCTCGCCGAGGGCCCGATCTCCGCCTACGTCAGCTACGACAACGAGAAGATCGGCCGCCTCCAGGGCGAGGCCCTGGTCAAGGCGCTCGGCGCCAAGGCCAAGGACGCCAACGTCGTCATGATCAACGGCTCGCCGACCGACCCGAACGCCCCGCTCTTCAAGAAGGGCGCCCACAGCGTCCTCGACAAGCAGGTCAAGAAGGTCGTCTACGAGCAGGACATCCCGGACTGGTCGCCGGACGAGGCCAACAAGAAGATGGGCGCCGCCATCGACTCCCTGGGCAAGGACGGTTTCCAGGGCGTCTACTCCGCCAACGACGGCATGGCCGGCGGCATCATCACCGCGCTCGGCAAGCAGGGCATCAAGGTCCCGGTCGGCGGCCAGGACGCCGAGCTCGCCGGTCTGCAGCGCATCCTGAAGGGCGACCAGGCCTTCACGATCTACAAGCAGATCAAGCCGGAGGCCGAGACCACCGCCGCGATCGCGGTCCGCCTGCTCAAGGGCGACAAGATCGACGACCTGGTGAGCGCCAAGGTCACCAGCCTGACCGGTGAGTTCAAGGACATCCCGGCCAAGCTGTACGACGCCGAGATCGTCACCAAGGAGAACATCGCCTCCACGATCCTCGCCGACAAGGTCTACACCGCCGCGGACATCTGCACCGCCGAGTACAAGGCGGCCTGCGAGGCGGCCGGCATCAAGTAACCGCCGGCACCCCCCACACGCGAAGCACCCCACCCCCCACGCGCGAAGGCCGCGCACGACACGCGGCCTCCCCACGCCGGTCCGGCGCCCCGCCCCGTCCATGCCCCGCAAGCACCACGGGCGGGCGCCGGACCCGCTCTCGCACCCCTCGCAACCTCCTTGCTCCAAGCACCACCATCCCCGCCGGACAGGCGGCGAAGGAGATGATTCACGTGTTCGCTACGCCAGTGCTGGCGTTGCGCGGAGTCTCCAAGCGGTTCGGCGCCGTCCAGGCGCTCACCGACGTAGACCTGGAGATCCACGCCGGTGAAGTGGTCGCCCTGGTCGGCGACAACGGCGCCGGAAAGTCGACGCTCGTCAAGACGATCTCGGGCGTCCACCCCATCGATGAAGGCGCCATCGAGTGGGAGGGCCGGCCGGTCCGCATCACCAAGCCGAACGAGGCCTCCGACCTCGGAGTCGCCACCGTCTACCAGGACCTGGCGCTCTGCGACAACCTCGACGTCGTCGCCAACCTCTTCCTCGGCAACGAGCTGCGCCGCGGCTCCGTCCTCGACGAGATCGCGATGGAGAAGCGCGCCAAGGAGCTGCTGGACACCCTGTCCATCCGCATCCCCAGCGTCCGCATCCCCGTCGCCGCCCTCTCCGGCGGCCAGCGCCAGGTCGTGGCCATCGCCCGCGCCCTGATCGGCGACCCCAAGATCGTCATCCTGGACGAGCCGACCGCCGCCCTCGGCGTCGAGCAGACCGCCCAGGTCCTCGACCTCGTCGAGCGGCTGCGCGAGCGCGGCCACGGCGTCATCCTCATCAGCCACAACATGGCCGACGTCCGCGCCGTCGCCGACAAGGTCGCCGTCCTGCGCCTGGGCCGCAACAACGGTGTCTTCAACGTCAAGGACACCACGCACGAAGAGATCATCGCCGCCATCACCGGCGCCACGGACAACGCCGTGACCCGCCGCCAGGCGCGTACGGCCACGAAGGCCACGAAGGAGGACGCGAAGTGAGCGACCTCACCAAGACCCCCGCCGGCGAGAACGCGGAGTCCGCCGCCCCCGTCCCCGCCGTCGACCCGCGGCTGCTCGTCCGTGAAGAGGGCCTCAAGGGCTACTGGACCGAGTTCACCCGCAAGGTGCGCGGCGGTGAGCTGGGCTCCCTCCCGGTCTTCATCGGCCTGATCGTCATCGCGATCGTCTTCCAGTCGCAGAACGCCAACTTCCTCTCCGCGAGCTCCGTCGCCAACATCGCGGTCTACACCTCCGGCCTCGGCATCATGGCCGTCGGGATCGTCTTCGTCCTGATCCTGGGCGAGATCGACCTGTCGGTCGGCTCGGTCGCGGGCGTCGGCGCCGCCGTGTGGGCCGTGCTCAACGTGAGCAACGGCATGAACGACTGGCTCGCCGTCGGCATCGCCGTCCTGTGCGGCCTCGCGCTCGGCCTGCTGCACGGCTTCTTCTTCGCCAAAATCGGCGTCCCGGCCTTCGTCGTCACCCTCGCCGGCTTCCTCGGCTGGAGCGGCCTGCAGATCTGGCTGATGGGCAAGGAAGGCTCCATCAACGCGCCGAGCGGCTCCGTCGTCGAGCACCTGACCGGCTACTACTTCGAGGACAAGGCCGCCGCGTACGGCCTCGCCCTGGTCGCCGTCCTCGCGTACGCCGCCTCGCTCCTCCTGGACCGGCAGCGCCGCAAGGCCGCCGGCCTGCTCGCCCGCCCCACCAGCGAGGTCGTCCTGCGCACGGCCGTCGTCGCGGTCCTGTGCTTCGTCGTCGCGTACGTGCTCAACGAGCCCGCCGGCGCCCGCGGCCTGCCGCTCGCGCTGGTGCTGTTCCTGGTCGTCCTGGTCGTCGCCGACTTCGTCGCCCGCCGCACCACCTTCGGCCGCCAGGTCTTCGCGGTCGGCGGCAACGCCGAGGCCGCGCGCCGCGCCGGCATCAACGTCGACCGGATCCGGATCACCGTCTTCGGCCTCTCCGGCCTGCTCGCCGCCTTCGGCGGCCTCTTCGTGGCCAGCCTCTCCGGCGGCGCCACCAAGAGCCTCGGCGGCGGCAACACGCTGATGCTCGTCATCGCGGCGGCCGTCATCGGCGGCACCAGCCTCTTCGGCGGCCGCGGCAAGGTCTGGTCCGCGCTGCTCGGCATGATCGTCATCCAGGCGATCCAGCAGGGCCTGAACATGCTCGGCATGGCCTCCGAGATCCAGTACATGATCACCGGCGCGGTGCTCCTCGCCGCCGTCGTGATCGACTCGGTCTCCCGCCGTACGCAGAAGACCGCGGGCCGCGCGTAACCCCGTACGTGAGCAATACCGCAGTGCCCGGCACCACTGAACCGGTGCCGGGCACCGCTGCGTCTGCGCCAATGTGATGACCTAGGGGGACCCGCCCGATGATGATGATCAGGAGCGGAACATTAGACTCGACAAAATCGGCAGCTCGACCAGCTCAACACGCAAGGAGGCACGGGTGGCTCTGCTGACCCGTATCACGGGCCCGCGCGATCTCGACCGGCTCTCCCCGGAGCAGCTGGAGCAGCTGGCCGCGGAGATCCGGTCCTTCCTCGTGGACGCCGTGTCCAAGACAGGCGGCCACCTCGGTCCCAACCTCGGTGTGGTCGAGCTGACCATCGCCCTGCACCGGGTCTTCGAGTCCCCCAAGGACAAGATCCTGTGGGACACCGGCCACCAGTCCTACGTCCACAAGCTGCTCACCGGCCGGCAGGACTTCTCGCGGCTGAAGATGAAGGGCGGCCTGTCCGGCTACCCGGCCCGGGCCGAGTCCGAGCACGACGTCATCGAGAACAGCCACGCCTCCACGGTCCTCGGCTGGGCCGACGGCCTCGCCAAGGCCAACGAGGTGCTGAAGAAGGACGACCACGTCGTCGCCGTCATCGGCGACGGCGCGCTCACCGGCGGCATGGCCTGGGAGGCCCTGAACAACATCGCCGAGGCCAAGGACCGCCCGCTCGTCATCGTCGTCAACGACAACGAGCGCTCCTACGCCCCGACCATCGGCGGCCTCGCCAACCACCTCGCCACGCTGCGCACCACGGACGGCTACGAGCGCTTCCTCGCCCGTACGAAGGAGATCCTCGACCGCACGCCGGTCGTGGGCAAGCCGCTGTACGAGACGCTGCACGGCGCCAAGAAGGGCCTGAAGGACTTCATCGCCCCGCAGGGCATGTTCGAGGACCTCGGCCTGAAGTACGTCGGCCCCATCGACGGCCACGACATCGAGGCGCTGGAGTCCGCCCTCTCCCGCGCCAAGCGGTTCGGCGGCCCGGTCATCGTGCACTGCCTCACCGAGAAGGGCCGCGGCTACCAGCCCGCCCTGGCGGACGAGGCCGACCGCTTCCACGCCGTCGGCAAGATCCACCCGGACACCGGCCTGCCGATCTCCTCCTCCGGCGCCGACTGGACCGGCGTCTTCGCCGACGAGATGGTCAAGCTCGGCCACGAGCGCGAGGACATCGTCGCCATCACCGCCGCCATGCTCCAGCCGGTCGGCCTCGACAAGTTCGCCAAGGCCTTCCCGGACCGGGTGTACGACGTCGGCATCGCCGAGCAGCACGCCGCCGTCTCCGCGGCCGGCCTCGCCACCGGCGGCCTCCACCCGGTCGTCGCCGTGTACGCGACCTTCCTCAACCGCGCCTTCGACCAGGTCCTGATGGACGTCGCCCTGCACAACTGCGGCGTGACCTTCGTCCTGGACCGGGCGGGCGTCACCGGCACCGACGGCGCCTCCCACAACGGCATGTGGGACATGTCGATCCTCCAGGTCGTCCCGGGCCTGAGGATCGCCGCCCCGCGCGACGCCGACCAGGTCCGCGCCCAGCTGCGCGAGGCCGTCGAGGTCAAGGACGCGGCGACCGTCGTGCGCTACTCCAAGGGCGCGGTCGGCCCGGCCGTGCAGGCCGTGGGCCGCGTCGGCGGCATGGACGTGCTGCGCGAGGCCGGCACCGACACCCCGGACGTGCTGCTGGTGTCGGTCGGCGCGCTGGCGCCGATGTGCCTGGAGATCGCGGGTCTGCTCGACCGGCAGGGCATCTCCACGACCGTCGTCGACCCCCGCTGGGTCAAGCCGGTCGACGAGGCCATGGCGCCGCTCGCCGCCCGGCACCGCGTCGTCGTCACCGTCGAGGACAACGGCCGGGTCGGCGGCGTCGGCTGCGCGGTCGCCCAGGCGCTGCGCGACGCGGGCGTCGACGTACCGCTGCGCGACTTCGGCATCCCGCCGCGCTTCCTGGACCACGCCTCGCGCGCGGAGATCCTGGCCGAGATCGGCCTGACGGCGCCGGACATCGCCCGCCAGGTCACCGGCCTGGTCTCCACGCTGGACGGCCGGTACGACGAGGCCGAGATCGAGGCCGCGCGCGACTGACACCGCCGCCGCGCGGTCCAGGCGGCTGAGTGGCCACCGCGTCCCGCATTGGACCGGTCGGAGTACCCGAGGGGTTTCCGGCCGGTCCATTGGTGTGAAACGCCCCCTCACGGCGGGCGCCGCCCGGTACCCCTCCCAATCATGGCCTTAGGGGCCGATGGGTACGGAGGTACGCCGGTGAGCACAGGCCAGCAGTCACGCGATACCGGGATGTTCCGGACGAAAAGCGTCGAGCAGTCGATCCGGGACACCGAGGAGCCGGAGCACGCGCTCAAGAAGTCCCTCTCCGCCTGGGACCTGACCGTCTTCGGCGTCGGCGTCATCATCGGCACCGGCATCTTCGTCCTCACCGGCAAGGTGGCCAAGGAGACCGCCGGACCCGCCACCGCGCTGGCGTTCGTCACCGCGGGCATCGTCTGCGCCCTCGCCGCCCTCTGCTACGCCGAGTTCGCCTCCACGGTCCCCGTGGCGGGATCGGCGTACACCTTCGCGTACGCCTCCCTCGGCGAGCTGCCCGCGTGGATCATCGGCTGGGACCTGGTCCTCGAGTTCGCGCTCGGCACGGCCGTGGTCGCCGTCGGCTGGTCCGGTTACGTGCGCTCGCTGATGGACAACGTGGACTGGCACCTGCCCGCCGCGCTGCAAGGGCCCGACGTGGCGGGCGGCACCTTCGACCTCCTCGCCTTCCTGCTGGTCCTGGTCCTGACCGTGATCCTCGTCCTCGGCATGAAGCTGTCCGCCAACATCACGGCCCTCGTCGTGGCCATCAAGGTGACGGTGGTCATGATCGTGATCATCGCGGGCCTGTTCTTCATCGTCGGCGACAACTACTCGCCGTTCATCCCCGACGCGGTGACCCCGCCCGCCTCCTCCGGCTGGGACGCGCCGCTCGTCCAGACGATCTTCGGCTACGAACCGACGAACTTCGGCGTCATGGGCATCTTCACCGCCGCGTCCGTCGTCTTCTTCGCCTTCATCGGCTTCGACGTGGTGGCGACCGCCGCCGAGGAGACCAAGCTCCCGCAGCGCGACATGCCGCGCGGCATCCTCGGCTCGCTCCTCATCTGCACCGTGCTGTACGTCGCCGTCTCGCTCGTCGTGACCGGCATGCAGCACTACAGCGAGCTGTCCGTGAGCGCCCCGCTGGCCGACGCCTTCAAGGCGACCGGCCACCCCTTCTACGCCGGTGTGATCAGCTTCGGCGCCGCCGTCGGCCTCACCACCGTGTGCCTGATCCTGCTCCTCGGCCAGACCCGGGTCTTCTTCGCGATGAGCCGCGACGGACTGCTGCCGCGCTTCTTCTCCGTCACGCACCCCAAGTTCCGCACCCCGTACCGCCCGACCATCCTCCTCGGCGTGCTCATCGCGATCATCGCCGGTTTCACCAGCATCAACGAGCTGGCGACCCTGGTGAACATCGGCACGCTCTTCGCCTTCGTCATCGTCGCGCTCGGCGTGATCATCCTGCGCCGCACCCGGCCCGACCTGCACCGCGCGTTCCGCACGCCGCTGGTCCCGCTCGTCCCGATCCTGTCGGTGGCCGCGTCGGTGTGGCTGATGCTCAACCTGCCGGGCGAGACGTGGTTCCGGTTCGCCGTGTGGATGGCGGTCGGCATCGTCGTGTACTTCCTCTACGGGCGCTCCCACAGCCGGCTCGGCGGCCGCCGGGTCCCGCTGGGCACCCGCGACACGTAGGGCCGCTCAGGAGGGCGGGCCGTGCACCGCCCGCGGCCCGGCGCACTCGGCGCCGTACTCCTCCACCCGCCGCCGCAGCTCCCGGTCGGCCGTGACCACCAGGCACGGCCGACCGGCCGCGTCCCGCGCCTCGCGCGCCAGCTCGGCGATCAGGTCGTCCCCGCTGCCGGGCGCCGACTCCACCCGCACCCCCGGTACGGACTCCACGCCGCGCGCCCGGCCCTCCACGACCAGCACGACCTCGACGGGCCCCGGACGCCCGGCCACGCCCTCCGCCGCGTACGACACGAGCCGGTCCCGCAGCCGCTCGGCGGCGCCGCGCCGGTCGCGCCACCAGCCGTCCGGGACGGACCCGACCACATTGGCCGCGTCGACGACCACCAAGACGCTCATGCTTCAGCCTCCCACCCGCCGCCGACAACGCACTGCCCCGGTACCGCTTCCGCGGTACCGGGGCAGGTCATGTGCGTACGCCGGAGCGTTACGCCGGGACGCTCGCCACGCCCTGCGGCAGGAACCGCTTGCCGTTGACGCGCTCCGAGACGCCCTCACGGTCCAGGTACGGCGTGATGCCGCCCAGGTGGAAGGGCCAGCCGGCGCCGGTGATCAGGCACAGGTCGATGTCCTGCGCCTCGGCGACGACACCCTCCTCCAGCATCAGGCCGATCTCCTGCGCCACCGCGTCCAGGACGCGGGCGCGGACCTGCTCCTCGGTCAGGACGACATCGCCCTGCTTGAGGAGCGCGGCGACCTCGGGGTCCAGCTCCGGCTTGCCGGAGTCGTAGACGTAGAAGCCGCGCTTGCCGGCCTCGACGACCGCCTTGAGGTTCGGGGAGACCTTGAAGCGGTCCGGGAAGGCGCGGTTGAGCGTCTCCGAGACGTGCAGACCGATCGCGGGGCCGACCAGCTCCAGCAGCACCAGCGGGGACATCGGCAGACCGAGCGGCTCGATGGCCTTCTCGGCGGTGGCGACCGGGGTGCCCTCGTCGATGACGTTCTGGATCTCGCCCATGAAGCGGGTCAGGATGCGGTTGACGACGAACGCCGGGGCGTCCTTCGTCAGCACGGCCGTCTTCTTCAGCTTCTTCGCGACGCCGAAGGCGGTGGCCAGCGACGCGTCGTCCGTCTTCTCGCCGCGCACGATCTCCAGCAGCGGGAGGATCGCGACCGGGTTGAAGAAGTGGAAGCCGACGACGCGCTCCGGGTGCTGGAGCTTCGACGCCATCTCCGAGACGGAGAGCGAGGAGGTGTTGGTGGCGAGGATCGCGTGCGCCGGGGCGACCGCCTCGACCTCCGCGAACACCTTCTGCTTGACCGACATCTCCTCGAACACGGCCTCGATGATGAAGTCCGCGTCCGCGAAGCCCTCGGCCTTGTCCAGCACGCCCGAGACCAGGCCCTTGAGGCGGTTGGCCTTGTCCTGGTTGATGCGGCCCTTGCCGAGCAGCTTGTCGATCTCGCCGTGGACGTAGCCCACGCCCTTGTCGACGCGCTCCTGGTCGATGTCGGTCAGCACGACCGGCACCTCCAGGCGGCGCAGGAAGAGCAGGGCCAGCTGCGAGGCCATCAGACCGGCGCCGACGACGCCGACCTTGGTGACCGGGCGGGCCAGGCTCTTGTCCGGCGCGCCGGCCGGGCGCTTGGCGCGCTTCTGCACCAGGTTGAAGGCGTAGATGCCGGAGCGCAGCTCGCCGCCCATGATGAGGTCGGCCAGCGCCGTGTCCTCGGCGTCGAAGCCCTTCTGGAGGTCGCCGTCCTTGGCCGCCTCGATGATGTCCAGGGCGCGGTACGCGGCCGGGGCCGCGCCGTGCACCTTGGAGTCGGCGATGAACCGGCCGCGGGCGACGGCCTGGTCCCAGCCCTCGCCGCGGTCGACGTCCGCGCGCTCGACGACGATCTCGCCCTTGAGGACGGAGGCCGTCCACAGCAGGGACTGCTCCAGGAAGTCGGCGCCCTCGAAGATCGCGTCGGCGATGCCGAGCTCGTAGACCTGCGCGCCCTTGAGCTGCTTGTTCTGGTTGAGCGAGTTCTCGATGATGACCGAGACCGCGCGGTCCGCGCCGATCAGGTTCGGCAGGATGGTGCAGCCGCCCCAGCCCGGGACCAGGCCCAGGAAGACCTCGGGCAGCGAGAAGGCCGGGACGGCCTTCGACACGGTCCGGTAGGTGCAGTGCAGACCGACCTCGACACCGCCGCCCATCGCCGCGCCGTTGTAGTACGCGAACGTCGGCACAGCCAGGCCGGACAGCCGCTTGAAGACGTCGTGGCCGCCCTTGCCGATGGCGAGCGCGTCCTCGTGGCGCTTCAGCAGCTCCACGCCCTTGAGGTCGGCGCCGACGGCGAAGATGAAGGGCTTGCCGGTGATGCCGACGCCGACGATGGCGCCCTCGGACGCCTCCTTCTCGACCTGGTCGATCGCGGTGTTGAGGTGGGCGAGCGACTGCGGGCCGAAGGTGGTCGGCTTGGTGTGGTCGAACCCGTTGTCCAGCGTGATCAGCGCGAACTTGCCCGCGCCGAACGGCAGGTCGAAGTGGCGTACGTGCGCCTGCGTGACGACCTCGTCCGGGAACAGCTCGGCCGCACCCTTCAAAAGCTCAGCGGTGGTGCTCACTTGCTGCCTCCGGCGTCCTTGTGGTTCGGGTTCTCCCAGATGACCGTGGCGCCCATGCCGAAGCCGACGCACATGGTGGTGAGGCCGTAACGGACCTCCGGCTGCTCCTCGAACTGCCGCGCCAGCTGCGTCATCAGGCGTACGCCGGAGGAGGCGAGCGGGTGGCCGAACGCGATGGCGCCGCCGTACTGGTTGACGCGGGCGTCGTCGTCGGCGATGCCGTAGTGGTCGAGGAAGGCCAGGACCTGGACGGCGAAGGCCTCGTTGATCTCGAACAGGCCGATGTCACCGATGGTTAGACCGGCCTTGGCCAGCGCCTTCTCGGTGGCCGGGATCGGGCCGTAGCCCATGACCTCCGGCTCCACGCCGGCGAAGGCGTACGAGACGAGGCGCATCTTGACCGGCAGGCCGTTCTCGCGGGCGAAGTCCTCGGACGCGATGATCGACGCGGTGGCGCCGTCGTTGAGCCCCGCGGCGTTCCCGGCGGTGACGCGGCCGTGCGTACGGAACGGCGTCTTCAGACCGGCGAGGTTCTCCAGCGTGGTGCCCGGGCGCATCGGCTCGTCGGCGGTGACCAGGCCCCAGCCGGTCTCGCCGGCCTCGGCGTTGGTGCGGCGCACCGAGATCGGCACCAGGTCGGCCTGGATCTTGCCGTTGGCGTACGCCTTGGCGGCCTTCTCCTGCGAGCGCACGGCGTACTCGTCGGCGCGCAGCTTGGTGATGTGCGGGTACCGGTCGTGCAGGTTCTCCGCGGTCATGCCCATGAAGAGGGCCGACTCGTCGACCAGCTTCTCGCTGACGAACCGCGGGTTCGGGTCGACGCCCTCGCCCATCGGGTGGCGGCCCATGTGCTCGACGCCACCGGCGATGGCGACGTCGTACGCGCCGAAGGCCACGCTGCCCGCGACCGAGGTCACGGCGGTCAGGGCGCCCGCGCACATGCGGTCGATGGAGTAGCCGGGCACCGACTGCGGCAGACCCGCCAGGATGCCGGCCGTGCGGCCGATGGTCAGGCCCTGGTCACCGATCTGGGTGGTCGCGGCGATGGCGACCTCGTCGATCTTCGCGGGGTCGAGGTCCGGGTTGCGGCGCAGCAGCTCCCGGATCGCCTTCACGACGAGATCGTCGGCACGGGTCTCGTGGTAGATGCCCTTCGGGCCCGCCTTGCCGAACGGGGTGCGGACGCCGTCGACGAAGACGACGTCCCTGACGGTACGAGGCACGATGGCTCTCCTCCAGGGTGCGGGGTGGCACTGCACTGCTGCGGGCACGCGGCTAAGCGTGCGCTTGCAGGCCCCATGCTACTTACGAGTAACCAGGCTGCACAGTCCCCCCGCCCGGAGCGGTGAACGTCACACTGCGTGGTCACAACGAAAGGGTGCCCCCTCCGCCGGAGGGGGCACCCTTTTCCGCTCTTTTCCGCTGTTCCTACGCCTTCGCGCCCGACAGCGCCGCGACGAGGACCGGCGTCACCTGTTCGATCTGCCAGGCCCGCGCGCCGTACGCGGCGAGCGCGTCCGCGACCGCCTCCGGGGTGGGCTCCTGCGGCGGCTCCCAGCAGACCCGGCGGACCGTGTCCGGGGTGATCAGGTTCTCCGGGGGCAGGTTCAGCTCCTCCGCGAGCGCCGAGACCGCCGCGCGGGCGGCCGAGAGGCGGGCCGCGGCCGCGGGGTCCTTCTCCGCCCAGGCGCGCGGGGGAGGCGGCCCCGTCACCGGCTGGCCGGGCTGCGGGAGCTCGGCGTCCGGCAGGGCCTTGGCCCGGTCGACGGCCGCCTGCCACTGCTCCAGCTGGCGGCGGCCCATGCGGTGGCCGAAGCCGCTCAGCGCCGTGAGTGCCTGCACGTTCGGCGGCAGGGCGAGGGCGGCCTCCACGATCGCGGCGTCGCTGAGCACCTTGCCCGGCGACACGTCACGCCGCTGGGCGATCCGGTCGCGGGCCGTCCACAGCTCCCGTACGACCGCCATCTGGCGGCGCCGGCGCACCTTGTGCATCCCGGACGTACGCCGCCAGGGGTCCTTGCGCGGCGGGGGCGGCGGGGCCGAGGCGATCGCGTGGAACTCCTGGTGCGCCCAGTCCAGCTTGCCCTGCCGGTCCAGCTCCTTCTCCAGTGCGTCACGCAGGTCGACGAGGAGCTCGACGTCCAGCGCGGCGTACCGGAGCCAGGGGTCGGGCAGCGGGCGGGTGGACCAGTCCACCGCCGAGTGCCCCTTCTCCAGGGCGTAGCCCAGCACCGACTCGACCATCGCGCCGAGGCCGACGCGCGGGAAGCCCGCGAGCCGCCCGGCCAGCTCGGTGTCGAAGAGCCGGGTCGGGACCATGCCTATTTCCCGCAGGCACGGCAGGTCCTGCGTGGCGGCGTGCAGGATCCACTCGGCGTCGGCGAGCGCCTCGCCCAGCGCGGACAGGTCCGGGCAGCCGACCGGGTCGATCAGCGCGGTGCCCGCGCCCTCGCGACGCAGCTGCACCAGATAGGCGCGCTGCCCGTAGCGGTAGCCGGAGGCGCGCTCCGCGTCCACGGCCACGGGTCCGGTGCCCTCGGCGAAGGCGGCGATCACCTGCGCGAGGGCATGCTCGTCGGCCACCACGGGGGGCACCCCTTCGCGGGGCACCAGCAAGGGGATCGGCGTCCCGTCGACTGCGCCGTCCGCGACGCCGTCGACCGGAGGGCCGCCCCCGGTGGTGCGCAGTACGGTCTCTGCTGCGGTCTCTTGGGCGTCGGTCACCTGTCAAGGGTATCTGTGAACGGCAAGCGCCCGCCGACGGAACGTTCCGTCGACGGGCGTGGATGTGGTGCGAACCGGTCAGTGGATGATTCCCGTACGAAGTGCCACGGCGACCATCCCGGCCCGGTCGCCGGTGCCGAGCTTGCGGGCGATGCGGGCGAGGTGACTCTTGACGGTCAGTGCGGACAGGCCCATCGAGACGCCGATGGCCTTGTTGGACTGCCCCTCCGCCACGAGGCGGAGCACCTCCACCTCACGGCCGGAGAGCTCGCGGTAGCCGCCCGGATGGCTCGGGGCGCCGGGGGGACGGCGGTGCATCCGGGCGGCGGCGCCGATGGGGGCGGCGCCGGGTCGGGTGGGGTGGCCGATGTTGGTGCGCGTACCGGTGACGACGTAGCCCTTGACGCCGCCCGCGAGGGCGTTGCGCACGGCGCCGATGTCGTCCGCCGCCGAGAGGGCCAGGCCGTTGGGCCAGCCGGCGGCGCGGGTCTCGGACAGCAGGGTCAGCCCGGAACCGTCGGGCAGGTGGACGTCGGCAACGCAGATGTCACGCGGGTTGCCGATACGGGGACGGGCCTCCGCGATGGACGACGCCTCGATGACGTCTCGCACTCCGAGTGCCCACAAGTGGCGGGTCACGGTGGAGCGGACGCGCGGGTCGGCCACGACGACCATGGCCGTCGGCTTGTTCGGGCGGTAGGCGACCAGGCTTGCGGGCTGCTCGAGGAGAACGGACACCAGGCCTCCTGGGAAGGTGCGGGACACAGCCGGCTCGGGGAAAAGCCGGGGCGAACCGTGTTTGAAGGGTCACAGACCTCTTCGGCAGCCCACCCGTCCGCCTTTAGGGGAAGATCACGATTTGGTGAGTAACAATTGGGGCAATTCGGACGGGCGATCGATCATCCTACGAGCGCCCCCCTGCGATCGGGGTCACGCGCCCCCGCACTCCGGCGCCGCCGGACCGGCACGCGGCCGTCGGATCGTACGGCGCCCACGAAGGCTCTCAGGTACGGCTGCGGACGCCCCGGACGGCTACGGGTGCTGCGGACCGCGCCGCTGCGGCAGCGACACCACACCCGCCGACTGCGAGCCCGCGCCCCCGTCCAGCGGTCCCGGAACCGACGGCGGCAGCCCCGCGATCTGGCACAGCAGGTCGCACCAGGCCGCCAGGTGCCCCGCCGCGTCCGGCGCGCCCCCAGGCCCCTCGCGCGGCGTCCAGGAGGCGCGGATCTCGATCTGCGTCGCCGGGCGGCGGTCCGCGAGTCCACCGAAGTAGTGAGACCCCGCACGGGTGACGGTGCCGCTCGGCTCCCCGTACGCGAGCCCCCGCGCCTCCAGCGCACCCGTCAGCCACGACCAGCACACCTCCGGCAGCAGCGGATCGGCGGCCATCTCCGGCTCCAGCTCGGCGCGCACCAGCGTCACCAGCCGGAAGGCGCCCTGCCAGGCGTCGTGCCCCGCCGGGTCGTGCAGTAGCACCAGCCGCCCGTCCGCCAGGTCCTCCTCGCCCTCGACGACGGCCGCCTCCAGGGCGTACGCGTACGGGGCCAGCCGCTGCGGCGGGCGCGTCGGCTCGGCCTCGACCTCCGGCCGGACGCGCGCCGTGCGCAGGGCGTCGACCGCCAGCGCGAAGGCGGGCGGCACGCCCTCGGGGCCCTCGGAGTGAGCGGGGTGATCGGAGAACTGTCCCTGAGCCGCAGCCATGCGGGGAAGAGTAGGCGGAAGGAGCCCTTCGCGCAGGGAGGGACACCCTCACCGGCGAAGCGGCTTGCGCGCGCGTGCGAAGATTCTGGGCGTGAGTGCCATCGACAGCCCCTCGGGCCAGCAGCCGCAGACCTACGATTCCGCCTTCCTCAAGGCGTGCAGGCGCGAACCCGTGCCGCACACGCCGGTGTGGTTCATGCGCCAGGCGGGTCGCTCGCTGCCCGAGTACCTGAAGGTGCGCGAGGGCATCCCGATGCTCGAGTCCTGCATGCGGCCCGAGCTCGTCACCGAGATCACCCTCCAGCCGGTCCGCCGCCACAAGGTCGACGCCGCGATCTACTTCAGCGACATCGTCGTCCCCCTCAAGGCCATCGGCATCGACCTCGACATCAAGCCCGGCGTCGGCCCGGTCGTCGCAGAACCGATCCGCCGCCGCGAGGACCTCGCCCGGCTGCGCGACCTCACCCCGGACGACGTCGCGTACGTCACCGAGGCCATCTCCATGCTCACCGGCGAGCTCGGCGCCACCCCGCTGATCGGCTTCGCGGGCGCGCCCTTCACCCTCGCGAGCTACCTCGTCGAGGGCGGCCCCTCGCGCAACCACGAGCACACCAAGGCGCTCATGTACGGCGACCCCGAGCTGTGGGCCGACCTGCTGGACCGGCTCGCCGACATCACCGCAGCCTTCCTCAAGGTCCAGATCGAGGCCGGTGCCTCCGCCGTCCAGCTCTTCGACTCCTGGGTCGGCGCCCTCGCCCCCGCCGACTACCGCCGCTCGGTCATGCCGGCCTCCACCAAGGTCTTCGACGCCGTCGCGTCGTACGGCGTGCCGCGCATCCACTTCGGCGTCGGCACCGGCGAGCTCCTCGGCCTCATGGGCGAGGCGGGCGCCGACGTCGTCGGCGTCGACTGGCGCGTCCCGCTGGACGAGGCGGCCCGCCGCGTCGGCCCGGGCAAGGCGCTCCAGGGCAACCTCGACCCGGCGGTCCTCTTCTCCACTCCCGAGGCGGTGGAGGCGAAGACCCGCGAGGTGCTGGACGCCGCCGCCGGCCTGGAGGGCCACGTCTTCAACCTCGGCCACGGCGTCCTGCCCACCACCGACCCGGACGCCCTGACGCGCCTGGTCGACTACGTCCACACGCAGACCGCGCGCTGACTCCAGCCCGCCGACTCGGGCCCGCTGACTCAGCCCGCCGCCCGCACCGCCGCCACGGCCTTGCGGGCGGCGACCTGGACCGGGTCCCACACCGGGGAGAACGGCGGGGCGTACCCCAGGTCCAGGGCGGCGACCTGCTCCACCGTCATGCGGGCGGTCAGCGCCACCGCCGCGATGTCCACGCGCTTCGCGGCGCCCTCGCGGCCGACGATCTGGACGCCGAGGAGCCGGCCCGTGCGGCGCTCGGCGAGCATCTTCACCGTCATCGGGGCCGCGCCGGGGTAGTACCCCGCGCGGCTCGTCGACTCGACCGTCACCGTGACGAACCGCAGCCCCACCGCCTCCGCGTCCCGCTCGCGCAGGCCCGTGCGGGCGATCTCCAGCGAGCACACCTTGCTCACCGCCGTACCGACGACCCCGGGGAAGGTGCCGTAGCCGCCCGCCACGTTCGCGCCGATGACCTGGCCGTGCTTGTTGGCGTGGGTGCCGAGCGCGATGTGCCGCTCGCGGCCGGAGACCAGGTCCAGCACCTCCACGCAGTCGCCGCCCGCCCAGATGTTCCCCCGGCCACGCACCCGCATCGACAGGTCGGTCAGCAGCCCGCCGTACGCGCCGAGCGGCAGGCCCGCCGCCCGCGCGAGGGCCGTCTCCGGCTCCACGCCCATGCCGAGCACGACGACGTCCGCCGGGTACTCGGCGTCCTCGGTCGCCACCGCCCGGACCCTCCCGTCATCGCCGGTGAGGATCTTGGTGACCTCCGCGCCGCCGACGGTGGTGATGCCGAGGCCGTCCATCGCCTCGTGCACCAGCCGCCCCATGTCGGGGTCGAGCGTCGACATCGGCTGCTCGCCCCGGTTGAGCACCGTCACCTCGTAGCCCCGGTTGAGCAGCGCCTCCGCCATCTCCACGCCGATGTACCCGGCGCCGACGACGACGGCCCGCCGCCCCGGCGTGCCGTTCAGCGCCGTCAGCGTGTCGAGGAGCGCCTGCCCGTCGTCGAGGGTCTGCACGCCGTGCACGCCCGGAGCGTCGACACCCGGCAGCGGGGGCCGCACCGGGCGGGCGCCGGTCGCGATCACCAGCTTGTCGTACCCCTCCCACGCCTCGGTGCCCGACTCCAGGTCCCGCACCCGTACGCGCCCGCCGTCGACGTCCAGCTCGGTCACCTCGCGGCGCAGCCGCACGTCGATGCCGCGCGCCCGGTGCTCCTCGGGGCCGCGCGCGATGAGCCGGTCGCGGTCGTCGACGTCGCCGCCGACCCAGTACGGAATGCCGCACGCCGAGTACGAGGTGAAGTGGCCGCGTTCGAAGGCGACGATCTCCAGCTCGTCCGGGTCCTTGAGCCTGCGGGCCTGCGACGCGGCGGACATGCCCGCCGCGTCGCCGCCGATGATGACCAGTCGCTCGCGTCGTCCCATGCGGACACGCTACGACGCCGAGGTGTCCGGCTCCTCGCGCTTCGGCACCTTCCGCAGCCTCGGCCGCACCAGCCACCGCCACACCGCGTACGCCACCAGGAGCAGCGCGAGCCACGGCGCCACCGCCGCCAGCACGATCACCGCCCACGTCAGCGCCGTCACCAACGCGTTCCAGCCCCCGCTCAGCGCGTCCAGGAAACCGGGGCCGCCGTCGTCCTTCTCCCGCGCCGGGGCCTCGCGCTCGGTGAGCTCCAGCGTGATCGTGGCCATGGTCGTCCGGTCCTTCAGCGACGCCTGCTGGGACAGCAGCGACTCCAGGTCCGCCTGACGGCGGCTCAACTCGCTCTCCAGCGTGACGACGTCCGCCAGCTCGGTCGCCTCGTCCATGAGCGCGCGCACCCGCGCGACGCTCGCCCGCTGCGTGGCGATCCGGCTCTCCACGTCGACCACCTGCTCGGTGACGTCCTTGGCCTCGGCCTTGCGGGACAGCAGCTTTCCGCCGCCCGCCAGCTCCGCGAGGACGGAGTCGTACGCGGCCTGCGGGACGCGCAGCACGATCCTGGAGGTCACGTGGTCGTCGTCGACGCGCTCGGTCGTCTCGTTCGCCACGTGCCCGCCCGCCTCGGACGCGGCGGTACGGGTCTTGGCCAGCGCCTTGCCCGCGTCCGCGACCTCCACGGTCAGCTCGGCGGTGCGGATGACGTGCTGCTGCGGGGCCGGCCGGGTGCCCGGCTTCTGTGGGGCCTTGGCGCCCGACTCCGCGGGCTTGTCGGCCGTATAACCCTGGCCCCCCTCGTCGCGGGCCACGCCCTTGGGCGCGGCGCCCCCACTGTCTTCGCCTCCGGCGCCGCAGCCGGCCAGCGCGAGCGAGGCGCAGATCAGCACCGCGACCGCGACGGAGTGTCGTCGTGTACGCAAGGTCCCCCCAGGGTTGCGTGATGAGTGGTGTCCCTTCGACGTACGGGACGCCTGCGCCGGTTGCCTCCACGGCGCACGAAACGGCTTACGAACCGGTCACGGTCGGGACTCGGAACGGCGTTTGACATAGTTGAACCATGAACGCGGACACACTTCACGGTGGCTCCGGCGGCCCTGGCGGCGCCCACGTGGTCGTCATCGGCGGTGGCATCGCCGGTCTCGCCGCCGCCCACCGGCTGGCCCGCGCCGGCCGGCGCGTGACCCTGCTGGAGGCCACCGGCCGGCTCGGCGGCAAGCTCCACGCGGGCGAGGTCGCGGGCGCCCCCGTCGACCTGGGCGCCGAGTCGATGCTGGCCCGCCGTCCCGAGGCGATCGACCTCGCCCGCGCCGTCGGCCTCGGCGACCGGCTCCAGCCGCCCGCCACCGCCACCGCCGCCGTGTGGACCCGCGACGCCCTGCGCCCCATGCCCAAGGGCCACGTCATGGGCGTCCCCGGCGACGCCGCCGCCCTCGCCGGGCTGCTGTCCCCCGAGGGCCTCGCCCGCATCGAGCACGAGCGCGACCTGCCGCCCGCCGACCCCGACACGCTCGGCGACGACGTCGCCGTCGGCGCGTACGTCGCCGAACGCCTCGGCCGCGAGGTCGTCGACCGGCTCGTCGAACCGCTCCTCGGCGGGGTGTACGCGGGCGACGCGTACCGCATCTCCCTGCGCGCCGCCGTCCCGAAGCTCTTCGAGGCCGCGCGCGCCCACCGCACCCTCACCGAGGCCGTACGCGCCGTCCAGAGCGCCGCACAGCAGCAGACAGGCCCCGCGTTCATGGGCATCGCGGGCGGCATCGGCACGCTCCCCGGCGCCGTGGCCGCCGCGATCACCGCCCACGGCGGCGAGATCCTCACCGACACCCCGGTGCACGCCCTGACCCGCGCGGCCGCCGGGGGCTGGCGCGTCCGCACCGACCGGCGCGTCCTCGACGCCGACGCCGTCGTCCTGGCCACCCCCGCCTGGTCCGCCTCCGCGCTGCTCGCCGCCGAGTCGCCGGCCGCCGCGGCCGAGCTCGCCACCGTCGAGTACGCGTCGATGGCCCTGGTCACCCTCGCCTTCCGGCGTACCGAAGCGGAAGCCGCCCTGCCCGCCGGCTCCGGCTTCCTCGTACCGCCCGTCGACGGGCGCACCATCAAGGCGTCCACCTTCTCCACCCGGAAGTGGAAGTGGACCGACGAGGGCGCCGGCGACCTGGTCGTGCTGCGCACCTCCGTCGGCCGCTACGGCGAGGAGGAGCACCTGGAGCGCGACGACGCCGACCTCGTCTCCGCGTCGCTGAGCGACCTCGCCGCCGCCACCGGGCTGGCCGCGAAACCCGTCGCCACCGAGGTCACCCGCTGGATCGGCGGCCTGCCGCAGTACCCCGTCGGCCACCTCGCCCGGGTCGCGCGCATCCGCGACGCCGTCGCCAAGCTGCCCGCCCTGCGCGTCTGCGGAGCGGTGTACGACGGCGTCGGCATCCCCGCGACCATCGCGAGCGCGCACCGCGCGGCGGACGAGATCCTCGCCGCGACCCCCGCCACGCCGACCCTGGCGCAGGGCACCCTGAGTGACGAGCGAGAATAGCCGTATGAGTGCGCCCGAAAAGATCCCGAACGCCGGTAAGAAGGCGAAGGACCTCAACGAGGTCATCCGCTACACCCTGTGGTCCGTCTTCAAGCTGCGCGATGTGCTGCCCGAGAACAGGGCCGGCTACGCCGACGAGGTCCAGGAGCTGTTCGACCAGCTCGCCGCCAAGGACGTCACCGTGCGCGGCACGTACGACGTCTCCGGTCTGCGCGCCGACGCCGACCTGATGATCTGGTGGCACGCCGAGACCTCGGACGCGCTCCAGGAGGCGTACAACCTCTTCCGCCGCACCAGGCTGGGCCGCGCCCTGGAGCCGGTCTGGTCCAACATGGCGCTGCACCGCCCCGCCGAGTTCAACCGCTCGCACATCCCGGCGTTCCTCGCCGACGAGACCCCGCGCGACTACGTCTCGGTGTACCCCTTCGTCCGCTCGTACGACTGGTACCTGCTGCCCGACGAGGACCGGCGGCGCATGCTCGCCGACCACGGCAAGATGGCCCGCGGCTTCCCCGACGTGCGCGCCAACACCGTCGCCTCCTTCTCGCTCGGCGACTACGAGTGGATCCTGGCCTTCGAGGCCGACGAGCTGTACCGCATCGTCGACCTGATGCGCCACCTGCGCGGCTCCGAGGCGCGGATGCACGTCCGCGAGGAGGTCCCGTTCTACACCGGCCGCCGCAAGTCGGTGGCGGACCTGGTGGCGGGGCTCGCATAAGCCCCGCGCCCCACAGACCCGGAAGATCAGACGGCGGGCGGTCGCGCCCGACGCTCCAGCGACACCGGGTCCGGCTCCCGGTGCGGCGCGCATGACGCGCGCCGCACCGGTGTCCTTTCACCCCTAGGAACTCGACCCGCCACCGCAGCTCGACCCGCCGCTGCTTCCGCAGCTGGCACCGCCGCTGCTTCCGCAGCTGGAGCTGCTGCCGCCGCCGCAGCTCGATCCGGTGGAGGAGCCACAGCTCGAACGCCCGGGGTCGGAGCCTCCGCACCAGACTCCGCCCGGCGTACCGTCGGCGACCAGTGCGGCCGAGGACGAGCCGCCGCCCGAGCCACCGCTCCCGTACATCCGGCCCGCAGCGGCCAACTGCCCCCGGAAGCCCGGGTCCGGGATCGCCCGCGCCCCGCGCAGCGCCACCAGATGCGCCGGATCGCCGAGGTGGGCGTGCGCCCTGCCGTACGCGGTGAGGGCCGCGCGGCCTTCACGCGTGCCCCGCGCGGCGGCGAGGCGCCCGCACCAGAGGGCGACGACACCGCCGACGGCGAGGGCCGGGCCCACCGTGACGATGAGCGGCAACGGCGGGTCGTCGTCCACCAGGCGCCACATCAGCTGCACCAGGGTCACGGGAATGCCCGCGAGGAGCAGCAGCAGACAGACCATCCCCTGGGCGACGCTCCAACTGCGCCACAGGCGCCCGCTGCCCGGCGGCATGAGCAGGCCCCGGGCGGCCAGATCGTCCCCCACCTCCTGCACCACCGGGTGGCGCATGGCGGCCGACCGCACGAGGTACAGCGCGCCGCTGGGCGCCGCCTGGTAGGCGTCGATCACGGCGCGCTCGATCGCGTCGCGCGGCACCGGACGCGGTACGGCGACGACGCCGGGCCCGGCGACGACGAGGCGCCCGTCCGCGTGGAGCGCGGCGATCGCGGCGTCCACGACACGCGCGGGCCCGCCGCCCAGGAAGGCGGCCTCCACCCAGTCGTGGACGTCTCCCGTGGAGCCGCGCGGCCGGGAGGCGAGGGTGCCCCACAGAAGCACCGCGGAGGAGACCAGGACGCTCGCGACGATCACGAGGGCGAGTGTGTCCACGGCGCTCACCGCCGGGCCAGCAGGGACCGGACGAGACGGGTGACGCGCCCCGGTGGCCGCGCCCCGGCGCGCTCCTTCCACCACAGGGTCAGCCGCCGCCGCTCGACGGGGTCGGCGGGCTCGCCGGCCGCGAGCAGGTGCTCGACGAAGTCGAGCGCGTCGCGCCGGTAGCCCCCGCGCATCGGCCGGGCCAGGGCGTACGCGACGAAGGAGGCGCGGTAGCCGTCACCGAGGATCTCCGGCACCTCCGGCGCGATCTTGGCCACCACCCGGGCCCGCTTGGCCGCCAGCGCCCGGCTCTGCACCCGCACCCGCGCCCGGTCGAACCCCTCGGGCACGGGCGTCCCGGCGACGAGCGCGGACAGCAGGGCGGTCTGCGCGACCCACAGCCGCTCGCGCGCGCCGGCCGTGGAACCGCCCGCGCGGGGGCGGGGCACGGCGGCGGCGGGGACGCCGAGCCCCCGATCCGGGCCCGCGCCGGCGCCCGCGCCCACGCCCGCACCGGCGCCTGCGCCGACGTGCGCACCCGGGCCCGCACCCGCGCCGGCGCCCGCGCCCACGGGTATCGCCGCCCGCCGCGGCACCGCGCTCGCCGCGAGGCTCACCGTCTCCCGTATCGCCGTCAGTTCCGCGGCCAGCTCCGCCGCCGGTGGGAAGTCGTCGTCGCGTTCCAGCAGCACGCCCGGTGGCGAGACCCGGGAGGACAGGTCCGCGAGGATGTCGAGGACCGGGCGGGGTACCGGGTGGGCGTGGGTGTCGTGCCAGACGCCGTCCTGTTCGACGCCGCCCGCGACGTGGACGTACGCGATCGCCTCGACCGGGAGCTCGTCCAGCGCCTTCGCGGGGTCCTCGCCGCGGTTGACGTGGTTCGTGTGGAGGTTGGCCACGTCGATCAGGAGCCGCACCCCCGTGCGGGCGACCAGCTCCGCGAGGAACTGGCCCTCCGTCAGCTCCTCGCCGGGCCAGGAGACGAGCGCCGCGATGTTCTCCAGCGCCAGCGGCACCGGCAGCGCGTCCTGCGCGATGCGGACGTTCTCGCACAGCACGTCCAGCGCGTCCCAGGTGCGGGGCACCGGCAGCAGGTGCCCCGCCTCCAGCGGCCCGGCGGGGCCCCCGGCCCGTACGAAGGCGATGTGCTCCGTGACCAGCGGCGCGCCCAGCGCCTCCGCCGTGGCGGCGAGGGCCGCCAGCCGCCCCGGGTCCGGGCGGTCCGCGCCGCCCAGGCCGAGGGACACGCCGTGCGGGACGACCGTGACGCCGCGCTCGCGCAGCCGCAGCAGCGGGTCGGGGAGGTGGTCGGCGCAGACGTTCTCGGCGACCACCTCCACCCAGTCCACACCGGGCAGCCCCGCCACCGCGTCCGCGATCTCCGGACGCCAGCCGATGCCCGTACCCAGCCTCGGTTCCGTCATGTCCCGTGTCCCCCTCCGTCACGTCGTGGAGGGGTGATGGCCCCGGCGCACAGTGATCAATCCACCTCGGGGGACGTTCAGAGGTTGATTTGAGCTTCGGCCCCCGAGGTCATCAGGGGCGGTTGGTGTTGATCGCCGTCGGCGGCCCGGGCTGCGTCGAGGGCCGGGAGGTGAACCGCTGGTCGCCCGAGGGCACGGCGGGCGACGGCGCCGGCGGCAGGTTGCCGTTGGGCGCCGGGGGACCGGACGGGCTCGCGGTCGCCCGCCCCGCCGCCTCGTTGGCGATCGCGTCGAAGTCCACCATGCCGGTCGCCTCCAGCATGGTGATGTGGTCCAGCACCGTCTGGTTGGCGTCGGTCGCCAGCTGCCGTATCAGCGTGTTGCGGGTGGTGTGCCGCACCTGGGCCACCAGGGCGAAGACCTTGCCGTGCGCGTTGCGCAGCAGGTTGGCGAACTTCCGCTCGTACTCCTCGCCGCTCGCCGCCGACAGCTCCCGCAGCCACCCCTGCTGCTGCTCCGTGGGCTGGTTCGGCAGCTCCACGCCCAGCTTCGCCGCGACGTCCCGGGCGCGCTGGTCCAGATCCGTGTGGCCGACGACGAGATGGTCGCCGGCGTCCTTGATGGCCTCGCTGGGGGCGCGCTCGATCGCCTGCTGGCCGGCCGGCAGCTCCCACAGCCCGGCCAGCCGCACCTTCACCAGGAAGTCGCGGTCGGTCGCCGACAGCGGGCCCCACTGAGTGGCCACGGTCGACGCGTTGAGATTGGCCTCACCGGTGCCGGAGCGGTCGGCGTACGACCAGACCGGGAACGCCAGCGCGCCGACCGTGGCGACCAGTGCCGCGATGATGAGTGCCGTGCCGTTGATGCGTCGCAACAACAAGGTGGAGCCTCCCGAACCGAATGGCATTACTGGGAGGTACGTATACCGGTGGTGCGACGTTCAGTTGACCCGTACGGAAAAGTCGGCGACGACCGTACAGGAGCCGGGAGCCACCTCCGTGAAACCGGCGTCCCGCACCACGGGCCGCCCGCTCGCGGTCAGTTCCGCCCACCGGGCGGGCTCAGCGGTCCGTACCGCGAGCGGGAAACCGGCCTCCCGCCACGCCTTGCGCTCCGCGTCGCCCAGGGCCCACCACAGCAGCTGTGCGCCGTGCCCCACCTGGGCCATCTCCTTGCCGGTCGACATGCGCAGTTCGGGGTTGAGCCAGAGCACCGCCTGCCCCGGCCGGACGTCCGGCAACGCGCCGCCGTCGTCCAGTTCGGTGCCGGAGACCTGGAGCTTGGCCAGCTCCTTGGGCCAGCCGTCCACCGGTACGGGTGGGAAGACCCGCACCTCCGCGGTACCACCGGTGACCGTGATGCCCGGCAGCTGCGACGCCTTGCGCCACTCCGCGCCGCGCGCCCGGCGCACCACCTTGCGGATCCGCGCGTCCTCCCAGTCCCGGACGGCCTGCGCCCATACGCCGTCGCCGAGGGACCGGTCGTCGGAGAGCATCACGACCACCGCGCGCGCCGCTGTCTCCAGGGCGTCGGTACGGGCCGGCGGGTCGTCCCGCTCGACGCGTACGACGAGGGGAAGGGCGAACTCGCGGGCTTCGGGGACTTCGGGGGCTTCAGCGCTGCTCACCCGGACAGTCTGCCAGCCGGGCCTGAGGCGTTTCTTGGCGGAAGGGGCAATTCCGGGACAGGATGACCGAATGAAGAGCGATCTTCTCGCGTCCGCTGACCGCGCCTCGGGAGAGGTGGCACAGCGCTGAACCTCCACGGAGTGGGCCGTCGTTACGGCCGCCCCGGCGGGCCCTGGGTGCTGCGCGGTGTCGAGCTCGCGCTGGAGCCGGGCGCCCTGGTACGCGTCGAGGGCACCAACGGCAGCGGCAAGTCGACCCTGCTGCGGCTGATCGCCGGTATCGACGCCCCGACCGAGGGCCGCGTCACCGGCCGCCCCCGGCGGACCGCGTACGTCCCCGAACGCTTCCCGGCCGCACTGCCGTTCACGGCGACCGGCTACCTCGTCCACCTCGGGCGCGTCCAGGGGCTCCGCCGGGCCGTGGCCGAGGCGCGGGCCGCCGCGTGGCTGGACCGCTTCGGCGCCGCGGCGCACGCCTGCACCCCGCTGCGCGACCTGTCCAAGGGCACCAGCCAGAAGGTCGCCGTGGCCCAGGCGCTGCTCGCCGAGCCCGGCCTGCTGGTCCTGGACGAGGCGTGGACCGGTCTCGACGCGGCGGCCCGCACGGAGCTGGACCGCGCGGTGGGGGAGCGGGTCGCCGCGGGCGCGGCCGTGGTCTTCGTGGACCACGACCCGCGCCGCCTCGCGGGCCGGCCGGACGCGGTGTACGCCGTGCGGGACGGCCGCCTCATCCGGCCGACGGCCGTCCCGGCCGTCCCGGCCGTCCCGGACGCGCGGGAGCCATTGGTCCGGATCACCGCCTCGGGCGGGCGCCTGCCCGACCCCGCACTGCCGTGCTCACCGGCGTACGGCAGCGACGGCGACGCGGGCGGCCGCGTGACGTTCACCGTCCCCGCCGCGCACTCCGACGCCCTGCTGCTGGAGCTGCTGAGGGCCCGTCCGCCGTGGCACATCCACGCGGTGGCCCCCGCGCCCGCAGACGCGACCATCCCCGAGACCACCACCGGAACCGCCGCGCCATGACCGCACTCGTCCGCTACCACGCCGTCCTCCTGCTGCGCTCGCAGCGCTGGTTGCCGCCGGTCCTGCTGTACGCCGTCGTCACGGGCATCGGCGTCCGCGCCGGTGAGCCGGTGCTCGGCTCGCTCGGGTACGCGGCCGCGTGCCTGCTTCCGGTCACCGCCTGGCTGGTGAGGGTCTGCCTGAACCAGGAGCCCCCGGCCGCGCGGCACGTCACCGCCGCGGCGGCGGGCCGGGAGCGGGTCCACCTGGCCGCCCTCCTCGCCGCCACGGCGTGCGCGGGCCTGCTCGGCGCGGCCGGCACCCTGGTCGTGACCGCGATCAGCGCGCCGGTCAACGCCGGTCGGGAGGTCGCGGTGGACCGCCTCCCCGCCGCCTTGGCGGGCCTGCTCACGGCGGCGGTGTGCGTCCTGCTCGGCGCGGCCGCCGGCGCCCTCACCACCCGGCCGCTGATCCCGGCCCGGGCCTGGTCGATCGCCGCGGCGTCCCTCACCGCGCTGCTCGCCCTGGTCGCCGTCGGCTCCCCTGCCCGGTACGCCGTCACGGGCCTGGTCACGGGCTCCCTCAGCGGCACGGTCGCGTACCCCTGGCTGCCCCTCGCGGGCGCGGCGGCCCTGGCGGCGGCGGCAGCCGCCCTGGCGTGCCGGCTCACCGCGTGGCGCGAGTGAGTACGCTCGTATACATGGACGATCCGTACGACGACGCGTACTGCGAGACGGAGACCAAGCCGGCTTCCCCGGCCGAGGGCGACGGACCGTACGCCGCCTGCGTCCAGTGCCAGGAGCCGACCGAGTACCCGGAGTCGACCAAGGGCATCACGCTGTGCCCGGTCTGCGAGTGGCGCGAGGCCGAGCGCACCGCCTGCTCCGGCTAGTCGCCGGCCGCGTCCCGCGCCCCGGGGGCTACGCGGCGGCGCGGTGGTAGCTGCCGCCGTCCTTGGCGCGGGTCAGCAGACCCGCCACCACCAGGTAGCGGCGCAGGGCGGAGAAGTCCTCGTGGACGGTCAGCAGCGCGTCGTTGACCTCGCGCTCGCTGTAGCCGCGGTCCCGCTCGAACAGCGTTTCCGTGAGGTGGGTGAGCAGCTGCTCGCGGCGGGCCGCCTTGCGCGGGATGGCGGTCAGCCGGCCGCGCGAGAAGAGGGCGGCCACGTCGCCGTGTGTGGTGTCGGACATGGCCGGAAGCCTCGCAGTCGCCCCTGCGGCCGGGCAACGCCTTTTCGAGCGGGCCCTTTTCGAGCGAGGCCTGTTCGGGCGACGGGTGTTCACCTGCCCATCAGCTCGGAAACTTTCACGAAGCGGTAGCCGCGCTTGCGCAGCTCCGGCACGATCGTGCGGACCGCCTCCTCGGTCGCGGGCGCCGCGCTGCGCGTGCAGTGCAGCACCACCAGGGACCCCGGCCGCACACCGGCGAGGACCTGCTCGGCGATCGCGTCCGGGTCGGTCGCGAAGGCGTCGCCGCCGACCACGTCCCACTGCACGGCCGTCACCCGCGCGGGCGCGAGGGCGCGCAGCGCGGCGTCGTCGTAGCAGCCGCCGGGGAAGCGGAAGTACGGCACGACGTTGCGCACGCCCGCCGCGCGGAAGGCGTCGAAGGCGCGGCGTACGTCGGCGGCCATGGCCCGCTCGTCACCGGAGTCCAGGGCGGGGAGCCCGTAGCAGGGCGCCTTGAAGGCGTAGTGGCTGTAGGAGTGGTTGGCGACCTCGAAGCGCGGGTCGCCGCCGATGGCCTTCGCTTGGTCGGGGTACTGCTCGGCCCAGCGGCCCGTCATGAAGATCGTCGCGTCGACCTCCAGCCGCTTGAGCGTGGCGATCAGCTCCGGGTTGTCGAACCGCTCGCCGCGCGCGGCCCGCGGCCCCTGGCCGGCCGTCATGTCGGCGTCGAAGGTCAGGGCGACCGTCTTCCCGGCCCTCGCGAGGCCCCGGGTGAACACGGGCGTGAGGCCGCCGGGCCCGGGCGCCATCGTCGGCGGCGTACGGGGGGCGACGCGCGTGGGGGAGAGGGAGGGGCTCGGTGAGGCGGTGACCCGTGCGGGGGTGTGTGCGGCGCCGGAGCCGCCGCTCTCGCCGCAGCCGGTCAGGGCGGCGGCGAGGGCGGCGGCGAGAGCGGTCAGCCGCGGCGGCTTCCGGACAGCACACGGTGCAGATCTGATCACACAGTGAAACTATATGATTATTGTGCGTACGCGGCGGAGCCCTGCGGCCGTGTCACCGCCACGGCCCGGTCACGGCGAACGTCGTCCCCGGCGAGTAGCAGTTCACGTACATCGTCCCGCCGTCCGGCGAGAAGGTGACGCCCGCGAACTCACCCCACTCCGGCGCCTCCGGCGTACCGATGTTCTGCGCGTTGCGCGCCATCGGGTACACCTCGCCGTGCTTGGTCAGCCCGTACACGTGCTGCCCGCCGTCGCCGTCCTCGCACACCATCAGCCCTCCGCTCGGCGCCAGGCAGATGTTGTCGGGCGACTCGCCCGGCAGCTGGAGGTCGGTGCTCGGCCCGAAGACGACGACCAGCGTGAGCCGGCGCCGGTGGGGCTCGTACTTCCACACCTGGCCGTAGTGGTCGGCAGCCGACCCCTGCGAGGCGCGCGCGAAGCTGGACACGAAGTACACGGACCGGCCGCCCCAGTAACACCCCTCCAGCTTCTGGGCGTGCGTGATGCCCGCGCGCCCGAAGTCCTGGATCCGGATGGGCGTCTCGCGCGCCTGCGGGTCCGGTACGGGCACCCACTCGATGCCCTCGAACACCGCCCCGGTCTCCTGGATCGCGGACAGGTCCGGCACGCCCGGCACTCGCATCGCCTCCAGCTCGCCGCCCGCGCGCAGCGAACCGGTGCCGCCGAGCGGCTTGTCGGGCAGAAAGCGGTAGAAGAGTCCGAACGGCTGCTGGAAGGCGTCCTCCGTCTCGTACACGATCCCGCTGTACGGGTCGACGGCGATCGCCTCGTGCTGGAAGCGGCCCATGGCGGTCAGCGGGACGGCCCCGGTGCGCCGGGGGTCGACGGGGTCGACCTCGAAGATGAAGCCGTGGTCCTTGGTGTAGCCGTTGGTGCCCGCCTTGCTCTCGTTCTCCTCGCAGGTGAGCCAGGTGTTCCAGGGGGTGGGGCCGCCCGCGCAGTTGACGGCGGTGCCGGCGACGCCGACGCGCTCGCCGAGGACGTTGTTGCGCGCGTCCAGCTCTATGACCGTGCAGCCGCCCCGCGCCCCGGGGTCGTAGGTCAGTCCTCCTATCGTCGGCACCGGGGCCCTGCCGCTGTGGCTGTTCTCGTGGTTGCGGACGAGGAGGACCCGGCCGCGCGGGCCGCGGAAGGCGCCCATGCCGTCGGGGTTGCTCGGCACCCGGCCCTCGGAGCCGAGGGGGCCGCCCTCGCGGGAGAGGACCTTGTAGCGGAAGCCCTTCGGCAGGTCGAGGAGGCCGGCGGGATCGGGGACGAGCGGGCCGTATCCGGCGTGGCCGCGGGCGGCGGCCGTGCCCGCGAACAGCTCGGAGAGGGCGCCGGTGAAGGCGATACCGGCGACGGAGGCGCCGGTGCGGGCGAGGATCTGACGTCGTGTCGCGGACATGAGGCAACAACTCCCTGCTGGCGTCAGGGGAATCCCTGCTGGAGAGGGGATGTGACGTGACCCGCACGTGTGTATCACGCGGTCTGGTGACACGTGAACACTCTCGACGGCTCGGACTGTGCCGACCGCGCCGACCATGCGGGCCACGTTGCCTCGTTCGTACGACGAGCGAGGGACGGAGGCGAGGCGTCAGGCGAGCTTCGCCGTGAGGGTGATCTCCGTACCCGTGAGCGCCTGGCTGACCGGGCAGCCCGCCTTGGCGTCCTCGGCGGCCTTGGCGAACCCGGCCTCGTCCAGGCCCGGCACCTCGCCCTCCACGGTGAGGTGGATGCCCGTGATGCCCTTGCCGGGCTGGAAGGTCACGTCGGCCTGGGTGTTCAGGCGGGTGGGAGGGTTGCCCGCCTTGGTGAGGGCGCCGGAGAGGAACATCGAGAAGCAGCTGGAGTGGGCGGCGGCGATGAGCTCCTCCGGGCTCGTCTTGCCGTTCGGCTCCTCGGCGCGGGCCGGCCACGAGACCGGGTAGCTGCCGATGCCGGACGAGTCGAGGGACACGGTACCCGTGCCCTCGGTGAGGTTGCCTTCCCAGACGGTGTGCGCGTGACGCGTGGTGGCCATGTGGGTTCCCTTCGGAAGGACGGTCCCGACGAGGGCCTGCCTTCCGGATCTCGCCGGGCACGCGAGCCCGGCAAGATCCGAAAGACAGGCCCTTGCCCCAAACCTACTGCTCCACCAGCCGCTTCGCGTCGCGCGCCAGCGCGGTGAGCCGCGAGATCGCCCGGAAGTACTTCTTGCGGTACCCGCCGTTCAGCATCTCGTCACTGAACAGCTTGTCGAACGGCATCCCGGAGGCGAGGACCGGCACCTCCCGGTCGTACAGCCGGTCGGCCAGGACGACCAGGCGCAGCGCCGTCGACTGGTCCGGCACCGGCTCCACGCCGGTCAGGCAGACCGCCGCGACGCCGTCGGTCAGCGCCCCGTACCGGCTCGGGTGGACCCGGGCCAGGTGCTCCAGCAGCCGCGGGAAGGAGTCGAGCGACGCGCCGGGCGTGGCGTGCGCCGCCTTCGCCACCTGCTCGTCGGCGTACGGCGGCGGGGCCTCGGGCAGCCCGCGGTGGCGGTAGTCCTCACCGTCGATGCGCAGCGGGCGGAAGTGGGCGGACAGGCCCTGGATCTCGCGCAGGAAGTCGGCGGCCGCGAACCGGCCCTCGCCGAGCTTGCCCGGCAGCGTGTTGGACGTGGCGGCCAGCGCCACGCCCGCGTCCACCAGCTTGCCGAGGAGCGTCGACACGAGCACGGTGTCGCCCGGGTCGTCCAGTTCGAACTCGTCGATGCACAGCAGCCGGTGCCCGCTGAGTGTGGCGACGGTCTGCTGGAAGCCCAGCGCGCCCACCAGGTTGGTCAGCTCCACGAACGTGCCGAACGCCTTGAGCGACGGCTCCGCCGGGGTGGCGTGCCACAGCGAGGCCAGCAGGTGCGTCTTGCCGACGCCGTACCCGCCGTCCAGATACACCCCGCGCGGCGCGGCGGGGGCGGCCGGCTTCCGCTGGAACCAGCGGCGCCGGCCGGCGCCGGACGCATGCGCGCCGCCGAGCCCGGC